>CAZGDN010000053.1:0-3866 GCA_964525235.1 uncultured archaeon | reverse complement strand
TGGATTGCGAAAAATATTGCGGTGAAAACCTTTGTTTGCTCTGTGAGCTTCGCTGCCCTGCGGTTGATTGTGAAGCCCTTGGCTGAGAAGTCTTTTAGGTTAAGGATCCTGAAAAAGTTAAAGACTCCAATTATCACACTCTGGCACCAGTAGGTCCACAGGATGACAAGCAGGCTCCAGTGCTGTATGACAGCAGAAAAGATCGTGACAAGGTTGGCCAATAAAAGGGAGATGGTTGTAATGTCCGCATGCAATAATTTCATGCAATTCTTATGCTTTCCCAAAATTTAAATGTATCCCCCTATTCTGCCACTGCCCACAACTCTCGGTTTTGAGTTGATGTCGAGGAGTGTTACTCGCTCGCCTTTCCTCACTGCAATTTTCCTGCTGGTTTCAACCAGGAGCGGTTCAGGGCTTTTAATGGTGCAGCCTGTAACCTGTTCCCTGCACTGCAAATGAAACTGTTTATTATGTATAAGTTTTCCTTTGTAGTATTTGTTTTTTTTGAATTCTATTGTGAACTGTTTTGTTTCTGTGAACTCTTCGCCTTCCACGAGCACCATGCCGCGCGAGAACTCCTTTGGCTCAATACCCTTTAGTGCAAGGCCAACGCGTTCTCCGCATTCTGCACTGTCTCTTTCCCTGTCGTGTACCTGGATTGACTTTACAAGCACTTCTTTTTTGCCGGGATACACTTTGAGCTTTGAGAATTTTTTAACAGTGCCCTGTTTTATAAAGCCCAAAGCCACAATGCCGACACCGCGCACGCTGAACAGGGCATCAAGGTCAATTATTGTTTTCCCTGTCTTTTTCACTGCTTGCTCTCCAGCAAGCCTTTCAAGGATTTCTTCCCGTTTTATTTCCTCAAATTTTTGTACTGCGGTTCCCTTTATTACTTGTGACAGCGTTTCCTTGTCTGTTTCTTCTCCGACTACAAGAAAGCCTTTTTGTTTTCCAAGGGCATCAATTGCCACTATCTTTTCCCCGAGTTCTGCGTTGATTTTTTCAACATCCAGCAGCACAAAGTCTGATAAATGAAGGGCTTGCATTAGTGGGTTAATTTTTTGCGGGAAGCCCCTTGGGTAAATCATTGTAATCATTGCCTCGCTGTGTTTTCTGTGGTAGAATTCAAGGTCTGATTCACTTTCCCGCTTGCCTGTTTCTCTTGCAATTTCTTCGCTGAACACAGCGCAATTGACTGTTTTCACATTTTTCCCCAACTATTTGCAAAAACCAATGTTTTTAAGGATGTCTGTGGGGAGTTTTTTTATTGAAGAAAGAAATTAGTTAAAGTTAACCTGATTTTCTTAACTGAAAAGCACCAGCTTCTGCTGGGAAAGTTAGCTTTCTGCTTTCTTTGAAAAAATAATAAAAAGAGTGATTTAATTGAAATTTAATGAATTAAAAATAAATAACAAGCTAGCCATGGCAATCGAAGCCAAGGGCTACACCGAGCCATCGGAAATTCAAGAGAAAACAATCCCGCTTATTCTGAGCGGGAAGGATGTAATTGGCCAGGCCAGGACCGGCACTGGAAAGACTGCGGCTTTTGCTGTTCCATTGCTCGAACTGGTTGAAGCAAGTGGAGCGAAGCCACAGGTTCTCGTGCTCGTGCCAACGCGCGAGCTCGCAGTGCAGGTTGACCGCGAGGTAAGGTCGCTGGCTGCCGGGCAGAACATTTTTTCCATGCCAGTCTTTGGTGGCCAGAGCATTTCAACCCAGCAGCGCCTGCTGAGGAGGGGACAGCATATTGTTGTTGCCACGCCAGGCAGGTTAATGGACCTAATGCGAAGAGGCAACATAAGCCTTTCAGGAATCAAAATGGTTGTCTTGGATGAGGCTGATAAGATGTTTGACATGGGTTTCAGGGAGGACGTGGATTTTATTCTCTCAAAGTGCCCGCGCGAGCGCCAGACGCTCTTGTTTTCTGCCACGATGTCTGATGAAATCCGCTCGCTTGCCTCAAAGCACATGAAGCAGGATGCAGTTTTTGTGAATGTTTCCGAGGACAAGCTTGCAGTGGACGAAGTGGACCAGTTTTACATCAGCGTTGACCCGAAAAAGCGCATTTCAACGCTTGCCGACCTGATTAAGTTTGAGAACATGAGCAAGTGCCTTGTTTTCACCCGCACGCGCAGGACTGCGGAGTGGCTTGCGAACCAGTTGTTCAAGCGCGGGATAAGAGCAAGGGCAATTCACGGCGGGCTCTCGCAGAACGTGAGGCAGCGCTTGATTGAGGGCTTTCGCTCTGACCGCATTCCAGTACTGGTGACAACTGATCTGCTGGCAAGAGGTCTTGACATCCATGACATTTCCCACATTATAAACTTTGATTTTCCCAAGGAAAAGAAGACATACGTTCACAGGATTGGGAGAACAGCTCGCTTCGGAAAACGCGGCGAGGCAATAACCTTTTGCACGAATGTAATGGAAGTGGAGCAAATAGGCGAAATTCAGGCGATGACCAACACCTCAATAAGCGAAATAGTCGAAAGCCAAGGGTAAAAAGCCAGTGATCAAACAGGCTTTTTTTTGCGATAGTGGGGGTTTGCTCCTGCAACTTTTATCTGTGCATATTGTCGTGGTGTTCGTAACCCCATAACTCCACGATTTTTTCCTTTTCGTGGATTTGTATACCAGCACAAAGGATTTGTAGATGTGCACTCTTCTCTTGTTTTTCATTGTGGCACTTAATGTTGAACCTATGCGGGTTTTCAGGAATTTGCCTGGCCTTTTTCCATAGTGCTTTGAACTGAACCGGGCCTCTTCTAGCCAGCTTTGCAAAAATCTTCTCCAAGTGCTCTTCTCTTTTCAGTTTGTACAGCAATCCTGCTTATTGGATTTGTGGGAATGGTTTTTCGGTTTTATTTAGTACAGGGTTGTGAAGAATAGGAAGCAGAGTAGTGCGGCTAGAATTGCCAGCATTGCAATTAATGCCAGGATAATTTTTTTCCATTCTTTTTTCTTGATTTTCCAGTATAGCGCAGTAAGGATGATTATTGGAATGCCAAGGTAAAGGAAAAGAAATTGGAATTCTTGAGTTTGCCTCTGTGCTTCGAACGCATTGTATTCTTCCACTACCTTTTTTTGAAGGTGTTTTTCTTTTTCTTGAGAGATTCTGCACTTGTTGTTCTGAACTTCACAGTCCCCGATGCCGTCACCATCAAAATCAGACAGGCTTGGATTCTCGCAGTTTTCTGGCGATAGTGCCAGGCACTTTAACAAGATTTCATCTCTTAACCTGCCTGAGGGAGTAACTACCAACGCAGATGCGTTGATAGCTATGAATAGGATAAAAATGACGAGTGCCATTTTTTTAACCATCTAACTTTTACCTCTTTTACTTCTTTTTTTTGCATACCAAAGAATCAAGCCAATTATGCCCAATACAATAACTAGAATGGTTAAGAATATTCCATAGCCCATTCTTTCTGGAAGTGCAAGAATTGAATTGCTTTTACAGGTTGGCTGGCCAACATAAATTGCCCCCCAAAAACCTCTTTTAAGAAATGGAGAGCTCCCAGGGCAGCATTTTTCAAATTGTGGGAACACAAAACTTCCCTCTTTAACACACGGAAATTCCCTGATGTGCTCGCTTCCGCATTCGCGGTTGTAAAAACTTTGCAAGTCGCATTTTTCGCTGTTGTTGAAAACACAGTACTTGTTTCCGTCAATTGTTTCTACTGTGTATCCCTGGTGTTCGCAGAATGGCTCGAAGGGAGTCATTGCTGCAAAGGTACTGGGGGAAACAAAACCCATTAACAAAAAAAGCGAAGAGAATAAACCCAGTTTTAGTGGCAATGCATCCAAGAATTCCAAGTTCATTAAACATTCTATGGTCTAAAAATATATATTTTTTCCGTTTT
>CAZGDN010000052.1:5816-7257 GCA_964525235.1 uncultured archaeon | reverse complement strand
TCAGGCCCTCTTTTAACTTTTTTGCAATGAACTTGGGCCTCAGGTAGAACTCACGCCTTCCAGCGTCACACCCTGCAACCAGCTCTTCATTTGACAGCCAGGGTCTTGAGACAATGGTGTTGTGTGAGCCTTTTTCGTCAACCCACTTGGAAAAATCTGTTGTTGTCAGAAAGTTTTTTTCCTTGAAGTACTCAAAGTCCTCTGTGCCTGGGTAGACCATTAATGGAAAGAACTGCGCTGTGTCAGGATCAAGCTCTTTTGCGAACTCTATTGTTTTCCGGATTGTTTGCTTGTTTTCGCCCCTGTTGCCTAAAATGAAGCAGCCGTGGACGAGAATTCCTGCCTGCTTTGAGGCTTTCATGAAGTTGCGAATTCCCGGAATGGTTGTGCCCTTGTGAATGTTGTTCAGGATTTTTTGCTCGCCTGATTCAATGCCCACGCACAATAGCCTGCAGCCCGCTGCCTTCATTCTCTTAAGCGTTTCAAGGTCAACGTCCGCGCGCGCGTTGGTTGACCACGTGAACTCGAGGCCCTCTTCCTGCACTGCTTCGCAGAATTCCCTTACCCTCTGCCTGTTTGCAGTGAAAGTGTCGTCCTCGAAGAATATTTCTTTTACTTCCGGGAAATTTTCCTGGATGTATTTTATTTCTTCGATTACGTTTTGAATCGAGCGCGTGCGGTAAGCGCGGGAGAAAAGGGTTTGGGGAAGCAGGCAAAAAGTGCACCTGTAAGGGCAGCCTCTCCCGGTTACAATTGTTATCTCGGGAAAGAGGTTTGCCGGGTAGAAGTAGTTTTTTGGGTCAAGGAATTTTTTGTAAACACTGCTCACAAAGGGCAGCTCATCCAGGTTTTCAATCAGCGGCCTTAACTCGTTTACTGTTATCTTCCCCCTCTTTTTCCATGCCAGCCCCTTGATTTTTTTTAGGCTGGGTTTTTTCTTTTCCAATTCAATTGCAAGCTCTCTTACTGTGTAATCGTATTCCTTCAAGCAAACCGAGTCAATGCTCTTGCCTTGCTTTAAAGTCCAGTCCGGCATTGCTGACACGTGCGTTCCAACGAGTGTTATGTGCGCTCCTGTTTCTTTTTTTAGCTCTTCTCCTGTTTTTATGTCAGAGTGAATGCTTGCAGTGCTCGTGTCCAATACGCAGAGGCCTGGCTTGAATTTTTTTGCGATTTTGATTACTTCTTCCAGGGTCAGGTTTTCCGCCGGGGCGTCAACCAGTTTTACCTTGTGGCCTGCTTTCATCAGCACGCCCGCTGCATACGATAGCCATATCGGCCAGTAAACACAGCCACCCTTGCTTACTGCCGGACTTCTTGAGGTGCGCGAGAAACGCGGCTTGAACGGCGGGTTGAGCACGAGAACACGCATTGATTTCACCACAGGAATTCAATAAATTAAGAGGGGAATTAAATTAAAACTAACTATTGGTACAATTGC
>CAZGDN010000052.1:0-5716 GCA_964525235.1 uncultured archaeon | reverse complement strand
ATGGTTACAGCCTGTGGATTCGTTTCAGGAACTGCCTCTTGGTTTTGCTTGCAATCCTTGAAATTTCACTCCTGTGCATTCCTGAAAGCCTTGACTCAACCGCTCTCCAGAGCTTTGCTTCGCTGGGTGCAACGGAAAGCGCTCGCGCCAGCTTTCTCTTTTCTTCTGGCGCGAGGGTGTGGATCCTTTTGGAGATGTTAATGCGCGGGTCTGGTTTTCCTCTGCCTCCAAACACATTGACCAGCTTTTCCATTGCTTTCCCATAATCGAAGCTCGCGCCAGTTCTAACCCTTGCAGTCCTGTCCCTGACTTCCCTCTGGGTTGCTATCCTCAAGGCCTCTGAAAAGTTTGCCCTTCTTTGCCGTAGTGCACTTTCCCCACCACACAGCTTTCTCAGGTAAAAAAGGGTTTTTTGTTTTGAAATGGCTTTCTTTTGGAATTCAACCAAGTGACAAAGGTAGGAAATGTCGTCTATTCTCCTGTGCCACAGCCTTGTTGGAGAAGAAGCAGCGAAAAGGAGCCTTGCAGTTAAATAGTTCACATCCGGAACCAGAACCAGGATCTTGCCCTTTAACCCCCTTGCTTTAAGCCTTTCTGTCCTGGTTGGAATTCTTAAGTCGGTTGCCTCCACGTGCACCAGGATTGGCCTTTTCCCAGGGCAAGTGCTTTCGAAAACAGTTCGCCTTGGCTGTTGACTGGACTGAAAGGCCAACTGCCTGAAGTTTGTCAAGCCATTGCTCTTGGCAATCCTGTTAAGGCGTTTGAGGGCTTCTTCACTTGAACCAGGGTGAAAAAAAGTAAAATCAATATCGTCCTCGTGTTTTTTTGCAAATTTTTCCGGCAGAAAAAACTGTAATGCAAACCCCCCGCTTAAAACAAGGCCTTGCCTGCAAAAACCCTCCAGGATTTCAGCAGCGCTCGCGTTATCAACCTGCTTTGGCCAGACAACCATGCAAATAATAGTGCAATCCGACAATTAAATTCTTTTGCATTTTTTGAGCAAGCAGTTGGCGCGTGTGCGCATGCCCTCACCTATTGAGCTGTTGCCGTAAAAACCTGGCTTGAAAGCCAAGGCGTTCCCTTTCACTACAACCAAGGCTTCAACTCCACGCTAAAGCGAGGAGCGTTCGCCATGCCAGGATTTTTTAGTAAATTGTTCAACAATTACCCCGCGTAGCACTTCCAAATCCTATTATTCTTTTCTCTCCTTTTTTTAGCATGCCAAGACGTGGCCGTAAGCTCAAGCGCTTGAAGAAAGCAAAAGCCAGGGGAGAAACACCTGCCCTGCAAGAAGGCGGGAGCCCACGCCAGCCCGCAAAGCCAGTTGAGGGAAGCGAGCACGCTGAGCGCTTGAAAAAGCAATCCACGGCAACAATGTATGAAATCAACGCCATTATTCACAGGCTTGGAAAAGCAAGAAAGCCCAGTGACAGAGCTACTCTCATCCACAGCCTCTTCGTGGCAGTTTACAGCAAGGGCTCTTACAAGCAGGCAAAGGCGCTTCCAAGGGAACTGAAAAGGCTTAACCTCGCGAGTGCAAGCCGGCTTGCTGCGTCCCTCACCGAAGCCAGGCGCCTGGTTGAAGACATCGAAAAATCAAACCTGGCATTCGGCAGCCAGCAGTTAAAAAAAATCGAACAACTAGCCGAAAGAGAAAACGAGCCACGCAAAAAGAAATTACTTGGAATAATCCTGCAAAGAGCTAGAAGAGTTTATGTGGAAAAAAACACGCACAAACCAAGGCTAGGTTAAAGAACAATGGTACCACTTGGGAAAGGCAGATTTTGGTTATTGATCAAAAAGAGAGAACGGTGCGGATTTAAACTTCTATTCTTGCCTTTCCACAATCATTTAAATAATGTTGTCCAATATTTCTGCTATGGTCATTAACAAAAGTGGGAAATATAAAACTATTGATGGCTGTATTAGGGACTATTTTGAAACCCATGCTGACCAGGATATTGAGCATGGTAGAGTTGTTGATTTTGTGAATGAGCATTTTGATAAGGCAAGAGACCCATGGAGAAATATTAGACAACTTTATCAAAAGGGTTTTCTTATTAAGGTTAGGAAAGGAGTTTACAGGAGACCCAAAGGATACAAAGGTGAAAAAAAACTTTCACCATTTCCTCCAAAAATTAGAGAACAAATTTTTGAAAGAGACAATTATCGATGTGTTGTCTGTGGGCATGGATTACACGATGGTTATGAGATCCATGCTGATCATATAAGACCTCAAAATAAGGGAGGGAAGTCCACGCTTGAAAATGGCCAAACACTTTGTAGTGAGCATAATTTAATGAAAAAGAGATATGGTACAACAGATTTTCTAGGGAAATATTGTAAGAAAATGTTAAAACGAGCTAAGGATTTTAATGACCCTAAGGTTGAATCTCTATTTAAAGAACTTCTTGAAGTGCTTAAAAAGTACGGATATAAGAAATAACTATTTTTTGAAATCTTTTAGGTTAGTTTGATTTAAAACTGCCTCTAATCGTTTTTTAGTAGTATTGTTATATATCTTTGAGATATCAATATGAATGAATTGCCGTTTTGTTTTTGCAGCCACTACAGCAACAGTACCTGTGCCCCCAAACATGTCTAATACTGTATTACCCTTGAAACTATAAAATTTTATCAATCTATAGATTAGCTCCTCGGGGAATGGAGCTGGGTGACCGTTTCTTTGTGTTTCTGGAGGGATATACCACATTCCATCTGAAAATTTCATGAATTCTTCTTTTGTGATGTCAGCATCTTGCGTATTGCCTTCAAGTCGGGGTTGGTCTTTACTAAATATCAAAATATATTCCCACGAGGGCACAATATGAGGATTGCTTGGACTTTTGAATGAACCCCAGGCAGTTCTTTTCAACATAGTTTGCTTATACCATATGATTTCCGTTCTAAAAATCATTCCAAGTTTTCTTAGTTGATTTGCAAAATCGTGGTGAATCGGTACAAAATTTTTAATTCCAGTGGGGGCAATATTTAATGCAAATCTGCCCCCTGGCACAAGAACTCTTTTTGTTTCCTTCCAAACAGCATAAAGCCAATTTAGATATTCTTGATAGTTCATTTTGTCATTATGAATATCATAATTTTTTCCAACGTTATAAGGCGGAGACGTAATCGCTAGATGGACACTGTTAGAAGGAATTTGTTTCATTACCTCCAAAACATCCCCACAATAAAGTTTGCCTTGCTCATATTCTTCTAATTCAAAGCTCATGGTATTGAATGTAGAATTTAAGTCTTTTAAATTGTTTCTTGAACCTTGAAGCTGAATTAATACCTCTCCTTCCATTCCAACCACCTCTCCTTTAGCCTGCAGAAATATATCGCTCTTGGTTTTTAAATATCCACCTAAAGTTCGCTTCCCCTAAACCTTCGTATAAACCCAGTTAGCAACCCCACCGAGAACGGTAGCATGAATTCAAGGATTGCCTCGGTTACCTCTTCCCCGCGATAAGCCCAGAAGACTAGGGCAAGACCGAGCATCGTCCAGCAGAAAATCTTCAGACCAAATAGTAGAGAGCTCATATTCCAACCACTCATTTACCTATAACGGTACATACCCATAATTCAAAATGCTTATATTATTATCGGTAAATAGGTAAATACTGATTCCCATGAGCAGGATTAAGACCTCTATTTCCATCGACGAAAAAATCTGGAAAGAGTTCAAGAAAAAGTGCATTGACGAGGGAAAACGGTATTCTGAAGTGTTGGAAGAGTTGATGCAATCATTTTTAGAAAATTAAAACTCTATAGCGTGGATTCAAGCTTCTCTATCAAATATAACAAATCTTGAAACTGCTTTTCATCGATTTCTTTCTTACTAGCAATATGAAACAATGAGTGAGTCATATTGTTTGCCGTCTCTTTGAAGTTTTCCGACAACTGACAAATACGTTCCACAAGCTTTTTCTCTAGACCAAAATCTGAACTTGACTTTCTTAAGTTGCTTATGATTCTGTTGAAATCCAGATATCTATTGTTGTTAAAATCAAAATATTTCTCTTTTGATTCCCTCTTTTTAGAAGGGTATTTTCTAAGCAGTATGTGGTGTATTAATAGATTTTCTAAAAGCTTTCTGCATAAGATAAAACAAGCAGTATAGCACCCATAAGTATATGTTTTGTTTATTTCTTCTAAATGCTTTTCTAGCAATTTGTCTTCAGTTTTATATTTGGCAATCCGAATGATTTTCTTTTTCTTTCTAAGTTTTGAAGCTGGAATTCTAATTTTCTCTATTTGTACTGTTTTCAAAGAAGCCCTATCCTTATCTGATAGATTTCTCGAAACCCCAAAGCCCCTCTTTTGTGCAAATATATGTGCAGCGGCATTCAGAGTAACAGAATAATCGCTTCTAATTCTTGAAAGCATTGACCTTATCGAACCTTCAGACAGATGGGTTTTATTCTTGAGGTGTTTAAGGATTTTTGGATTTAATTTTGTTTTTCCCACGCTTTTTCCTCTTCTTCCTTTCAGGATAAATAGAAGTAAGTGTTTTATCTGAACACCCAATGATTTTTGCAACTGATTTTAAATCAGCCTCTTTCTTCAACAGAATGCCAGCAAGAAGAAGTTCAACACTCTGTAAGTGATCCTCAATTTTTTTAACTTTTTTTGGCATTATAACGCCCTCCACGGATACATATTCTTTCCTTTTTTCCGAATTACAATGAGTCCAACCTTTTCTAAATCCAATATAGTCACTCTAACATATTCATGACTAACCTTAACCTTTTTTGCGATGCTATAAAGATTGTGCTTGCCATCGCATGCCTCATAAATTTGTAACTTTTTAGGTACGGCTAGTATTTTCTCTCTCTTATCTTGAATTTCCTTAATTTGCGCACCTGCAATTATACTAAGCAACGCAAGAATTTTTTCTAACTTTTCATCGGAAATATCTACCTTAGCCATGATTATCAATCCTCAAATTTCTTATAATAAACTGTATGTTTGCCCTTTGTCTTTTTACCTACTAACCCTCCTTCCATGAGCTCAGATATTGCTCTGCTAACGCTGGGCTGGACGAGTCTCAACATTTTGGAAATCTTGTTAACTGTTCTTTTCCCATCGATCAGATCATAAACATTTCTTTTCACAGCAGATCTTCCAAGGACTTTTTCCTTTAAGTTTTCAATTTCCCTTTTTTCGGCCATTTCAAGCAAATGAGTTATTCTATCAAGCTTGGCAAGCAGTATTTCTTGAAATTCTTCATCTTTCATACCAAGTACATATAACAAAAATATTATAACTTTTGTTGTTTTTTTCCTAAGATATCATTTCCTGAAAAACAACCGTCGCACTCACTACTTTTTAAGCTCGGATTCGAGCAAGAATCAGTTTCGCCACTCACTACGCTTTCAGCCCAAATTGGAAAACCCACTAAAACCTTGCTTTAGGGCATTCAACCAGCTTCAAATGAGACTGGCAAATTTTAAAACCGCAATAATAAAAATAACCGCAAAGATGAGAAGGATTATAATATTCCGTTTTCTTTCCTTTCGCTTCCGTTCAGTGTATTCCTGATAACCCTGCCTGATGGCCTCTCTGTCTTTGGGTTCTAATGGTGCAACACCACCGCTATCAACAAAATCGTGCAACCCGCCTGAAATCCTTCTCACAGGCATTCGACCACGTTTCCAAAAGTGGCGCTGGCGTTTCTGCTAAGAGAGTTGGTTGAATTCCGGAGAATTCGCTC
>CAZGDN010000051.1:2727-7390 GCA_964525235.1 uncultured archaeon | reverse complement strand
CCAGAGAAGTTGTATTTTGCCAAGAAAAGAAAAAAATCAAGAAAAAATGAAGAAAGCTACAAGTGTTATTTCAGGGTAAGCGGTCAGCAATGCCACATTTATGGGATAATTTTTAACTTCAAATATAGATTTATAAAGTTAGCCACCGTAATAAAAGATAGGATAAGGTTGCAGAGGAAGTTCAGGTATGAAAAGAAGTGAGTATTTTTACGACTTTAGAGAAGACAATCTTTACTTGTATAAGGAGAAGAAAGCATATGGAAGCATTGAGTTTGGGGAAAATATTGTAATAGACTTTGACAAAAATCTGAACATTGTTGCACTTGAATTCTTCAATGCTTCGAAGGTGTTATCAGCCTTGTCAGGCAAAAAAATAACAAAAAAATCACTTAGCACCATTAAAGAAACAAGCCTAATCTCTGAGAGAAAGGGTGGTCTGGTAATTGCTTTTTTCACCATAAAAATGAGCGAGTTTGCAATCGAAGAAAAATTAAGCTTGCAGGATATAAAATATAAGAGCCCTGTGCTTGTCGCATGCAAATAGCTTTGGGAAAAAAGCAAGTGCTCGTTCAGCTTAATTATAACAGGTTCAGGGTTTCTTTTCTCTTTGGACCGTAGCTCACGATTTTTACTGGCACGCCTGTTTCTTTTTCAATAAACTGGAGGTATGCTCTTGCGTTCTCAGGCAAGTCACTGAATTGCTCTATTTTTTCCGGCAGCTCAAAGCCCTCAAAGGACTCGTAAACTGGCTTGCATTCTTCGAGCTTGAGCGAGTCAGCTGGCACGAGGGAAAGCTCTTTTTCCCCAAGCTTGTATGAAACACAGACCTTTATTTCTTTCAAGCCTGTGAGAACATCTAGCTTTGTTATTGCGAGGTCTGAAAAGTTGTTGAGCAAGTGAGAGGTTCTAAGCAATGGCAAGTCAAGCCAGCCGACCCTGCGCGGCCTGCCTGTTGTGGTGCCAAACTCTGCTCCTGCTTTTCTTATCCTCTCTGCCAGTTTTCCTGAGAGCTCTGTTACAAATGGGCCTGAGCCAACCCGCGTGGTGTAGGCCTTGACGACACCAGTGCACGCTTCAATCTTGTTTATTCCAATGCCTGCTCCCACCAGGACGCCTCCTGCAATTGGGTGAGAGCTTGTGACAAAGGGGTAGCTTCCAAAGTCGTTGTCGAGGAATGCGCCTTGCGCCCCCTCAAACAAAACGTTTTTCCCACTGTTGATAGCATTGTTGACTTTTACAGAGCAATCAGCAAGAAAGTCCCTGAGTTTTGGGGCATATCCAGTGTATTCTTTTATTACACTCTCTGCGCTAAAGCCTGGCTTTAAACCATACAGCTTTTCGAGTTCTGCTGCTTTTCTGGCTGCAAGCTCTTTGACTCTTGGCCTGAATCTTCTGGGGTCAACGAATTCGCAGAACCTCACACCGGAACGAGATGCCCTGTCAGCGTAGCATGGGCCAATGCCACGCTTTGTTGTTCCAATTTTTTTATCTCCTTTTGCCTGCTCTCTTGCCCCGTCAAGTTCCCTGTGCCAGGGCATTATAATATGAGAGCGCGCGTCAATGAACAGCCTGACTGTCTTTCCTGCTTTTTTGACCATTTCAATTTCTTCAAGCAAAACCCGCGGGTCTATTACAACACCTGCTCCAATGCAGCACTCTTTGCCTTGAACTGCACCGCTTGGGATTAAGTGAAACTTGAATGTTTTTTCCCCAACCACAACAGTGTGGCCCGCATTGTTTCCGCCATTGAATCTTACAACAAGGCTTGCTTTTTCCGAGAAAAAATCAACAATTTTTCCCTTTCCCTCGTCTCCGAACTGGGCTCCAATTACAATCCTCGCAGACATCATTTCACCACTTTTAAGACCGCACAAAACTCCTTTTAAAGACTTCCCTAAAAGACTAAATAAAAGGTGATTGCTTGAAAAAGCCCCCCTCACTTGCTTGCTTTTACTGTTTCATGGGAAAGTGGTCGAATGAAAAGCCCCCTTTACCTGCATGCTTTTTGTTGCCGAAGGGAGTGTTAGCATGAAAAAAGCTCTTACTTTTGATGATGTGTTGCTTGCGCCAGCGTTTTCCTCTGTTTTGCCAAGGGATGTTTCGCTGAAAACCAGGCTGACGAACGAGGTTGAGTTGAACATTCCTTTGGTTAGCGCGGCAATGGACACAGTGACAGAGTCAGCCATGGCGATTGCAATCGCAAGAGAGGGCGGCATAGGCGTTATACATAAGAATCTCAGCATTGAAGAACAGGCAGCAGAGGTTTCAAGGGTCAAGAGAAGCGAGTCGCTGGTTGTAAGAAACCCCATTACTGTGAGCCCTGATATGAGGCTGGGGGAACTGCTTGAAGTGAGAGAAAAATCGGGTTATTCGAGCTTTCCTGTTGTGAAGGGCAGGAAGCTCGTGGGCCTTGTAACCAAGAGGGACTACCGCTTTGAAGAAAACAAAAAGAAAAAAATCCGCGAGTTCATGACAAGGAAACCGGTCACAATCAACAGGGCTTTGTCTGAAAAAGAGGCCAAAAAGCTCTTGCAGGAATACAAGATTGAAAAGCTGCCGATTGTTAACAGCAAGGGCGAATTGCTTGGCCTCATCACAGGCACTGACATCGAGAAAAGAGAAAAATACCCAAATGCAAACACTGACAGCAAGAGGCGATTGAGGGTTGCTGCTGCAATTGGGCCCAACGATGATGGAAGGGCAGAGGCTCTGCTTCGCGAGGAGTGCGATGTTCTGGTCTTGGATACCTCGCATGGGCATTCAGGGAATGTAATTGAGGCAGTGAAGAGAATAAAGAAAAAGTTTGACTGCCAGCTCGTGGCAGGAAATGCTGCAACCGGCAAGGGGGCTCTTGCGCTTGTGACTGCCGGTGCTGATGCAGTAAAGGTTGGCGTTGGGCCGGGTGCAATTTGCACAACCAGGGTTATCAGTGGCGTGGGTGTTCCGCAGGTCTCAGCAATAATTGACTGCGTGAAAGCAGTTAATGGCGGGGTTCCGGTTATTGCAGATGGCGGGATAAGGTACAGTGGCGATATTACAAAGGCGATTGCTGCCGGAGCTGACTGTGTAATGCTTGGCTCGCTGTTTGCTGGCTGCGAGGAAACGCCTGGCAAGACCATTTTTTTCAACAACCGCAAGTTCAGGCAATACCGTGGCATGGGTTCGATTGGGGCAATGCAGCTTGGCTCAAAGGACCGTTATGCGCAAGAGCACGTGAAACAGAAAGAAAAACTTGTACCAGAGGGCATTGAGGGAATGGTGCCATACAAGGGTCATGTGAGCGAGGTGGTCTTCCAGCTCATGGGTGGACTGCGCTCTGGCATGGGCTTGGTTGGCGCGAGGAATATCCATGAACTCAAAAAAGCCAAAATGATACTGATAAGTTCTGCATCACTCAAAGAATCACACCCACACGATATTAGGATTACAGAGGAAGCTCCAAACTATCCATAAAAGGTGAAAAAATTGTTTTCTTCTATTCCAAGCGCTTTACGTGACCTGAAAAATGGAAAGATTGTGATTGTTGTGGATGACAGCGACAGAGAAAACGAGGGGGACATGCTGGTTGCAGCAGAGAAGGTCACCCCAAAACAAATGAATTTTTTAATCAAGAACACTTCAGGAATAATCTGTGCCCCCATAACCACTGAGATTGCAGAGAAATTTTCCCTTTCGCCCATGACGTATTCAAGTGACAGGTTTGGCACTGGGTTTACTGTGAGCGTTGACGCTAAGAAGGGAACAACAACAGGCGTTTCTGCCTCTGACAGGGTTAGAACAGTCAGGGTGCTGGCCAGTGCAAGGGCAAAAAAGGACGACTTGTTCAGGCCGGGGCATGTTTTTCCGATAGTGGCGAGGCCTGGAGGCGTGCTTGAAAGGGTTGGGCACACTGAGGCAAGCGTTGACCTTTTAAAGCTTGCTGGAATGAAGCCAGTGGGGGTAATTGGGGAGACAATGAAACCGGATGGAAGCATGGCTCGCTTGCCGTTCCTTGAAAAGCTTGCAAAAAAGCATGGCCTGAAAATTGTTTCAGTGTCAGAGCTGGTTAACTACAGGCTGGGGAGGGAAAAACTTGTTGAAAAGGTATCAGAAGCCTCACTGCCAACGGCGTTTGGAAACTTCAAAGCTATTTCCTTCAGGCACAAGCTGAGTGGCGCGGAGTACGTCGCGCTCGTAAAGGGTTCGTGGAGAGAATCCGAGCCAGTTTATGTCAGAGTGCACTCTGGCTGCCTTACAGGGGATGTGTTTCACTCACGGCGCTGTGACTGCGGGAGGCAACTCGAAAAAGCCATGAAATTTATAAACAGGAAGGGCCAGGGCGTAATTGTGTACATCCCGGAACACGAGGGGCGCGGCATTGGGATTGCAAACAAGATAAGCGCTTATGCCCTCCAAGAGAAAGGCTTGGACACAGTTGAAGCCAACATCGAGCTTGGCTTTGGGAGTGATATTAGAAACTATGGCATTGGGGCGCAGATACTAAGAGCACTGCGCGTCAAAAAAATAAGGCTTTTGACAAACAACCCGGCCAAGATTGTGGGCCTGGAGGGTTATGGTTTAAGGATTGTGGAAAGAGTTCCAATCAAGATCAAACCAGACAAGTACACGAAAAAGTACCTGAAGACAAAGCGCGACAAGATGGGCCACTTCCTTGACTGAGGGG
>CAZGDN010000051.1:0-2627 GCA_964525235.1 uncultured archaeon | reverse complement strand
GACTGAGGGGAAAGCCTTTTATTCAGCAAAAACACTAATTTTGGGGGTGGAGTGAATGGTTTCAAAGAAGAAAAACTTGAAAGAATGCATTGAGCTCTCACAGGAACTGGCTTCGAAGCTGGAGACAATGGCGAAAATTGAAGGCAAGCCAAAAAGCGATTTGCTCGTGAGAGCAGTCAAGCAGTTCATTCCACTTGAAATTGAAACAAAGGACTTGGGCAAAGAGGCTCTTTACATGTTCCTTGACTCAAAATTATCCTACGAAGAACTCGTGCGCATAATTGGCAGAGAGAAGGCAAGCGCTGCAAAGTACACAAAAGACATCAGGGACAAGGGAAAAGAGTTCATTGAAACACTTGAAGAATAAGCGGCGGTTGCAATTGCAACCGCCTCAACTCTCTTAGCAGGCACGTCAAAAGACGCGCTTGAGCAACAGCAAGTGCTGTCAGAAATATTTTCAGCGCGAAACTTAATATACCCAAAGTTTAACACTAATTAACACCCAAGTTGAAAAAGAATTAAAGTCAGAGTTTAAAAAAAGCGAACAATTGCTGTATCTTTAAAAAGGTAATGTCATAGTTATATAACGGTGGTTTGATTGGTTAAAAAAGAAAAAAACAAGGAAAGAGACTCATTAAAAAGCAAAAAAAATAATTTGTTTAACAACACAGCCCTGGTTGCAGTGCTGTTTGTTGGAATATTTATTGCAGGGGGGATTATCGGTTTTCTTATACCCCATGATAGCCCATCCCAACCGCTTAGCCCAAACGGCAGCGGTAAAGAGATAAATGGAAATAACACGTGCTTGCCTGTTGAACACCCCCAGGGCGTAATGGACAAAGCCCAGGTTGGAAGCAAGGTCAAGTATTTCCTTGAAAACAGCGATTCTATTTTTGCCCAGAACAGCTTAAAGGACAACAACATGTCAGTGAAGGTGACAAGCGTTGAAGATTTTGGAACAGACTTCTACAAGGTCAGCTTTGATGTCCTCAAAGATGGAAAAAAGCAGGGCTCGCTTCAAGCATACACTTTAAAAGACGGAGAAAGCATTCTTTTCAGTGAGCCGCATGACCTCAACGAGCTCATTGTTTACACTGCACCACCAACGCCCACGCCCTCTGAAGCCCTCAAGTGTGAGAACATGGAGAAAAAGGACAACACTGAACTCACGGCATTTGTTGTTTCCTATTGCCCATTTGGCATTCAAACCCAGAGAATTATAAGCGTGCTGCCAGAAGACCTTCGAGAGCACGTGAAAGTGAGATATATTGGCGCGATTTCAAACGGAAAGATAACATCAATGCACGGTGACAAAGAAGCGCAAGAGAACCTGAGGCAGATTTGTATCAGGGAAGAACAACCAGACAGGTACTGGCCTTATATTAGCTGCTTCATTAAAGCCGGAAAGGGTGAGGATTGCCTCTCAGAGACAAAAGTTGACACAAACAAGCTCAGTGCATGCATTTCAGATCCAGAACGTGGTTTGAAGTTTGCAGGAGAGGATTTCAAGCTGCAAAACCAGCTTGGAGTCGGCGGCTCACCAACCCTGATACTGAACGGTAGCGTGGTTGATGAGGTTGCTTCAGCCCAAGCACTTGAAAAAACAATGCGCTCTGTTGCCCACATGCAGTCATTGATTTGCTGCAGTTCAAGCACTGACCTTAACGGTTGCTCTGCAAAGGTGCCAGCGGAATCAGCGGCAAGGAGCTTTTCTGAGACTTACAGTGAGGGCGGAGCCACTTCAGGGTCAGGAGCCCAGTGCAACTGATTCCCTTAAAGGGCATTCTTATAAAAGGTTTGCCCTTCTTATTTTTTTTTCTAATGAGGTGAAAGGATGCCAAAAGTGATTGTTTATTCCACTCCAAGTTGTCCTTTTTGCATGAAAACAAAGCAGTTCCTTAAAGCGCACAACATTGAGTTCGAGGACATTGATGCTTCAGCTGACCGCGAGAAGGCAGAGGAAATGATCAGAAAATCTGGCCAGACAGGGGTGCCGGTGATTGATGTCGATGGCAACATTGTGATTGGTTACAATGTGCCAAAACTTAAAGAGTTGTTGAACATTAAATAATTGGAGGTTTTTTTATGGCAATTGAATTAGACCAGAATAAGTGCATTGGCTGTGGCACTTGCGTTGCAATCTGCCCAGGCAACTTTGAGATGGATGGAGCAAAGGCAAAGGTTAAAAGCCAAGAGGACACTGGTTGCGCAAAGCAGGCTGCAGACAGCTGCCCGGTTAGTGCAATAACAATAAAGTGAGAGAGCATTTGAATGGTTTCCGAAAAAGAGGTCTTGGCTGCACTTGGAAAAGTTATTGACCCGGAGATTGCGCTCAGCATTGTTGAAATGGGGCTTATTTACAGTGTGCAAATCGATGGAAAAAAAGTGCACGTGAACATGACCCTGACAAGCCCGACTTGTCCAATGCAGTCCAGGCTCCTTGCAATGGCAGAGGATGCTGTTGCCTCGCTTGTTGGAAAAGAGAACACTGTAATAGAACTGGTTATGGAGCCACGCTGGACCCCCGCACGAATGACCCCAGAGGCAAGAAAAAAAGTCGGGCTCTAAGCATTACCTTTTTTTACTGCTTTTCATGTTGGGGCAGAACACATGGAGTGCACGGGGGC
>CAZGDN010000050.1:0-7480 GCA_964525235.1 uncultured archaeon | reverse complement strand
GTAACACCAAGCGTCGTTAAGAAAATCAACAAGATCGGCACACAGATAGTCTACACAGACGACGCGTACTACACCTCAACGGGCTTCGTGGCAGTTGGTGGACAGCTGGTTAACTCGAAGGCCGCAGGCGCAGGGCTTGAGAACAAGCTCACAGCAGCAGGCGACACAGTAGTCGAGCAGACAGACAACGGGGACTGGATCGTAGCAGGTTACACTGCAGACGACACAGTTACCGCAGCAAAGCAGTTCGTCGACATGCTGGACGCAGCCTTCACTGAGTGAAGCCAAAAAAACCAAAGAAAAGGATTTTTTCCTTTTCTTCTTTTTTTTATTTTTTTTCAAATTCCAGAGTTAGTGCTATTTTAAATTTCTTTCAAATTCTAAAAAAAGCAAGCATTCTCTGGATTCCAGGAAAAAGCCAGTGTTTTCTCAAGTTTCACTTAATTTCTGGAAAACCGGCTTCCATCGATTGCCTGCAACACAAAGGGAATTGTTTTTAATCTTCTTGCCTTTAATATTAAAGTGGTTAATGGAAAGCCTTGCTTTCAAAATTATTTTTGAGTTAGTTAAGCTTATTTGCGGATGTTTTGCATGCTTTCAAAAAAAATTGCTTTAATTTCGCTCGTAGCCCTGCTTTTTTTGGCGGGTTGCAGCCAGCAGCCCAGGGAAAAGTTTGCATTCACCTGGGTTGATTCAGGCATCACCTACAAGTCAAACCAGGCAGGAGCAAAAGAATTGCTTGGCTCTTTTTCAGTAAAGCCAAAAATACTAATTGCTACAGAGGTTCACGCAGGGCAAAATCCAGAGAACGCGGAAATATTTAACTGGTCAACCATTCCCCTATATGTAATAATCTCAGGGAATGACAGGAATGCAATCCAACTCATTAAGTTCATAAAAGACAGGGAATTACAGCAGTGCATCACAAACTCCGGCGATTTTAACACGCAGATAACACTCAACAGCTCGGATTGCAATAGCCTGCTGCAAAAATGGGCATCCATTCCGACAATAAGCCTGCTGCTGCCTAACTCTTCCCTTCCAGCTTCATTCATTGAGGTAAGGAAGAATTCCCTTGTCCTGCATAGCCGTTCCACCCAGGAAGAATCAGCGCTTTCAACAGCCCTTGCAGAAAAACTCTTCCCGAATGCCAGGAGCATTCTGAGAAAAGCAAGCAAAAAGCTCAAAGAGCTGAAGTGAATGAAGGGCGTTGAGCACTACATTAAAACACCCCTTGTCCTTCTTGCAGTTTTATCCCTTGCCCTGGCTGTTTTTGCCGTGCTTACTGGTGCTATGCACAGCCTTAAAAAAGCGAACGCTTTTTTTTTGACTCTCAGCGTGCTTTTTTTCCTGTTTTCAGTGTTAGTCTGGCTTTTTTCCTGGTCGCTGTTGCTCGTAAAACACTCCAAAAAGCGTTCTTTTGCCAGCGTTTTTTGCTGGGGTTTTGCCTCTGTCTTTGGCTCTCTCACACCCATACAGCTTGGCTCTGATGCACTGAGAAGCGTTTTTCTCCGCGAACACCTTGGAATCAGCTTTTCGGAGAGCTTTTCTGCTTCCATGATTGTCAAGGGCTTGAAGTTCAGCGTTCTCGCCCTTGCTTCAACTCTCATAATCTCTTGGGCTTTAATTGGGGGCTGGGCTGATGCCGTGCTGTTCCTGCCGCTTTTATCTGGGCTCTTGGTGGTAGTGCTGGCTGCCCTGTTTTTCTTGTTGCCACTCAAAAAAAGCGTTGGTTACAAAATCTCACGCTTTTTTGAAAGGCTTTCTAGAAAAGTGCACTTTTTAAAACCCCTCGGAGAATATTTCGTAAAATACTCTGATTATCTCTCGCATGTTCGCTCGGGAATGCTCGTAGTTGTTTTTGCCATGGCTGCGTTCTCGTGGTTTTTTGAGTTTTTTTCCCTTTTCTTTGCCTTCCTGTCACTTGGTATAAAAATGCCAGTTCTATCCCTCCTTGCCCTGTTCGTTCTTCTCGCGGTTCTGGAGAGAACTCCTTTCCTGCCGCGCGGGATTCTTCTTGTTGAAACGGTTGGATTTGCATTCCTTTCCTTTCCCCTAATCACCAGTGCAAGCCTTTCAGTTCCGCAGATTGCCTCCGTTCTCGTACTCTTTGACCTTTCAAGGCTGGTAATGCCAGCAGTTCTCTCCGCAGCATTCTACGCCTTTTACTCCCAGAGGAAAAGGCACCCGCGCTAATGAATCAGAACAGGATGAACCAGGCAGTGCAGTTCGCTATCACTATCACCCATATCAAGAGCACTATCTGTTTTTCCTGCATTGGGCCAAAGAGCCTTATTAAAAGCTTTGCAAAGTCATACTTTCCGCTGTTGTCAGGCAGTCCAATCCTTGAATCTTTTAAGAGCTTGTAGGGCCGGGTTTTTCGCTGGCTTGGGTCTCTTGGATTTGTTGCCATTTTAACAGCAAAGTCAATCATGTGCGGAGTGAAGAAAAGAAACGCGACACTCATCAGGGTAATGCTGCCTGTTAAAATAAGGAGCCCAGCGAGTCCTGAGCCGATTAATAGCGTGCCGGAATCGCCAGGGAAAACCCTTGCTGGAAAAACGTTGAAGACAAGGAGTGCCAGGATTGAGCCACTCAGCGCTATTGAGAGGAGAAAGTACGGGGTGCCAATGAGAAGGAGTGAAAAAAACACTGAGAGAATAAAACCGCTTCCAACCTCCCAGCCGTTCAATCCAGCGAACGTGTTTTCAAAGCTCGCGATTCCTGCAAGAAAGAGTGCACCCAGCACTATGCCTGCAAGACTGTGGAAAAACAGTGCAGAGAAACCAAGCGACACAAGCCCTGCGAGCATTGCCCTGTAACGCCACTTTCTTGTCTTGGATAAAAACTTTGGCTTGATGTCGTCGAACAATCCAAGCAGTGCAAAGAGCGAAACCATTGCAATCCAGTAAAAAGCGCTGGTTTTTATGCTGGAATTCCCGGCCATCATACAGAATGCAAGCGTGCAAACCCATAATGGCACGAGGAGGGCAATTCCCGTGCTCTCAGGAATTCTGTTCTGCTCTTTTTTGTTAATGTCGATTCCTACAAGACCGAGCTCCTTATTCTTCCTTGCAATAAACCACACGCTTGCAATGCCGAGGGCGAGTGAAACAAAAAAGAACAATGCTGTTAGCAGAAAATCCATGCCCTCACCAGTCCTAATAATTTAATTCAAAAGATTTAAATTAGGATTTTTGGTCAGCTCTCGCAATACAACAGTTGCATAAGCTCCTTTTTCAAGCTCGAAGCGTACAGTGCAATACCTTTTGCCCTCAAAGAAGTCATCATTGCCCACTTCGAGCAATTCCATTTTCTCCGGCTTTACAGCAATCTTTCTCCTTGCTCCCTTGCTCGAGCACTCTTTTAGTGTGGAAAGCTTGAAATCAGCGAAGGAAATTCCCTCTTTTTCCATGACTTCTCTTTCAATCATGCCGATTCTTCCAGGGGAGTAATAGGACTCAAAGCCTGGCAGCAAGCCAAGTGGAATTCCGTCCAATTGGGGTTCTTCGTCAACTGTGTTGAGTCCGATTCCCTCTTTTAGCCTCTGTTTTAGGATCTTGTTGAAGAGCCAGGCCTGGTAAGCGTGAGTGAACAGGAACCTGAGGCGGGTGGGCAGTGCTCTAAGCGCTTCTGAAAAATTGTTATTGCTTGAGCACAATGCGTTGAGCATTGCTCTCTCATACCTGTACTTGGGCGGAAACTCTTTTAGTGCAACCCTGAAGTTGCCTGTTTTGGCAAGGTTTAGCCTTGCCTCCCTGATGTCTTCTTCTTCGAATTCTGAAGCGGCTGTGAGGTAAAGCATTACCGCATTCTCAAGGTTTCCTCTTACAATTTCTCTTCCAACGAGGTGGCTCACTGCGCGAATGCCCCCAAACCTCTGCTCTCCAAAAAAGTTGGCAATGCCCTTTTCCATTTCCTCAAAGCAGGCTTTTGCTCTTTTCTCAATTTCTTCTCTTTCAAGGTCAATGTCTCTTATTTTAATGGTGAAGCGGTTTCCCACGAGCATTCCGAGGTCAATTTTTTCACTGCTCCAGGCTGGCTCCCTTAAGCGAATGCCCTTTGCCCTAAAGCTTTCGACAAGGCTTTTCTCTGGCTCCCAAATGCTGATGCGCTGGCACGTTACTGCTCTCTTGTCCTTCAATCCCGCGTAGCCAATTCTCTTCTTGCTTACATGCAAGTGCCTTGCGATTAGCCTGAGCGCTGAGTGGAGGTCCTTGTTTATTTTTTCAAGGTCGAGGTGGAGGTACTCGCTGCATTTTTCCGGCACTTCAATTGTTTCCCCTGCCAGGCATTCTCCCACGAAAGCCCTTGCCCTGCAAAGCCTGTTTTCTCTTTTTTCTTCAACCACAAAATCAGAATAGCGCCTTTTTATTCTTCCGCCAATTCCCCTGCACTGAGTGGAATAAACCCATTTTTCTTGCATTAAATCACTCGCTTTTTAATAAAGTCCCAATGTGTCAGTTCACGAAAAGCACTCTTTTTGCATTAAATCACTTGAATCTGAGAATTGCACCAATGCCTCCAAAGGCTTTCCAGAACTGCATTCCCTCGCCTGTGTCCGTGCTTATTATTCTTGTCTCTGCCCCTGTGCTGTTTGCTTTTTCAACGAGGTAGTCAACAAATTCCTCTTCGTCCACAATTTCCATTTCCTTTCCGCACTTGCACTTCTTTCCCTGGACTTTTTTCTCTGACTCTGCAATAACTTTTTCTTCCCTTCCACAGGCAGGGCATTTCAGGGTGAAAACACTCTTCTCGATTTCCTCGCTCACAAGCAGAACCTTAACCATTCCGTTTTCAAGAGCACTCAAAACCTCTTTTTCACCGTATGCTGCAAGCCCGGTCTTAATGACATTTCTCATGAATTCCTGTACTGTTGCAATCTCCTGCGTTATCTCCGCATCCTTCAGGATGTCAGCGCTTTTCTGAATGAGTTCCCTTATCCCTGACTCGTCAGTGTAAGAGGTACTGACTCGCCCGAGGAGTTTTGCCTTGAGCCTGTGGTCAAGCAAGCCTGTTTCAAGAAAGTAATCCTTTGTCATTCCAGGTCCGCCAATAATCAAGCCCTTTAGTTCCTTCACGCCTGGCAAAAATGTTTTGTTCACTGTTTCGCTGATTTTCTTGTAAAAGTTGTGCTCTGCCTCTTGCCTCAGGTGCTCAAAGCGCTTTGCTGATTGGCCGCCAGCCCTTATCTTTCCAGCAACGCGGCTCTGGAACTCGCCAACAATCTCGTACTTTTTGCCCCTGAGGTATGCAATGGTTGCCTGGTTCTTGTCAATCGTTACAAGACCATAGATATCTGTTGGCTTTGACATTTCCTCAAGCGGGGCAAGGTTGAACTCTGAGTCACACCAGTAAAGCTTTGTCTCAAGCTTTTTTATCGGCTTGACTGCGAAGAGCTTTATATCTGGCCTGCCCTCCTGCTGGGAAATGTTTCCAGCAAAAACTGCCAGGCCATTTTTCGGAATGTTAAAGTCTATTCTCTTCAGAAAGTTTGTGACCTTTTTCAGTGCGCCCTGGACGTTTTTCCGCGTGTTTGAGTCCTTGATGTTCGAGCTCTGGCTCTTCTCTTCGGTTAGCTGGTTCATTACAGAAGAGCGGTCCGCTCCAAACGGAACATAGAGAGAGATGAGCTCTGTTCCAGAGCCACTAATCGAACGCAGTTTTTTCAGTTTTTTGTTGAATACGTTGATTTCAGCCCCACTTGGCTTGTTTTGTGCAGTCATTTCACTCAACCTAAACAGGCAAAAACTTTATATAGAAAAACTTAATAATTAAGCATTATAAAGCGTTGTGTCAAAGTTTTATGGGTGTCAAAATGTTTGACGAGGAATTTTTCAAGCTCTACAACGAGGAAACAGAAGAAAATCAGGAGAACAGGGAGCAGAATTCAACTCCTTCAAGCGAGCCAATTGAAACAATTTCATACGGCTCAGAGCAAAAGAAAACCTTTGTGCTCTCAATCGGTGGCTCTGTTATCGCGCCAGAAAAGCCTGATTCAACGTTTATATCAAAGCTTGCTCAGAGCATTGAAAAGCTCCACTCAGAGGGCTATGCCTTTGCCATTGTTGTTGGCGGCGGGAAAACTGCAAGGAACTATATTGCTGCAGCGAAATCGCTTGGTGCTGGCAATTATTCCCTTGACAGGATTGGCATACTGGCAACGCGCCTAAACGCCCTTGTGCTAATCCAGGCAATCGAAAAAGCCCACCCTCTTGTTTTAACGAGCATTGACGAGGCAAGCGAGGTTATTGCCCGCGGCAGAATACCGGTGTTTGGCGGTCTGATGCCTGGCTTTACAACCGATGCAATTGCTGCCCTATTAGCCGAAGCCCTCGCCGGGGAGTACATCAATCTCACAAACGTGGACGGAGTTTACTCATCTGACCCCAAAGAGAACCCGCGTGCAAGGTTCTTTGAGGAAATATCCTACGAGAAACTCTTGAGCCTGATGAAGCTTGCGGGAAGCAAGCCAGGGCAAAACCTTGTCATTGATGTTCCAGCGTGCCTTATCCTGAAGCGTTCAACAATTCCCAGCATAGTGCTTGACGGAAAGGACCTGGAGAACTTTGAGAATGCGGTAAGGGGCCTGGATTTTAAGGGCACAAGGATAGTGAAAACTGAAACAGGGCAGTGAGCAGCTTAAGCATCCAGGCATTTTTAGGGCAAAAGCCAAACTGTTTCAGGAGAGAGCTTCTCTCATCTCATCCGCGCTCACCAGGAGTTTTCCCCAGTTTCTCGCGTCATCTGTGACAATTCTCGGGCACGCGGTGTTCACAAAGCACTCGATGTTGATTCCGGCAACCAGCTCTTCCCTTACTTCGTCCATTACAATGATTGTTGCCTTTCTCCCGTTTTTCTCAGCCAGGTCTTTCAATTCAAGTGCTCTTTTCAAGCCAAGCTGCCCTGGCTTTGTTGAAACAAGTAAGCCAAAGCTCTTTGCATTCTTTGCAATGCCGATTCTTGCAAGGTGTGCTCTTTTCATTCTGTCAATTTCTCTTTCTTTGATCCTCTTAACTGTTCGGCTCAATGGATCAAGTGTGAAGACTGGTTTCCCTGTTTCAAGTGCAACACCCAGGGGGTGGAATTGGCCATCGCCGAGAAAGAGAAAGCAGTCTGTTTTGCGTGAAACGCTCGTTGCACTTTGCACGTTGCACCCAAGCACTTGGCCTCTTGCCATAAAACTGCTCTTGCCCACAAGCACTTTTAAGCCCTGTTTTTCCAGCGCTTTTTTCACAAGGGAAAGATATGAGATGTATTGGGCAGTTGCAAGCAGCCCTGCTTTTTTGAATCCGGCCTTTTGGATTTTTTTTGCCGCTCTTGCTGAGAGTCTTTCAAGCATTTTTTTTCCAAGCGAGTATTCCAGTGGAGCGTAGAAAACGTTTTTTGCTTCGAGCATTTTTGTGTGCCCAAAGTGAATGACCAAGTCAGCATTGAGCATTTCCATTTCTTTGGTTGGAATGTCACAGGCCCCATAGCA
>CAZGDN010000049.1:0-7482 GCA_964525235.1 uncultured archaeon | reverse complement strand
TAATAATTGCAAACAATTAATAATTAGTTCAGGTTTAAATAGTTTGAGTTTGGGGTGTTTGCGTGTACAAGCCAAAAATAAAGGAAGTGAAGGGAAAACTGCTTGAATCGTATGACCACGTTCGGGTCTTTGAGGGTTTTCCATACCGGTTGTATGAAGTAAAAAAGAGCTCTTTTGATGCAGCACAGCAAAAGATTGCCGATGTGCTCGTGAGCTCGATTAACAGAACTTACTCCTTGGACGAGATAAAGGAGGGTATGGCAATAAGCAAGGCCGTTGACTTCGTGAACGAGTTCAACATGGAAATAATCCAGACAATTGAAATAAACGAGTTTCTCATGCGCTTTCCTTCAACCGAAGAATATGAAGCCCTCAGAAAAAAAGTTGAAGAAATTTTTGCAAAGTTTCTCCCAGGGCTTGAAAAAAGAAAAGAAATGGCTGAATACATCCTTAGTCATTCCATTGGCTATGGGCCCCTCTCTCCATTGACGAGTGATGAGTCCCTTGAGGAAATAATGGTCAATGGTGCTGGAAAGCCGGTTTTTGTGTTTCACAAAAGGCACGGCATGTGCAGGACAAACATTGTGTTCGAGAACGAGAGGCAGGTTCTAAAGATTGCTTCAAAGATTGCTCTCACGGTCGGCAAAAAGTTTGACGAGGCAAACCCGCTCCTTGACGCGAGACTGCCTGATGGCAGCAGGGCAAATGCAACATTTTCACAGGTAACACCCTTTGGTTCATCCATCACAATCAGAAAGTTTAACAAGGTTCCAATGTCCATAACAGAGCTGGTTAAAAACAACACCCTCACCCCCGAGGTTGCAGCATTCCTCTGGCTCGTGGTTGAAGGACTCAACATCGAGCCAATGAATGTAATAATCAGCGGTGGAACCGGCAGTGGAAAAACCACTCTCATGAACGCGCTTGCCTCATTCGTGCGCTATCAGGATCGCATTGTTTCAATCGAGGACACCCTCGAGCTTGACCTTGGAGCCAGGGAGAACTGGATTCGAATGGAGTCAAAGCCCAAAATCCAGAACATTCCGGAGGTTTCAATGAACGACCTTTTAAAGAACTCCCTGAGAATGCGCCCAGACCGTATTTTTGTGGGGGAAGTGCGCGGAGAGGAAGCTCAAACGCTTTTTGTGGCAATGGACACTGGTCACAGGGGAATACTTGGCACGCTTCACTCCAACACCGCGAGAGAAATGCTGCTGCGCCTCAAGAGCCCGCCGATGAGCGTGCCGGAGCACATGCTGCCCCTCCTTAACCTCTCGGTCATAATGTTCAGGATGAACGACCGCAGGCTTGGCATGATTCGCAGGGTGAAAGAAATAGGCGAGTTTGAGAGAATGGAGGGAAAGGTTCTCTTAAGCAACATCTACGAGTGGGACCCAAAAACTGACTCGATTAAAAAAGCAAACATTCCCTCTCACACCCTGAACACGCTTGCAGAGAAAACAGGGCTTTCAAAAAACGAGCTCAAAGACGAAATCATCATAAGGAAGAGAATAATCGAGTGGATGCTCGAGCAGGGGATCACGAGCGCGCCAGAAGTGGAAAAAGTCATTCAGGAATACTACCTTGACCCGCGAAGCGTGCTTGAGAGAATCAGCAACAGGGCATAGCAGCCAATTGTGCCATAGTGGATGTTAGTGTTTGAATTTGATTTTTTCCAGTGCAGAGTATGCTGGGCCTGCCGGGGAGAGCATTGACTCCATCACATCAAGGGAGAGCGCGTTTGCCTCTTCACTGAACTCTTTTCCGCGCAGCAGTGAAACCAGCGATTCAAATTCTTTTCTTCCAAGAAACTTGTTTCTCGCAAGCGTTACGTGGGGGTGAAACTTTTCATTCTTCAAGCCGAGCGCATCACAGATTTTTTTGTTGAGCTCGAGGAGTTCTTCTCTGCCTTTTTCTAGCCCGAGCCATAGAACGCGGTGCTTGAAGTGCCCGATGCCGGAGAGCCTCATGCCAAAGCAAGGCATTTCGCTTAATGGCTCAAGCGAGGCAACCAGTTCTTTTATTGCGCTTTCTGGCAGATAGCCAAGAAATGAAAGCGTTACGTGCAGGTTTTCTTCACTCACTGGCTTTACTCCTTTCTTTGGCAGAAGAGCGAGTAGTTTTGAGGCAATTCTTTTTCTTGTTTCTCTTGGGAGGTTCACTGCAAGAAAGACCCTCTTGTTCATTTTCCTTACCTCAGCTCCTTTCTCACTATTTCCTCGAATTTTTCAAGGCGCTCGTAGTTTCTTTCAATTTTCCTGTTCGCTTCTCGCACTGTTTCACGGATGAATTTCTCACTGGCAAGAATCTTTTCCCCCCTTTTAACCATTACCGCGAGTTCGTCTGTGCCGATGAGTTCGACGATGAACTTGCCTTTTTTTGCCACTATTATACCGCCGCGTTTCATGCCGCTCTTGTTTTTGAGGGAGAGAATTTTCCTCGCGTTTGCAAGCGAATTAGTGCCAATGTGGATTATGAAGGGTTCGGCTTTGAGCCAAATCTCCCCGGTTGTTTTTTCTTTCAGTGCGCTGATGACTTCTTGGGGTTTTACCCTGTGATGCCACTTCCTGTGAAAGTAGCTGTTTTTCTTTGAGCGGTCACGCAGCCCCAAGAGGAGTATTCTTCCACTGCAGCCAGATGATGTAAAGAATGCCTTTGTTGAGGCAATGTAGTCGCACAGTGGAACCATGTCTTTGTCTATTTTTCCTGACTCTTCTGCTTTTCGAAGCGTGTCAGTGTGCCTTTTTTTGACCATTGAAAACCTGGTCCTCGCTATGTCCTTCTTTTTCATTATAACAACTCCGCTTGGGCTCTCCCATTAATTTTTACTATTGCCGCACACCCGAGTTTTGCCGGGCCTGGGTTAACGCACAGCGTTTCATTGACCCATTCAATGCCGCGTGATTCGTGAGCGTGACCGCTGGCTGCCAGCACTGGCTTGTTTTCTTCAATGCTTTCCCTTACTGCACTGCTGCCGATGTGGCTTGCTCCAGCCAGGTCAAGGGAGGAGTTTTTTGGCGGCAGGTGTGTCACGAGCACGTCGCAGTTTTTGGCCACTTGGAAGAGTTTTTCCCTGATTTCTTGCTCTGAAAAAATTATGCTGCCAGCCTGTCCTTCTAGACCGCCGCCCATTCCAGCAAACTCTTTCCCATCAAACTCTTGCATTTTGCAGTGCAGTGAACAACCGCTTTCATTCATTGCTCTAAGCGCTTCAATTGAATCCATGTTGCCTGGAACACAGAATAACCCTGTAAAGGAGAGCATTTCAATCATTTCAAGCGTTTCCTTTTTTGTGCCATGGGTCGTGAGGTCCCCTGCTACCAGGATTGCCTCAATGCTTTTTTTGTCAACTCTTGAAAGAATCTCTTCAAGCGAGCTTTTCTTTCCGTGCACATCACTCAAGACCAGCATTTGCACTTTTAACACGCTCCTTTAGTACGCCATTAATCTTGTTCAATCGCCATTTTTTGGAAATTGAAGCTTTATGCCTTTCCTGCGAGGTTGCCATTTTTTTTGAGATTGAAGCTTTTTGTGTTATTGCAATTCAATAGTATTTTATTCCTTTTTTTGAATACTTACTTAGGGGTCCAATTGTTTAAAAGAATTTTACTCGTGTTTTTTCTCTTCTTTTTTTCTCTTCCGGTTTTTTCAATCGTGACTGTGCTGGAGCCGGCGCAGGGAACCGTTCTTGCTGGCCAGACAATCGAGCTTGGCTCTTTAATGCCAGGCGAGGAGTTCAAGATAACAATTGACAGGAATGGCGGGGATAACTGTTGGAGTTCTGCGTGGCTTAACAAGGGCTTGTTGCCCAGGGGCTGGACTGCTTTGGAGCCAGTGGTTGAGAGCAAGTCCATTTCGCTTTCTGTTTCCCTGCCATCAAATGCGCGAATCGGCTCGCAGAACCTTGAGATTACCGTGCTTGATGGCTCAACTGGTCTTGAGGAGAGCTTTAACGCTTTAGTGCTAGTAAGTGAGGATCTTGTCTCTGTTCAAATGCAGAGCGCCCAGAAAAGAGTGCCTGTTAATAGCGTGGCCTGCTATGGCCTGAGTCTCATAAACGGCAGCATTGCCTCCCACAAAGTAAGGGTTTCAAGCTCGCTTCCCACCTACTGGTTCAAGCCTAGGGAAATCTCGCTAAAACCAAGGGATTCAACAGATGCAAACCTCTGCGTGAGCGCTTTCGAGGATGGCTCGAGGGATTTCTTTTTTTACATTGATTCAGCGCTTTTTCCAAAGAGGTTTCATTCGCTCAAGGCAAGGATTGAAATAGAGCCAACGCTCAGGGGAAAGTACTCTAACGCCATTGGCGGGTTTCCTTTTTTCATGCCCACGCTTGCACCATACTACTTTATTGACTCTTTCTTGTCCCTTATTTCGTGAGCCAACCGTGAATAGCATGAACCTTGAAGAGTTCTCTGAAGAGCTCGTTGAATTGATTGAGCGCGGCGTTGTCTCTGACAGGCATTCCCTGAATGCCTGGAAGGCAAGGCTTGCAAAAAAGCACGCCCTTGACAGCATGCCCTCAAACCCTGATATTCTCTCTGCGTGTGGCAGGGTTTCAGAAAAGGTTCATTCTCTTCTCTGCAAAAAGCCTGTTCGAAGCATGAGCGGCGTGGTTGTCGTGGCAGCAATGGTTCCCCCGCACGAGTGCCCTGGAAAGTGCATTTACTGTCCCTCAAGCCAGGTTGACACTGGCACTCCAAAGAGTTATACTGGCAGAGAACCTGCCACAATGCGGGCAATCCAGGCAGGCTTCGATGCAGGCATTCAGGTGAGAGAGCGCCTGAGGCAACTTGCCGAGTCAGGGCATTCTCTCTCCAAGGCTGAGTTCATTGTAATGGGGGGAACCCTTTTCTCCCAGTCAAGGGCTTTCAGGGAAAAGTTCATGCTCAGCGCCCTCAATGCTTTCACTGACAGGAAAGCAAAGAGCATTGAAGCAGCAAGGCGCTACGCCGAGCACTCGAAGACCAGGATTGTGGGAATAACCTTTGAAACAAGACCAGACTACTGTTCAAGGAGGGATGTTTCAAGCATGCTTTTCTATGGTGGAACGCGGTGCGAGTTGGGCGTGCAGGTTCTTAGCGACAGTGCCTATAAAAGGATCAAGCGGGGCCACACTGTCAACGATGTTGCAATCGCCACCGCGAACCTGCGGAACGCCGGCTTTAAGGTACTATATCATACAATGCCTGGCCTGCCTGGTGTTTCCCTGAAAGAAGACCTCGCATCTTTTAAGAAAATGTTTGAAGACGAGCGCTTTAAGCCGGACATGCTCAAAATTTACCCCTGCCTGGTGATAAAGGGAACAGGGTTGTACAAGGAGTTTTTGAAGGGCAACTACGCACCGCTTGATGAAAAAAAGGCCGTAAAGCTTATACTGCGCGTGAAAGAGATTGTTCCAAGGTGGGTGAGAATAATGCGCATTCAGCGCGATATCCCCTCACAGCTCATAGAGGCTGGTGTTAAAAAGAGCAACCTCAGGCAGCTCGTGGAAATGGAAATGCAAAAACAGGGAAAGAAGTGCAAGTGCATCAGGTGCAGGGAAGCAGCCCTCAAGAGCTATAAAACAGGACAGTTGTTTGATGCAGGCAAGGCAAGGCTTTTTATTGAAGAGTACGCTGCAAGCGGGGGAGTTGAAAGGTTTATTTCACTCGAGGACAAAAAGCGCCAGGCACTATTTGGTTATTGCAGACTACGCGTGCCAGAGCACTCTTACAGGAAAGAAATTGGCTCGAGTGCAGCAATCGTGCGCGAGCTCAGGGTTTTCGGCGAGCCCCTCTTGCTTGGGGAGAGAAAGGAAAAAGCCTTACAGCACCACGGCCTTGGAGCAAGGCTTTTCCTGGAAGCAGAGCGCGTCTCGCGCTCAGAGTTCGGCAGGAAAAAGCTTGTTGTAATTGCTGGTCTTGGGGTCAGGGAATACTATCGAAAAATGTTCGGGTGCAGGACCGATGGCTTATATGTTTCAAAGAGCTTATAGGCTGAAGTTCTCTCATCCGCAATCCCCTTGTTCTCCAGCAAGCATTCGAGCATTCTTGTCTCCAAAAACCTTTAATATAACAAGCTGCTTCTCTTGGTTATGGCCATTCTTGTCATGGAACAGGTTAATCAAAGCGAGGGCAAGCCGGATGCCATGGTTGGATTCCTCGAACAGCACCCGGCATACTATGCTATTATGAAGTCTGCTCTTTTTGTCAGAATCCTCAAGTCGCTTGCTGAAAAAGCAAAAAACATGCTGGTGCTGAGAAGGGCTTTTCCAAGCATTGAACAAGAGGACTTAATGACAATCCTTGAAATGTTCATTGACCTCGGGGTTGTTTCCTACATTGACGCTGGCTCCAACCGCTTTTACTATGCTAACGACAAGGGAAAAGAGTTCCTTGAAATATACAACGCAACAAGAGAACGCTTTCTTGGAAAGGAGGAGCCCTTTTAAAACCTTTCTTAAAAAAGGTTTATAGATATATTAATTTATTGGAGTGATTTTATGGGTGGAAATTTTGTGGCAACACTTGGCAAGGGCCGTGGCACCTGGGGGCATGTTGCAAGGCTCATTCAAGACGAGGATTGGGACAGCATTCTCCTTGTAAGCAATGAGTTCTGCCAGGAAAACTTTAAGCCAGCGAAAGAGGTTGGCTGGGTTCTTGTTAACAGCAGAACCGGCTTTGAAACGCTCAAGGACACCATCAAAGAAAAACTTCCAGGTGGGGACATCTCTGTTTCGCTTGTTTCAGGCATTGGCAAGGAACACATGGCGCTGCTTGCAGCCTTGAAGGAAGCAGGAAAGGATTTCAAGATCGTAACCCTCACTGGCAATGGCACAAAATACTATTAGTGTGAAAGTTAGGCTTCTGTGATGGCTGAAAACTACAACAGGAGCGCAAAATACTATTGCCTGGGGGCTTGCTGGTAAATTAGCAGTAATGCCTTTCACGGGAAACAACAAATCTTTTAATTGCGGTTAAGGAAGCCATTCAGTAAATGCTATTAATTGTTTTGTGTTATTTTTCTCCTAATGCTTGAATGGTTTTTTTTGTTAGTTATTGTGGTCCTTTCCCTTTTTGTCTTCTTGCTTTACAGGAAAGCCTCTTCCCTTGAAGCGGAGTTAGCCGAGCTTGCTTCAAAAAAGCAGTCAATGAGCACGCGCTATGGCCAGATATCCGAGCAATGGCTTCCCCTTATGGAGTCCTTTCCCTATGACCCAAAGCAGTTCAGGTTTCTTGGCTCGCCGGTTGACGGAATTGCGTTCAACGAGGACAAAATCGTGTTCTGCGAGTTCAAGTTCGCGGACTCAAAACTGAGCGAGAAACAGCGGAGCATAAAAAAACTCGTCGAAGAGGGAAAGGTTGAATGGAGGGAGTTCAGGGTGAAGTGATTAAGCGCAATGTATTTATTTAAACCCGGCATCTATTTACTTAATGCAGTTAGTGCATTCAATGCATTGGATTAGAAAGAGAAAGTATAGAAAAGCTATAACGAATGATT
>CAZGDN010000048.1:2112-7615 GCA_964525235.1 uncultured archaeon | reverse complement strand
TTTTGAGTGAAAGTATTCCCCTGTTGTAAATCCTTGAACTGCCCATTTAAAACACCATTGCCAGCACCCACAGCGAAATTGTTGCAAACGTCAGGCCGGCTGGCCCGTAAACGTATACCAGGCTGTGGAGAAAAGGGATTTTTTTCGTGGCTGGAATGATTAACTGGAGTGCCCACACGGCTATAAGGACTGCGGGAACAGAGATGAATATTGGGGTGACTTCTCCAAGCAGAACCGATGCAATAATCAAAAGAATCCCAAAACCGCTCGCACAATTTATTGCTGGGATGATGTTTTTTCTTTTGGCAACTGATTTCAGTGGAATAAATTTTTTGTCAATCAACTTGTAATAAATATAGGCAGTGCAATATAACAGGAACAGGCCGGTTGATACCAGTAGTGGGATTTGTGCCAGTGGCTTGAACAAAACCCAGGCTGCAATGATTCTGACAAGATGGTTTAATGGCCCTGAGAACAGGAAGTCAATGCTTGTTTCCTTTAACCTTACCGGGGGTACAGAGTAGGCCAATTGAAGCCCAACCAACACCAAGCCCAGCAGGAGGTGAAACAAGGAAATTTCCAGTGCCAGGAACAGGCCGATTGCCAAAAGACAGAGTGAAAAAGCAAGACCTTCTCTTACAGAAACGGCACCGGATGCAATGGGCCGTTTTCTTTTGATGGGGTTTTTCCTGTCAAGGTTCCTGTCAAAAACGTCGTTTAAGACGTATAGGCCGCTTGCAATGAAGCAGGCGAAGGTAATGCACAAAAAGAAAAGCGTTTCCAGCTGGCTGAAGCTTGGTTTTGAGGGGTAGATTGCGAGAATCGCTCCAATGCTTAGCGAGAAAACCGTTACCGGCCAGGCGTTTGGCCTCATCAGGAGGGCTAAGCCCTTCAATTTCTTTGCATTCAAACCCAATCCACTCCTCAGATTAGTAGGCCCCAGGTGTGCTCTGCGTTTCCCACCCCGGTGCCAAGCTCTTTTAGTGAAACAATTTTGCCTTGACTGTCTTGGAGATTGAAACTGGTTATTGTTGCTGGGTACTCGTTGTACTTCAAGCGCATTCTGGTCAACCCCAAGAACTTTTTTTCAAATTTCCATGTTGCGCTCGAATAGCAGTTCACGGTGAAGGATATTTTTGACTCTTCGTTTTTGCCGCTTACCTTGAACGAGGGCAGTGCGCCCCTCGTTTTTCTCTTTATTTGAATTATATTGAATAAGTGTGTTTGCCCTGTTTTTTTGTTGAAAAAGTAGATTCCTTTTTTCAGGGAAACGTTGCCCTCGCTTATAAGCCATTTGAACAGGTTGTCTTTTAGCATTGCCGTGCCGAAGTGCGGGTTGAAATAGGATAGTACGCTGCCGTCGCTGAAGTGGAATATTCCCCAGTACCATGGAAACGCCGGGGTATTAATCACTACCTTTTGGAAATAGGATGTTCCCCTGACTTTTTCCTTTACTCCGCCGGTTTTAATGTATCCATCGAGGTTGAGCCTGCTTGCCCTCAAGACCTTGTGTTCGAACACTCCGTTAAGGTAACTGTGCTTTGAGAGGGTTGGCTGGGTTGCCTCTTCGCTGCCAAAGCTTGAATTGAAAGCAAATTCTTTTTTGCCTTTGTTGACTTGGACTGCGAAACCGCAGTCTTTTTCGTAAAAGCACGTTTTGTTTTTTGAATTTGAAACCAGTGAATAGGGTTTTTTGTTCAGTTCAATGTTGCACTGCTCTAAGACAAAGTCTTCGTGCATTTTTTTCCCGTCAAAGTACCATGCTGCTACAACGCCGTCAAAAACGCTTTTTTTGCCTCCAACCCTTATTTCGTTGTCTAGTTTCAGGGAAAGATTGTTGCATTTGATTTCGCGTTCGTTTTTTGTCGACCACAGCACCATCAACTGTTTTGGCTTGCTTGGATTGTCTTTGTTTTCCATGAAAAAAATCCAAAACCACCACCACCAGGTACCGGGCCTCTTATCCCCTGGATCAATGCTCCAGAGCAGGTCGTTCATTTTTTCCCTGTTCCTTTCACTGAACTTTTTTACAACAACTGTTTTAATCATTTGGCATTCCCCCTGTCAAACCATGAAGCCGTAGGCATCCTCGAATGTTCCAACACCTTTTCCCAAATCGCTTAAAGTGATTTTCTCGCCCTTGCTCGTTAAAATGAGCCGTGTGGGGGTTACCGCGTATTCGATGTAAACCTGCCAGCCCCCGTTCTCCATCGTAAACTTTTTTTCCGCGTAGGATTCCAGCTCGATTTTTACTTTTTTGCCAGCGGCTTTTCCCTCCACAACCCAAACGGTTTTTTTCCCTGTTTTTTTTGAAATATTGAGTTTTGGGTTCTTGAGCTTGGTGATTTCCCCCGTTTTTCCGTTGCAAAACATTAGGTGCTTGTGGAGAAACATTTTCGAGTTTTTTTCGGGTTTAATGCAGAAGAACGAGAGCGAGGAATTGTCCTCAAAGACCAACCGGCTCCAGTGGAAGCCCCCGTAGATGGTAACACCCACGACTTTTTGCAGGTGTGCTGTTCCATTGAATTTTTTTCCAAGCACTTTTCCCTTTGCCTTGGGGTAGAGGTTGACCCACCCAACGCCGAACGGGGGCAAAAACACGCCGTTGGCATCTCTTGTCTTCACACCGTTTCCGGTTGAAGTGCTCAAATCAATTAGTTCTCCGAGTTTAAGGGAATATTCTGGAAAACCACCCTTCAAAACAAGTTCTCTGCCTCCAAGGCTTGAGGTGAGTGTTTTCTTTTTTTTGTCAATAACCGTAATTGCGTTTGTGTCCTCCAGTTCGTGCATCTTTTTTCCGTCAAACACCCAGCCGGCTGCAACTCCTTGGAATCTCCCTTCGCCCATTTTTTTAAGAGCCACTTTTTTTCCATTGAACAGCATGCTGTTTCCGTGCTTCCTGTACAGGAGCAGCATTACCTGCACTGGTTTTCTCCCGATTTGCCCGAAGAATAGAAGCCACCAGTATTCTTTCCCAAGTAGTGGGAGAGATTCAATGCCGTACATTGTCCTGTCAATCAATGCCTCACTTGGTTCACTGTTGCTTGGGGAAGCGAGTGTTTTGATGAGTGCGTAGGTTTTTTCGATGCCTTTTATTTTGCCCACTTTTCGCCTGACTTTTTTCGTGATTTCTTTCATTTGTCCTCTCCCCCAATCGCTTGTCATGCCTTTTTTCGATTTCTTTTCCTGAGGGCTCTAAGACGATTCCGTCTCTCAATAAGCATTTCTATTACCTGTATCAAAGACCCTGCATTTTGTGTGATAACCTTTGCGGTATCGCGTGCAGTTCGCTCCCGCCCAGAAGCTTTTTTAATTGGTTAGGGCTCAGCGTTCTCTTTGCATTAATCAGGCCTGAAAAAAACTGTGAAAACAGCAGCATTTTCTTATATTCCCCTGATAGCTTCTGAAGCCTCTTCTCTGCACTCTTGCCTTTTGCGTTTGAAAGCGTTGCAATAATCGGTTCGATGTCGCTTTCCATAAAATTCTTCAAAAGTTTTTCAAAGGCCTCTAGAAAAGAAGTTGTGGCACTGTAGAGTTTCTCCCTGTTCCTCTTTTCAACAACCCTAATTAGGCCCCGGTTTTTCAATAGAGCCAGGCTTGGGCTCACCAAGCTTAAGCTATAATTGCATTCTTTTGATATTTCGCGTTGGGATAACGGGGTTTCTTCAAATAGCATTAGCCCCCATACCCTGCTGGCGGGCTCGCCTAAACCCCAGTGCTTTCCAATCAATGCAATTTGTCCAATAAATTTTTTTTTGGCTTCTTTAAGGCTGTTCATGGCTTTAGCCCCCCCTTTTGGATCTTGGTTTAATTTTAGGGGTTTTCAGGTGGTTTGAAAAATAACTTGATTTTTTTCCAAAGCAGCTATAACCATTCAAGAGCCAACACCCTAATTTCTCAAATTTCAGTTTTAACTGAATTATAGATGCGTAGAAAAGTTTTAAATAGCATTGCCTGCTGTTCCAAAATTGCCTGAACTTAATGGAAACAACAATAAGTTCCTCAATGCAAAACGAATTTTAATGGGAAAAGGAAACCCTGTTTTCTCCCTGCGTTTTGAACGCATTATTTTTTGCTGCACGAAAGCAGTGAATGCAACTGCAATTCTTTCAAGAAATAGCCAAAGCCGTATTCTAACGTATGCAATGGGGGCTAATTGATTTCACGGTAATCGAACAGGAAACGACTTTAACCTTTAAAAACAAAGTCCCCCAAATAATATCATTCGATAATAAGGAGGAATACAAAATGAGTGAATTGAGTGAGTTAATGGAAAAAGCTGGGTTGTTCGGATTAGGAGCCCTTGCAATAACCGAGGAAAAAGCAAACAAGATAACAAAGGACCTTATCAAAAAAGGAAAAATGAAAAAACCGGAAGCGAAAAAATTTGCCAAAGAAGTGCTTGAAAACTCAAAAAAACAACAAATGGAACTTCAGAAAAGAATAGAGAAACAAACCAAAAAAACAATAGCGCTTTTGGGCATTCCGAGCAAAACAGACATGGCAAAACTGGAAAAAAGAATTAAGGCACTGGAAAAAAAGCTTAATTCTTTGCGAGCGTGAAACCCCCTTATTTTATGGGGGGCTCGCCCTCGTGGCCCTAGCCAACCAAAAACTCCGATCTCACACGAGAATTGGTATTAAGCGCCCAGGTCAAACTTTTACTGGAAGCTTACTCTGAATTTATTTTTTAACAACTTATCTGTTATTTTCATATGCAAAGATTTGTTGATCTTGATTCGAATGAGCAAAAAAAGATTTTTAGATTGGTTAAAAAACTGAAAAGTCAAGGCTTGGGTTATAAGCGCATAATTAAAAGGATTGGAGCAGAACAAAAAGTCAAGCTTCATTTAAGCACTCTTTCCTACTGGTTTAACAATGATGTAAAACTACTTGGTGGAGAAAATTGGTTTGAAGAAAAGCCAAGCAGAGAACTCTCTTATTTGATTGGAGTCATGTTTGGAGATGGTTCAATCACTCACAACTCAAAAAAACAAGAATATATCATAAAGCTAGAAGCAATTGACAAAGATTTTGTCAAAAAATTCTCTCACTGTGTTTCAGCAGTGCTAGACAGAGAAAGAGATTATCCAATTCATAAAAATAAGCGTGGTCCAATATACTCAACTCATGCAAGAAGTAAACAGCTCTACTATTTTATTAAATGCTTGAAAAAAGATTTTTCGAAAGCAAAACCATTTATTGAGGTGTATCCCGCTGAGTTTATTCAAGGATTGGCGGATTCTGAAGGGTGTCCTTGCATTTCTGCATCAAAAAGACTATCCTGCAGAATCGGAGTAGCTTATAGCACAAATCTTCCTCTGCTTGAATATGCTAAAATGTTGTTGAAAAGAGAATATGAAATAATCTCGGCAATTCGATTGCATAAACAAGCAGGTGTCACGGATTCTATTATTGGCGGAAGACAGATAACGAGAACAAAAGACTTGTACTCTTTAGAAATTAGGCCTAAATTAAACATGATTAATTTTCAGTCCAATGT
>CAZGDN010000048.1:0-2012 GCA_964525235.1 uncultured archaeon | reverse complement strand
TTCTTCCAGTTCACTTTTTTTACCTTTAATCACTTGAATTTTCCAATCATTTCCCTGTAGTGCTTGTCAATGGCAAGCTTTTTTTCCGTGGTTAGCTTTCTCACATACTTGTCGTCTTTGAGTTTTTGCTTGTTTTTTTCCTCCCATTCCCCTGCTGGGGTTGAGAACTCGCGGTTTGTCTTGTCCCTGTACAGGTTTGGCAGCACGTTGTAGGCACAGAATGGCACTACTCGGCCATCTGGGAGTGCGTAGTGTATAGCGCACCTTTCAACGCGGTCAACATCGTAGTTGTAAGGGTCCTGGAAGTGCATCATGCCAACGAAGAGGCTCCTGTAATGGAACTCTTTGAGACCGTCATATGACCCAGCGATAAGGGCTTTTGTGATAAGTTTTCCCAAATCCAGGCCCTTTGGCTGCTTTCTGGCGTCAATGAAGGAGTTGATGTTGTAAAGGAGTTTTCCGCTTTCCACAACCTTGGAAAGACCTTTTGCCTTGCTGTTTCTGAGCCTGACTGCTAGCTGTTCGAGGTACTCAAAGAGAGCCTCTACATCTATAAATCTTGTAATTGGAACGAACTTTTTTCCATCCATGAAAACATATGTTCCAGCTCCACAGGCAAAGTGCGTTGAAAGCCTGTACTGCGCTTTGGCTCTGATTGCTTCCACGAGGTCAGTTATTGGTTTGACGCATGGCACTGGGTAAAAATCGTTCATTTCAATCTCGCCGTTTGTCTGCTCTTCTATTAGCTTCAGGGTTCTGGGAATGGTAATGCGTTGTTTTTCCCGGTGGTTTTTTGGCATCATGCCAACCATTGAAACCGGCTGGAAGTTCACTCCCCTCACAACATCAATGTTTGCTGCGGCGTAGCGAAGGATGTCCCCGATTTCCCCGGTATTTACGCCGTTTATTACTGTTGGAACAAAAACAACTCCTGCATTTTTTGCCTTTCTAATGTTTTCCAGTGCTGCTGGAATTTCATAATAGTTTTTGGTGTTTGTTTTTGGGGAAACGCCGTCAAAACTTAAGTATATAACATTCGCCCCTGCTTCAATTACTTCCCTTGCAAGTTTTGGATTCTTGGAGAAGTTTATTCCATTGGTGTTGAATTGGACATGCTCAAAGCCCTCTTCCCTGCACATTTTAACTATGCTCACAATGTCTTTCCTGACGCTTGGCTCTCCACCGGTTAACTGGATTGCGTTTGATGGAACTGGTTTTTCAGAGCGCAGCACGCGGAGCATTTTTCTTATTTGTTCAAGGCTTGGCTCGTACACTGGCTGGTTTTGCCTCTGGTAAAAGAAGCAGTACCAGCAGGAGAGATCACACCTGTTTGTTACTGCAATGTTTGCAAGTGCAGTGTGTGACTTGTGCTTTGCGCACAGCCCGCAGTTCAGTGGGCAAATTACTTCTTTTGGGTCTTTTGCTATCTGGGGGTTTTCAAGTATTAGTCCGTTATCTGCAAAATGCCTTGCCCTGTAGTAAAATTCTGAGTCTTCCCAGTATTTTTCTTCAAACACACCGTGTTTTTTGCATTTTTTTCTAATCAGGATCTCGCTGTTTTTTTCAAAAACCAGTGCAGGAATCCTCATTTCAAGCCACTTGTTTTCGTCAGCACAAGCAGGGCAAAGGCTCAGTGTTACGCGAACCGGCTTTTCTCCCCTTTTAATGAGGGCTTTTACGAATTGCTCGCCTTCCTCTTTTGACATTCCTGAATTTGGGCTAATCAGGAAAGTTCCCTTGCCGAATTCCCCGACTATCTCCCCAGAGTAAACCTTTCTGATAGCAACCTTTGAGTCATGCATTAAAACACCAAAACCAGTATATACAAAACCATGGGAACTATTTAAAAAAATTGCCTTGCCTTTCAAACTGGATAATTCCTTTTTTTAATTCTTGCGGGAGCACTAATTTATACGCTGGAGGGATGGCCCAGTCCGGTCTACGGCGGTAGCCTGCTAAGCTACTGAGCTTTTGCTCGCGCGGGTTCAAATCCCGCTCCCTCCGCTTTTGCT
>CAZGDN010000047.1:6678-7739 GCA_964525235.1 uncultured archaeon | reverse complement strand
ATTTTGAGCTTTCTCTTCACAGAGCGCGCGAATTCCCTGCTGTAACCATGCATTGTCAGAACCTGTTTTGGCTCGGCTTGCTTGACGTATTCAAGCAATTGGTCAAAAGAGCAATGGTCTGAAAGGTGAAAAATTTTGTCAAAGTGACTCCTGTAAGCCCAGCCGGTTGCCACCGCACTTGCAATTTCTCCCCCTGTGGAGTACTCAAGAGCCTGAATCAAGGCCAGAGAGCAAAGAGAGGGGGGCATTATTAGGACATCTGATTCCCTCAGGTTGTGATCCAGTTCAAGATAGTCCCCAAGCTTCACCCCATGGGACTCATAAATCTTGTTGTTTTGGTAAATTCGCTCGTGGACAACCGGCGCAGTGCCCAAGTAAGTATTACAGAAAGCTGTTAATTCCTGGGCTTTACCGGTTGAATAGCCTGCGAGAACAACCTTTTTTCCTTCCCCGATTTGTTCCCTGCACCACTTCGCCATTTCCCCGTAAACCTCTTCCCTTTCTGGAAACCTGTACTCTGGCAACCCAAATGTTGACTCGATTAAAAGCGTGTCACATTTCAATGGCTCGGCTTTTTTGGTTACAAGCGAGTCCTGTAGCTTGAAGTCAGAGGTTATCGCAATGGCCTGGTCGCCTTCGATTAAAACCTGAGCAGAGCCAAGAATGTGACCAGCGTTGTGCAGAGAGAAATCAAATGAATCAAAGCGCTTTTTCTTCCCAAAGTCTAATGGATGCGGTTTTCTGACTTTTTTGTAGTTTGCTTCAATCAACGAAAGGGTTTCCCTCGAGCAGTACACCTCAGAGTGCCTATTGAAGTTAACGTGGTCAGAGTGCGCGTGTGAAATAACAATGCTCTGGGCGTTCACAGCCGAGCTTGGGTCAACCTTAAAACCAGAATCGTTAACACAAATGCCCCTGTCCTCGAACACCCTCACAGAAAACGCCTTTTTTTCTCACATTAAAGAGTAAGAAGCGAGGGAATAAAAATCTAATTGGCAAACTCTGCTTTATTTCTTTCTCTCAGGGAACCCTGGCCACAAGCCAAGCCAGTAGGCAACAGG
>CAZGDN010000047.1:2287-6578 GCA_964525235.1 uncultured archaeon | reverse complement strand
ATTGCTGCAACCAAAAAGCCCTTTTCCAAAACCGGGCTCGCGAAGGGCTTTCTCCTGAACACCTTTAAGGAGAACAGCAGGCAAACAATGCTGGCTGGAATAAAAATCAGCCCTCGCACAAACTCAGGTTTTGGAAAGCCTGTTTTGCTGAAGATATCGCGAGCGCATGCATAGTACTGCTTATTAAACTCAGCGTGCAGCTCATTGTGAACATACTTATACCTCAAGTACTCAGGACCAAAAACCTTCTCCGCTCCAAAAGTCCTTATTTTCCCCAAGTTGACAAGCTGAATGGTCTCTTCGGCTCTTTGGAGCAGTTTTGGCTTGAGCTCCTCCAGGCATCTGGGGGTCCAATTCGCTGAAACCTTTTTAGCACAGTTTTCACTGACCAGGAATGAGAAAAGCCTGCTGTTTGAATCGTACACGCCAAATGAAACAAGCGAGCACTCAAGGAAGAAAATAATTGCAATTGAGAGCACCAGGCTCCACTTAAGGTAAGCATTCTTCAAGAGTTTGAGCTTTTCGGAGAAAACAGCAACAAGCGCGAGCAACAATACTAAAACGGTTGTAAGGAGGAAAAACGGAAACCAGCTTGGCTGCATGCCCTGAAACCACGTGATGTCTAAGCCCAGCAACTGCGAGTAAGGCGGGTAAGCAGCAGGGTAAGATATGTTTTCGCTCGCTTTAACGAACTGGAAAAAGAAGTAAGCCGGCAACAGGAACGAGTTAACCAAGAGAACATTTTTCAGTGTCCTCGAACTCGTGAACCTATTTGCAAGGAAATAAAGCACGGGGAAAAGGAAAAGAAAGTAAAGGAAGTACGGCTCCACACTCAAACCAAACAGTCTCCAGAACGAGAGCAAGTTAAAAACCCGTGCTTCGCGATAGCTATAGCTTGCCACAAGCCATGCAACCAGAAGGAAAACTGCAAAAGCCAAAGCCCATGTGAGCAACTCTTCCCTTTTTTCCATTGAAATTCAGTATTAATAATGGTTTTGCTGTATTTAATGCTTTCCAAGAGCATTCCGATGTAGAAATCCTGAATTGAATTCTAACTGCGTTCAATTGACAAAGGCAAGCCCTTTTATGAAAGCAAAAAAAAAGCCATTTATAAATCATTTCTGCAGAGTCCAAGAGCGCGTTTTGGGAAAAAGCGAGCCATTAATTATATATATTTGAATCCACTAATTATATTGGATTTTTTGGTGAGTTTGGTGGAGCCAGAGGAAGCAGCCGAAGCAGGGGAAGCGTTATCGCGCTTGATGGAGCGCGTTTCCTACCTCCAGGCAAGGCTGCGGGACTCAAACTGGGCTGAGCTGTCAAGGCTTGGCTTTCTCAGGGAGGCACCCGAGTGCCTTGACCGGCTCACTGGAATCAGGAAAAACCTTGAGGAATTGCACCACTACGCTCGGGAAAACAAGGAACTGGAATTTGCACAGGCCCTCCATGACTTCAAGAGAATAGAGGGAATCCTGGAAAAAAACGTTGAGTTCGAGGAAAAAAAGCAAGGCAACCTGAAAGAGGTTCACTTGCAACTGAAAGAAGAGAACCCTGAGACCTTTGCTTCACTCCAGCAAAGCATTCTTTCACTCCTGCTCAAGGCAAGGTTCTTGCTTGAGAGGACACAAATTTACTTTGAGCGAGCAGCGCCCTCTGCTGCTATAGCCAAAGATGCTGGTGAGAGAAAGGAGCTCGTGGAGTTACTGGAAGAGAAAGAAAACGAGCTTCAGGCCCTAAGAGAAAAGTATGACCGCGTGAGAAAGCAGACTTTTCTTGGCTTCCAGCACGAGGAGAACGCCGCAGAGTTAGAGCACGAACTCGAAAAACTGAGGGTGAAACTTGAAGGCGAGAGGAAAAAGTTTGAGGGCACGCTCTCAGAGTTCCGGTCAAGGATTTCAATGCTTCAAGCTGAATTCATGGAATTAAACGACCAGATTGAGAGCATTGAGAGCATTTACTCTGATTTCTCCGACAAGTCCTCAGAGCTCGTGATGCTCTTGAAAAAAGAAAGAGACTTTGCGAAAAAGACTCTCCTGGACATCGAGAACGAGGCACTGCAGTTGCGCGCCAAGTATTCAAGGGAACTATTAAAGCTCGAGGAAAGCAAGGCAAGTGCGAGAGAGGAAGCCTTTGCAGAGTCAAAAAAGTTAATCCAAAAGCTGCAGGACGAATTAGAGGACAAGGAGGAAATGCTAAAGCATTTCAGGGAACTCGCAAAGAGAAAAGACCGTGAAAGCAGGGAATTGGAAGAAAAACTGGCTTACGTGAATGCAGCAATGAAAGCAAGAGAAACAGGGAAAAAACAGCCACAACCTAAAAAGAATCGCGGAAAGAAAAAGTGAGCAAAATGCCTTATTTCTTTGGCACAAACTCGTCTGGGTGAAACAATAGTTTTGTTATGTAAGAAGCCCATTTTTCCGCCAAAGCCTCTTTTTCGAGTTCGATTTCTTCATCTGACTCCAAGTCAAATACCTCTGATTCCTCAAAGGCTTTAACAATAGCGGTTCCAGTCTTCAACTCAACGTCAATCAGTTTTTCTAACAGCATTTCAACCCTCGGGGTTTTCTCGGGGTAAAGGGAGAGAACAACCAGCAAGCTAGCATCACTTGACAGCTCAAGGGCTTTTCTCGGCAAGTCTTCTTTTGCCGGAACAAAGAACTCCTCTGTTTCAATGTCTGCAATTTCTTCCCTTAGCTTGGCTGCAAGCTCTGGGAAAACGTTCACCTTGCTCTCCGCATCAGACAAAAAGCTTATTTTCATTTGAACCAATAACTCTTACCCTAAAAGTTCTTTTTAAGGTTTGGGGCGAACGCAGGTAAAAAAACGCTATTTGCAGAACCAGAAAAGAAGCAGAGTGTTTTACCCACCCGGCTTTCATTTGTGGCACAAAAAAACAAGAAGGCATATTACTGCCAGGGCAACCCATTAGAAAACAAATTCGAAGAACATGGGTTTTGAGAATTGAAGTGGGGCTCAGGGCTTTTCTCCAAAGCCCTTATTGCAAATCAAGCAACGATAGAAATAGCGTTTTATTATACTCCTGTTCTTTTTTTCGCTCACAGACCTCTCGAGCACAACCGAGTCCGAGTTACACCTTGGGCATACAGTCACTTGAAACACCTCCAAAAAAAAACAAGTCAAGGCAAAAAAAATTGCCATTATAGCCACTTAAAGAAAAAGAAATAAATATTTTTCTCCAAACCAGCGAGCTTGCTTAATAGCCTTGCTCTTCTTTCCAGTTTTCTATTGAGAAGAAGTGACTCCAGCACTTTTGTTAAGAGAGGCAATTTATTTTCTGACTCTCACACTCCAAAGCCAAATGGAAAGATTTTTATTGGAGTAAAACGTATTGTATTCAATGAGCCTGCTTTATACCGTGGTACCACTGGCAGCAATGGTTGCATGCATTTATTTATGGAAGAGTGGAAAATTCCATTCTTGGCTTGATCTCTTGCCCTTGGAGGAGGGAAGCAGCCTGGAGTTCTTAAAACTGCCAGAAAAACCATTAAATGAAGAGGTAAAGGGGGTTGAACTCATTCAATTCAAGGGAAAGGATGGATTAGAATTATTAGTGCCACCCTGGCTGCGGGACACCAAGAAAAAACAAAAAAAGGCCACGATTCCCAACACGGTTACCCTGCTCTTAACAGGGGAAAACCTGACTGGCTACTTTCAAATGCTGACAAAGATTCTTTTCGTTCTTGAAGAAAACCCTGTTTTTCTTGTGGCAAAAGAGAGAGACATCGAGCGATTCAAGCGCCATTCAAACATCATGATTTCAATCTTCAAGCACACAAACCAAATAATTGAAGAGCTCAGAATGCTCGAGTTTCAGTTCCACAAGGGCATAATAAGCGAGGAAGAGTTCAAGAAAAAGGCGCTGAAATTACAGCTCCAGAGCGCAAAGAGCCTCATGAAAGAAAAACTCTATGAGGGATACAGGTACTTTTCCAGGCCAGCTGAAATACTCCAGGACCTGGAGGCATTCCTTGCAAAAACAAGCGGGAAGGGAATTGTGGTAATAACAATGGCTGACGAGCTCTTGGACAAAAATCCAAGAAAGGCAACAGCCTTTCTTGACCACCTCCTTGGCTTGTGTTCACAGCACAAGTCCGCACTTGTCCTAACCTGTGAGCAGGGGGTGTTTGACGAAAGGGTAACCAATATCCTCAAATCCTACTCCGATCTTGTAATGGAAACAGGCCTGGAGAGGGGAAAAAGGCATGTGACCGTTTACTCCTTTGAAAAAGTCTTCCCAAAAATGAGAATAAGCGAAGCCCTCAAAAACTAC
>CAZGDN010000047.1:0-2187 GCA_964525235.1 uncultured archaeon | reverse complement strand
TGAACCAAAGAGCTGTGAAACAAGAACCCATTCCTTGCCAGAAGACCCTGAAGACTGCTCTTGCAGTGGCAGCTTTTCCTTTCTGACCCGCGCCATTCCCATCTTTGGGATTCTCACCCCAGCATTCCTTAAATCCTCTATAACCCGCATGTACTTATAGGCTGTTTTGTTGTTGATTGGGTCTTTGAAAACCTTAACTGCCACTCTTCGAATGCTCCCATCCTTAAATTTAATTCTCCCAGCATAAACATTTCCATAAGCACCGCTCCCAATCTTTATGCCATTGCCGTTTTTGCCCTTGCTGATGGTTACTTCTTTCACGTCACGTAATTTCTTCCAAGGGTTAGCCATGCGCTTGGCGCGTGCAACCTTTACCCTGTTCAGTTGCCTCTTTAGCGGTCTTAAGCCAGCTCTGGCAATTCTCTTAACTGGCTTTAAAGCCTGTTTCTTTTTCATAAGCCTCGGGTGGGATTCGAACCCACGACCTGCTGATCTCCCACACCCTTTTCCCATGAACGCGCCCTGTTTTTTTTGGGCAACTTACCCTTTCTTTTTTTCTAAAAAGAAAGGGCAGGCAGTTACGAGTCAGCTGCACTGCCACTATGCTACCGAGGCAATACTAAAAAAATAGTGCACTTGAAGTTTTTATTTTAACTGGTTGAAGCGTGTTTTGCCAATCGAGAGCTTCCAGAGAGTTTCAGGCAGCTCGCTTATTTTTACCCTGACTTGTTTCATTGAATCGCGCTCTCTGAGCGTAACAGTGTTGTCATCCATTGAATCATAGTCAATGGTTATTGCGAACGGCACGCCAATTTCGTCAACTCTCGCATACCTCTTTCCAATCGAGCCCTTCTCATCAAACAATGCAGGGAGAGCATGTTCTTCAAGCAGCTCGAATACGGAACGAGCCTTTTCGCTCAGACCGTCTTTTTTTACAAGTGGGAAAACAGCCACGAGATAGGGTGCAAGCTGCAATGGAAGCTTGAGGTAAATTCGCTCCTCTTGACCGCGCTTTTCCTTTCTGAATGCGGTGTCCAGTGCAACATAGAGAGCACGGTCTATTCCTGCTGAAATTTCAAACACGTGCGGAACAAACCTTTCCCCCTCCTCTTTCACTGAAAGGTTTTTTTTGCTGCCCTTGCTGTGGGCTTTGAGGTCAAAGTCTGTGCGGTAGTTGCATGCAACAAGCTCAACCCAGCCGAGATCTGTTTCAACTTCAAAGTCCCAGGTTTCCGCAGCATAAAATGCACGCTCTTCTTCTTCAAGCTCGCGGAACCGCATTTTTTCGAGTGGAATGCCCAGCTTTTGGTAGAACTGCTGGGTTCTGGCAAGCCAGTAGGCGATGACTTTTCCAAAGACAATTTTTTCTCTTACCGCGCGTTCACATGAAATGCTCTCGATTTTTTTACCCAGGCGCATTAGATTAAGCCTGTAATCCTTAACTTGCTCAAATTTTGGAAAATCGTTGATTTTTTTTGGGTTAAAAAAGTACTCGACTTCCATCTGGCCAAGCTCGCGTTCCCTGAGCAGGGTTTGTTTTGGGGCAATCTCGTTCCTGAAGGACTTTCCTGCTTGGGCAATTCCAAGCGGCAGAGCAAGGCGCCCGGACTTGAACAAGCGGTCAAAGTCCAAGAAAATGTTCTGGCAGGTTTCAGGCCTGAGAAAGCTTGTCTGGTTTGCAGTGGCGCCAATTTCAATCCTCATCATCATATTAAACAAGCGCACTTTTCCAAGCTCTCCCCTGCACTTCGGGCAGGAAACCTTGTTCTCCTCAATTAGCTTGTCTAATTCCTCTGTTGCAAGGGCTTCTGGCACAACAGTTTTTGTAACTGATTCAATCAATTGGTCTGCTCTATAGAGCGACTTGCATTTCTTGCACTGGACTATTGGGTCGTTGAATGACTCGAGGTGTCCTGATGCTTCAAAAACTGCTTTTGGCAGGATAAGAGAACCGCATATTTCAAGCAGGTCCTCTTTTTCCACTAATTCCTTTCTCCAGAGCTCGATTATTCTGTTCCTAATCCTTACCCCGATTGGCCCAAAGTCCCAGAAGCCAGCTGGTGCGTTGGAGTAAATTTCTGCTGCTGGAAAGTAAAACTGCCTTCTTAAAGCCAGGTTGAATAGTTCCTCTTTTGGCATCAGAACACCTTTACAATCTTGGCTTAAAAAGCTTTTTAAAAAGGCGTG
>CAZGDN010000046.1:0-8111 GCA_964525235.1 uncultured archaeon | reverse complement strand
AGGTTTTGGCTAACAGTTCAAAGCCAATCTGGTAAGTGAAAGAAACACTGGAGTAAGGCGCGTATGTTTGCGGTATGCGTTCATGGAACTCAAGGGTGCGAAGTGTTATTGTGTGAAATGAGTCCGCTGATGCTTGGTAAAATGGGTGGATTAGCAGGAATGGAAAGGCACAGAGCCCTGTGACAAGCAATGCGGAGAGCAATGCCTGCACTGGAATCCTTCCAGCTTTGACTGGGAATTTCTTCCAGAAAAAAAAGGCCCCAAGAAGGGCCAATGCGAGGATCAATGGCGTGAACAGAGAAAAAAAGCCAGTCCAATAGGAAACAATTATTACAGCGCTTGCGAATAACAAAAAGAAAAAGATTAGGGTGAATGCTATTTTTCCAGTTCTTCCAATATCCATCAATTATTTGTTGCGGAAACGAATTAATAAATCTTTCAATCGCAGCAGGAGCATACAATGTAAATTGGAAGCCTGTGCCTTTGGGTGCAGGAGCGTCACTCGCAGACTTTTACTGTGCTTTGAATGCCCCTGCGAGTTTTGCAAGAACAAAGCCTTTCACAATATCAAAGTCGGTGAGCTCTGTGAGAACAAAGGGAGCCAGCTCTTTTTGCCAGGCTTTTTTCATTCCCTCAACCCTTTTTTTGAATTCTTCAAAGTCAAACGCCATGCTAAACACGGCGAGCTTTTTTTCTATTGTTTTTCTTTCAGGTTCAACGAAACGAAGCAAAAAGAAAAGGTCATAGAGGTCCCTGCTTTTTTCTCTTTGCAGTATGGAGTGAACCTTTTCTGCAACAATCTCTTTTAATTCCAGAAGCCTCAGGGAAAAGGGGTTTATGTCAATGTAATCAGAAACGTAGTGTTTTACTTCATAGCCAAAAACCACGTTTTTGGTGTTGACATCAATCCTCAGCGTGTTTTGTGAGGTCAGAATTCCCTTCAGCCCGAGCTTTATTGTCATGCTGCTCTTCATTCTTTTCACGCCTCTTACCTCTGCGTTTATTCTGTCTGCAACGCGGTTGATTAAAGCTTCCACGCCTGTTTCTTTTAAGACTGAAAAGTCAAGGTCCTCTGAGAACCTCGGCAGGTTGTAAATCTTGTATAACGCAGTTCCGCCTTTAAAGACCAAAAGATTTGTTTCTCTGTACAAGTGGAAGAGGAAAAGGTCCTGAAAATAATCTTTCTCTATGTGCTCTCTGTTCTTCAAGCCTTTTTTCTTGGCTACTTGCAGTAGCATCTCCCTTCCAATCAAACAAAAAGCCTCCATTTTCTGTTTCTCTTTTTGCCGCCGGTCAGCGGGTCCAGTGGAATGTACTTGTTGTCAACAAACTCCCTTAGGTTTTCGAAGACGTCATAACCGTTTTTTTCAAGGAGATAACCAACTCGCTTTACAACACAGCTTTTTCCAATTCTTTCAAGGTATTCCATAATCCTCTTCAGGTTGATGCCGTCAAATGCCTCCTCGATTACATGCAAGGGCACTTTTCCAATGGAGTCAATTATTGCCTTTTCTGGCGTGGCAATCGGCAGCTCAAAATCATTATATTTTCTCTTTTCAAACCCAAAAAAGAATTTTGTGTGGTAAAAATTTATTCTTGTGATGAAAAAATACTCCCTTGTGGGCCTTGAAGTAAAACAAAACACGTCCCTTGGAATCTGGGTTATTTTATGATAATAGGAAAGAGCAGAAACGCTTGAAATATAACTTGGCTTGAGCAAAAACGTGCTTGCAAGGAAAGGGTCCCTGTGCAGAGAATACAGGCCCTTTCTCACCCTTTCAATCTTGCCCTTTTTCACCATTCCTGACACAAACTGTTTTGCATAACCCCTGTTTGAAATTATCTGCGTGACATCAGAGAGAGAAAAGACTGGCACCCTGGAAAAATGCTTTAAAATATCCGCCTCATACATTATAACTTTTATTTCACGCAAGTATATAAAAATATACCTTTTTGTTAAACAAAACTCACTTTTGGCTGGTGTTGTCTTGTTTTGTTATGATTCCGCCTGCCACCACATTGTTTTCTCTTGTAAGCACGAACCTGCCGAGTTCTGGCAGTGAGTTGAATTCTTCTATTACAACTGGTTTCTCTGTTTTAATTGTTACTTCTCCTGCCTCGTTTTCTTCCAGGGTTTGTGCTTCTTCTTCAATTATTTTCAGTGTTGAGGAATCAATCCTTTTTCCAATTTTTTTGATTCTGCATTCGACTTCCTGTGTTGCACACCGAAATTGAAGTGTTTCTTCAATTGAGAACTCTTTTGGGGACATCCAGAAAACGCTTGCCCTAACTTCCTGTTTCACTGCTGGCTTTTTGCCTGAAACTGCAACCTCGCCCCTCTCGATAAACAGCGGGTCTTCAATTGTGATGCCAATGCTTTCCCCAGCGTCAGCTGAATCCCTTTTTTCGTTGAATACTTCAACGCTCTTGACTCTGGATTTTTTCCCAGAGGGCAGGAAAACAACTTCGTCTCCTTCCTTCAGCGAACCGCTTTCGATTCTGCCCATCAGAATTCTCTTGTCGCCAACCTTGAACACGCCCTGGACTGGGAAACGCAGGTCTTTTTCTTTTGGGGGTTCAGCCAGGGAAAAGGAGTCAAGCGCTTGCAGGACAGTTGGCGCGGAGAACCATTTCATTTTATTGCTCTTTTTTGCGATGTTGTCTCCCTGTTTTGCGCTAATTGGAATCCAGTAGCTTGGGGAAATGCCCAATGAGATCAGAAATGCATTCAATTCTTTTTTCACTTCCTTGAATTTTTTTTCAGAGTAATTCACTAAATCCATTTTGTTTACTGCCACAATAACCTGTTTTAATCCAAGCAATCCCAGGATATAGGAATGCCTTTTTGTCTGCTCTTGCACGCCCTCGTTGGCGTCAACTATCAGTATTGCTGCCTCGGCCTGTGAGGCTCCAGTGATCATGTTCTTGATGAATTCCTTGTGGCCAGGGGCATCAATGATCACATAGTTTCTCTTGCTGGTTTTGAAGAAGGTTTGGGCTGTGTCAATTGTGATGCCTTGCTCTCTCTCCTCTTCCAGGTGGTCCATTAAGTACGCGAATTCCATTTCCCTGCCAAGTTCTCTGCAGGTTCTCTTAACCTCTTCGATTTTTTCTTCTGGCAGCGAGCCAGTGTCATAGAATAATCTGCCAATCAGCGTGGATTTGCCGTGGTCAACGTGCCCAACTATGACAATCTTCATGTGCTCTTTTTCTTTGTTCATTCTGGCGCCTCCTTGTAACCGTGTTTCACCATGGACCAAAGTCTCTCGAACAAGTAGTACGCTGGGATTTTAACAAAAACCTCTAAAAGCCCAAACTGGAAGGCGAGCAACAGGTTTTGGGTTAATGTGTATATGATTAGTGGTGATATCAAGAAGGACTGGTAGAACCTGTAAGTGATTGCTTTTGCAATACTTCTCTTGTGCGACTCAAAAGTGTTTATTTTCATTCAACTCACTCACATGTAACCCAAGGACCTAAGCTTTTGCATCATGTAAGCTGCCTCTTTGTCCTGGCTTCTCCCGGCTCTCTCTGCTGTGTTTGTTGTTTCGAGTTCCCTGACTATTTCTTCAACTGTTGAAGCGTTTGATTCAATGGGGTGGCAGCAGGGTTTGCAGCCAAGGCTCCTGTAGCGCTTGCCGTTTTTTGCAAAGTACATCTTGTTCACTGGGATGCCCTCGCGCTCTATGTAGCGCCATATGTCCAGCTCGGTCCAGTGAAGCATTGGGTGGACTCGAATGTGCGTTTCACCCTCTGCCCTTGACTTGTACTGGTCCCATAGCTCTGGTGGCTGGTCTTTGTAGTTCCACTTGAAATTAACATCCCGTGGGCTGAAATACCTTTCCTTTGCTCTTATTCCGTGCTCGTCTCTCCTGATTCCCAAGAGCAATGCCTTGAATTTGTATTTATCGATTACCTGCTTCAAAGCATTTGTTTTTAGTGCAGTGCAGCACGCTAAAGCTCCTTTTTCCACGCTCATTCCCTGCTTTAATGCTTCCTCGTTTCTTCCCACTATTAGGTTCAAATGCCATTTCTCTGCATATTTGTCCCTGAACTTGTACATTTCTGGGAATTTGTAGCTTGTGTCAATGTGCACAACTGGGAATGGCAGTTTTCCGTAGAATGCTTTTCTGCAGAGCCAGAGCAGGGTTGTTGAGTCCTTGCCAATGCTCCAGAGCATTGCGATTTTTTTGAATTGTTCGAATGCCTCTCTTATGATGTAAATGCTCCTGCTTTCCAATTCGCTCAAGTGGTCCATTTTTTTATGCCTCCAGCAAGCTCTTGCCGTCCATTTCCTTTGGTTTTTCTATGTCAAAGAATTGGAGTACGGTGGGTGCCAGGTCAACTATTCTCGCTTCCTTTAAACCGAGGTCTTCCGAGCAGTAGATTATTCCTGGGAGGGTGGATTCCTCGAATGGCCCGATGTGGTCACCGCTCCACTTATTCAAGTTGTCGTGGATTGAATCCAATGCTGGCACTGCTCCAATGGTGCTTGCCTTTGCAGACCTGTAACCCTTTTTGTAAATTGGAATCATGTCAGGTAAGTCAGCGGATTCAAGCGAGTAAAAGTCCATTGATTTGTGTAATTCCTCAAAGGGCTTTTCTCCATCAAAAGAGTATTTTTTCAATGCCAAGCGAATGTTTTCTATTATTCCCTCTGCGTCTTTTTCTGAAACAATGCCGTACTTTTCTCTTCCCTGCCTGTTCAGGTAGATTGAGCTGAAGCCGAGGGCGTATGCTTCTGTTTTGCTCCAGTCAACTGAGAAAAAGCTGCCTGTTTCCCCACTCTCCATCTTCAAAAAGCCCTCTTGTGCCAGGATCTTGTTTAGTTCAACGGCTTTCCTGTAAGAGGCAAAGCCATGGTCTGAAATCAAAAAAACAAGTGTTTCTTCACCCAATGACTCCAATAATTCTCCGATTTTTTTGTCTGCAAGCTCATAGGTTTCGTTTATTTTTGTCTCATACTCACTTTCCTCGAATAAGGGGTGTTTTTTGTCCACGTATCTCCAAAACAGGTGCTGAACGCGGTCAACTGGAAAGAGGTCTATTGCGAAAAAGTTCCATTTATTGTTTTCCAGCAAGTGCTTTGCTGTCTTTATTCTTTGCTCGAATGTGTAACGCATGTCCTCGAGCCATGTTTTCTCGTTAATCATTTCCTCTTTTAGGGCGTGTACGTCTGATTCAAAGGAGAGCGGTTTATAGCACCCGCATTCAGTCATCAATTCCTTTGAGAGTTTTTCTGGGTAGGCGATTGGGACATCTGGATTCAGTTGAGAGCGCATTATCGGGGACAAATAAAGTTTAATCCTCTTGCCCTCGTACTCCAATAACTTGAATCTTGCCATTCCTTTTGTTCCGGAGAAATCCAGTTCCAAAAAATTGCTCCATTGCCCTTTTTTTAGTTCAATTCTTTTCCCCTGCACTTCGATTTCAATGCTTTCTTCAAGTGGTTTTATTGTGAGCTGGATTTGCTCTCTTGGGCCGGTTATTTTTGTTTCGATTCTTTCGCTGTATTCCAGCAGAACACGATCTTCTTTTTCTGCTTCTTGTTCGCTGGTTGTGTAGAGTGTTGGCAGTCCTTGTGTGCCTCGCAAATCAGGCAAGCCCATTCCGCTTACCTGCACGCCGGAAATTTTTTCTGCTGGGAATGTGACTGGGATGAAGAGCGCTATGCTTCTGAACCCTTTTTTTCCCAGGTAGTGCCATATTGCTGGCTTTTTGATTCTTTTGGAGTAATGGCTGTTTCCTTTTTCGTCCACTCTTTCGTTCGCGAGGCCAATGTCCAGCTGCATTGTTTTTGCGTTCCTTATAATGAAGTCGAATATGCCGTGTTTTCCGGGATTCATTCCGGTTTGGAAGGTTGACCAGGCAACCGGGCTCTGTGAGACGTTTGTTGTTTTGAGCTTTCCCCCACTGCCTTTGTCCTTGAGGGCTGCAAAGTTGGGCATTCTTTCCTCTTTAACCAGTTTTTCCACTGTTTCTGGGTTTGCTCCATCTAATCCAATTACTGCAATTTTTTTGTTTTCCACGAAGAACTCTCCAAAATTCAGTCGCTTCCAAGATAGGGGATTGAGATTATCTTGCGGTCACCGCTCTTCGCAGCAGCCACCGCTTGCCTCAGAATGTACCGAATCCACTCACTCGGCGAAGAAAAGCCAGTGCCCTCAATCTCCTTCTCAATCTGCCCATATAACTCTTTTGGTATGCTAATCGTAACCTTTTCCCTTTGCATAAACCCAACACACTCCAAAATAATTAAAATGCCTTATGTTTGCATTGTGATTACAATGTTTTCACAAGCCGAAGCGATGTAATAATCTTTTTGTAACCCTCTTGAAAACTGATGCGAAAAATTTCAAGTCCTTGAACCTTGGAATTATTTCTATTTCCAGACCAACCTTTTTTTGGTTGAAGTAGAGATATGCCCCTGAAACTGCACTTGCAAGTATTCGAAGGAAGAGCAAGCCAAGAACTGAAAATTTTGAGACAAGGAAGTAACCAATGACCACAGTAATAACAACTATGAGAATTGAAACTTTTACTAGCATATCTGTTCTGTTAATGCTTCTGTATGCGTTGCTAATGAATTGAGTGCCTGTGCCAAGGAAGACTGCTACAAAGAATGGTAGCAGCCAGTATGCTTCTGCATATTTTGGGAATAGTGAGGTCAGTAAAATTCTTCCTGCCAGCACAACTGCCACACCAAGGATTGCTCCCAGAATCATTGAGAATTTAATGTTCAAGGATACCATGCTGCTCAGTGCCTTTTTATTGTTTGCTTTTTCACTAGCGAATGGTAGCATTACATCTGAGAGAGCTGCTATTGGCGTTGCAATTGCACAGGAAACAATTTTTTCTGCCATATAATAAAGGCCAAGGAGAGCATTTGAGAGAAATAAGCCCATATAGGTGAGCATTATCTGGGTGTTTATTTTTTTCATCACACTTACTGCAAAGACATTTTTTACGTATTTTTTTACTTCAATGATTTTGATTTCTTTTTCTTCAAACTTGTGTTTGTGGAAGAAATAGGCATATAAAACAGAGGCCAGTGTCAAGGAGATTATTTTTGCGAGTATTAATCCAATTACTCCCTGTTGTAGTCCAATGACAAAGAATGCCGCAAAGCTGAGGTTTATGAAGCTCTCGAGAACTGAAACCTTTAAGACTTTTCCAAAGCTTTTCAAGCCCTTAAACAGTGCTTCGAATAGGAGAAAGAAGGGGAAGATGAGAAATAGAAATGCAGCGTATTGAAAGAGCATGGTATTTCCTTTGTTGAGTACTGAGACTATTCCCTGTGGGAAAAGGAAAAACAACAGGAATAGAAACAGGAAGCCTAAGAGCAACAGCTTCGCAAACTTTAAGAATAGCTTTTTTGATTTGTTTTTTGGAGTGAAAACAACCAAGGCATTGCCCAGTGGCTCAGTGCCAAACAGGTAAACAAGGTTGCCTATAAATGCCAACACAAACATTGCCAACCCATAACTTTCTGGGCCTAGAGCATTGGCGATTATGTAAGTGTACAAAAAACCTAAAACTAGCAATGCCAACTTGTTTGCATAGGAAAAAACACCGCTTTTAAAAAACAGCCAAGAATCATCGCTGAACATGAAACCACTAATAAAAAAGAAATGCCAAGGTTAAAAAGGGTGTTGGTGCATTCTTGTAATTGCAAGACTGTTTTCAGCATCTTCTTTAGGGAATTTGGAATACAGTTCATGAAAAGTGTTTCCTGAGGGTGGTTTTGCAGCAAGCACTGCCAGTCTTTGAGTTTATCAATAAAACCTATCTTTGTTTTTTGGTTATATAGGTAATCGAACCAACACGCCCAATATTTGTGAACCTCCTCGCACTGAAGGTGGGTTTCGCCTGTCCGTTAGCATAGTCTGACAGCGCTGTTTGTGTGTAGGTTCTCTGCTGTGCAACGTAGCGGTTCGTTGTCTCGAGGTCGACTGAGCCGACTGTTCTCACAAACTTTCCCGGACTCCAAAAGTGCCCCTTCCTATAACGCAGCCTATAGCTGGGCACTTACTTGAACAGCTCTCTGGAACTCGCCCCCTTCAACAACCTCAAACACTCACTCGAACTCATGCTCGGCCTGGCCTTCACCA
>CAZGDN010000045.1:0-8122 GCA_964525235.1 uncultured archaeon | reverse complement strand
TGCATAAAATAAAGCACACTCTATTGCCTAGCATAATCCGAGCTATCACAAAAACCAGCATGACCAGCAGGCCTCAATCCTTTTACGCTTTTTCTTGCCTGTTTTTACTGGCGCTGGTGCTGTTGAGCGAATTCTCCGGAATTCAACCAACTCTCTTAGCAGAAGCACCAGCGCCGCTTCTAAAAGCGTGGTTTGATGCCTGTTCGAAGGATTTCCGGGAGCTTGCATGATTTTGTTGATAATGGGAGCACGGCGCCTGGATGTTGTGGACAGAGAGGCTGTTAGGGCAAGGGTTATCAAGAGCATGCTGAGCGAAAGCAAAGGGAAGTCAGGTTAAAGAAAATAGCGGTCTTTGTTACTGCTATTGCTGTTGTTGTAATTGCAGTTTTGAGGTTTGCTGGTTTGATTTAACTGAACTAAATTTGCTCTCAAAAAAAGTATTAAAATCCTGCCTAATACCCTTATGCATGGGGTGGGCGCACCTGCCAGCATTTGATGATTTTGAAAGTTTGGCGAAATTGAGCCCCTCGCTCTTTTGGCCAAGCAGGAGGCGGTTCACAGCATTATCCTTGCCTTCTCCAAGTCCTGTTTCGAGTTAACATTGATGTAAAAGCCCTGAAATGGGTAACCTGTTAAAAGGCCTTTCCTGGCAAGCCTGGGCAACAGGTCTCGTTCAAGGCTCTTGTCATTCCTGGAGACATACCTGAAAATTTCCGGCTCGAAAATGAAGTAACCAGCGCTCACAAGGAAAGAGTCAGGGTTTCCGCGCGGCTTCTGGACAAAGCGCCTGATTTTTCCGCCCTCCAAGACCACAACCCCGTACTTTTTTGGATTGCTCACGGTTGTAAGCGCGGCAGTGGCAAGCGCGTTGTTTTTCCTGTGAAACTGGAGCATTTTGTTCAGGTCAAGCGAGGAAAGTGTATCCCCATAAGCCACAAGAAAGGTGTCATCAAAAAAAGACCTTGCTTTTCTGAGCGGTTCCACTGTTCCAACCGGCTTGTTTCCAGTCAAGAACCTCAGCTCAAAAGCATGCTCTTTTGAAGATAGTTTTTCAACAATTTCCTCCTTCTTCAGGTCAAGGTAAACAAGAAAGCTGCCAATGTTAAACCCTGCAAGCTGGCCAAGAACGCGCTCCAGCAAGGGTTTGCCCTTTACATCCATCAAAAACTTTGGTTTTCCGCCAATCAGGACATTCTCCCTTTTTCCACCAGCTAGAACCAGGGCAGAGGAAAGCCTGATGTCTGACAAAACCCTGCTCAACAGGAACTCAAAAGCATGAGAGCGACTCCGGATTGTGAGGTTGTCCTGGAGCCTTTCAACCTGTTTAAGCAGGTCTTTCCTAATCGTGATAGTAATCCTTTCCCTCTTTGCCACAAAACCACAAATCCTATACCATCATACTTTATATGAGTTATCAGTCTTTTAAAACCTTTTGAGTTTCAGGGAATATGCTTTTGTTGCATCTGTTGGTGTTTTGATGAAGATTGCTGTAATTGGAACAGGCTATGTTGGCCTTGTTGTTGGAGCCTGCTTAGCGGACCTTGGGAACAGTGTGAAATGCGTTGACGTGAACACGGAAAAGATTGAACTGCTCAAATCCGGGAAGAGCCCGATTTTCGAGCCTGGCCTGGATGAACTCCTTGAAAGAAACATTCGCGAGGGCAGAATTTCCTTCACGACCAGCACAGCAGAAGCAGTAAAAGAGGCCGAAATTGTTTTCATCGCTGTTGGAACACCACAGTCACAAAATGGAAAAGCTGATCTGTCGCATGTGAAAAGTGCAGCGGAGGAAATCGCAAAAGCAATGAATGGAGAGAAAGTCATCGTGAACAAGAGCACCGTGCCTGTTGGCACCGGCAGCTTGGTTGAAGAAATCATTAAAAAGCATTATAAAGGCAGGTTCCATGTTGTCTCAAACCCCGAGTTTTTGAGAGAGGGCTCTGCAATAAACGATTTTCTGAAACCGGACAGGATCGTGATTGGTTCAAGCAATGAAGAGGCAAGAAAGACAATGGAGGAACTCTACAGGCCACTTGGCGCGAAAATGCTCTTCACCAGCATTGAAAGCGCTGAACTCATAAAGTATGGCTCGAATGCACTGCTTGCAACAAAAATTTCCTTCATTAACGAAATTGCAAGGCTGTGTGACAGGGCAAACGCTGACATTTCAGAGGTTGCCACAGGAATTGGCTTGGACAAGCGAATTGGCCCGCACTTTCTAAGAGCCGGCTGCGGCTGGGGTGGCTCGTGTTTCCCAAAAGACGTAAAAGCGCTTGTTTTCATGGGGGAAGAGCACGGCGTTGAGCTGAAAATTCCAAGGGCAGCAGACGAAGCCAACATGGAACAAAAACTCGAGCCAGTGAGAAAACTAAAAGCAAAGCTCTCCAGCCTTGAAGGGAAGAGAATTGCATTGCTTGGGCTCTCCTTCAAGCCAAACACAGATGACATGCGCGAAGCACCCTCTGTTGAAATCGCAAACGCGTTAAGGAAAGAAAAAGCCAAAATAGTTGCCTTTGACCCGGTTGCAATGGAGGAAGCAGGAAAGAAAATGCCATGGCTTGAGACTGCTGGCTCGGCTTACGAAGCACTTGAAGGAGCCGATGCAATGATTCTGGTAACTGAGTGGAATGAATTCAAGGAACTGGACTTTGAAAGGGTTAAAAAGGTTATGAACAACCCATTAGTCATTGATGGGCGAAACATTTACAGCAGAAAACAGCTCGAGGAATCAGGCTTCGAATACGAAGGAATCGGGAAATAAAATAATGCTCTAAAAGGAGGTATTGAAATGGTTTTAACCACAATCTCGTGCATCAAGGCCGATGTAGGCGGCCTTGCCGGCCACATTGTTGTACCGGAAGAACTGAAAAACATTGCAAGGAAGAACCTGCAAAAAAACGGAATCAAGAAAAAAATAATAAAGGACTTTTACGTCTTCAACTGCGGTGACGACCTCGAACTCTTAATGACCCACTCGCGCGGAAAAAACGACGAAAAGGTCCACAAGCTGGCCTGGGATACATTTGTAGAATGCACTGCCTGGGCGAAAAAAACAAAACTCTACGGTGCAGGCCAGGATCTCTTAAGTGACGCATTCTCAGGCAACGTGAAAGGGCAAGGCCCGGGAATTGCAGAAATGACCATAAAGGAAAGAAAATCCGACCCAATCCTTGTCTTTGCATGTGACAAGACAGAGCCATCAGCTTTCAACCTGCCATTGTTCAAGATCTTCGCCGACCCATTCAACACTGCAGGCCTGGTCATTGACCCGCATGCAACAGCCGGGTTCAAGTTCGAAATCCTTGATGTGTACAAGCACTTGATGGCAACACTTGAAACACCTGACGAATTACATGAATTGCTTGCGTTAATCGGCACAACAAGCACCTATGCAATCAAAAGAATCTTCAAGCGCGGTGATTTACCGCCAGAGGAAGCGATTGCTGCAGAGGTCTGCACTGAAAAACTGAACGTTCTCGCAGGAAAATACGTTGGAAAAGACGACCCGGTTGCAATCGTGAGGTCACAAAGCGGGTTCCCTGCAACAGGCGAGGTTCTCGAGGGCTTTTCCCTTGGCCACCTTGTAAGCGGTTGGATGCGCGGCTCGCACAAGGGCCCGCTAATGCCGGTTTCAATGGAGGACGCAACCCCAACACGCTTTGATGGGCCTCCAAGAATCATTGGGCTTGGCTTCAACCTTGGAAACGGCAAGCTCTTTGGGCCAAAGGACCTATTCGCTGACATTTCCTTTGACCTCACAAGGCAGAGGTGCCTGACAGTAATGGATTACATGAGAAGACACGGTCCGTTCGAGCCACACAGGGTAAGCGAAAAAGAACTCGAGTACACAACGCTTCCAAGGGTTCTTGAAAAACTAAAGCCAAGGTTCAAAAAAGTAAAGTGAGTGAATTGAAGGCAATAATTCCTGCAGCCGGGTATGGCACCCGGCTCTACCCACTCACAAAAGAAACACCAAAAGCGCTAATTGAAGTGGGCAGCAGGCCAGTTATTGAGTACGTCCTTGAGAGAATCGAGGCAATTGAAGAAATTGACACTGTTTTTATTGTAACAAATGCCCTTTATTACAGGAAGTTCAAGGAATGGCTGCGCTTCTTTGACGAGATGACAGCCCTTGAAGTAAAAATAATAAACGACCACACCAAGTCCAACGAGGACAGGCTCGGAGCAATAGGTGACAAGCTCCTTGCAATAAAAAAGGGAAGAATTGACGACGATGTGCTGGACATCAGCAGCGACAACCTCTTCGACTTCGGTCTGCTGAATGCCCTTAAAGCATTCAGGGAAAAAAACGGTTCAGTGATTGGCTTGTACGATGTTAAAAGCAAGTACCTTGCAAGGCACTACGGCATTGTTGCAGTGGACGCTGAAGACAAGGTTGTGTCATTCCAGGAAAAGCCAGAGAACCCGCCTTCAACCCTTGCCTCCATTGGAATTTATTTTTACCAGAGGGACCACGTTCCACTCTTCAAAGAGTATGTTGAGCTGGGGCACGGAAAGGACGCGCCTGGCTACTTCATTGAATGGCTCCATAAAAGAGCAGATGTATTCGGGCACGTTTTCAAAGGAAAGTGGTTTGACATCGGCTCTTTCGAGCAACTGGACAAGGCAAGGGAAGAGTTCAGGGAAGCACAGGCGAAAAAATGAAAAGAGCAATTGTGACAGGGGCAGCTGGCTTTATTGGCTCGCACCTATGCGAGTCACTCCTTGGAAAAGGCTTTAAAGTAACAGGCGTTGACAACCTTGTCACCGGCTCGAAGGAAAACATTTCCCACCTTAAAAAAAACAAGAGCTTCAAGTTCTCCAAAAAAGACATCACAAAGCCAGTTAAGTTAAGTGGAAAACTGGATTACATATTCAACCTTGCCTCACCAGCCTCACCCATTGACTACCAGCGCATTCCAATCAAAACAATCCTCGCAAACTCGCTTGGCACAAAAAACATGCTTGACCTTGCACTGGAAAAAAACGCTGTTTTCCTTGACGCTTCAACCTCTGAGGTCTACGGGGACCCCTTAGAGCACCCGCAAAAGGAAACATATAATGGCAATGTGAGCATTTCCGGGCCACGCGCCTGCTATGACGAGTCAAAGCGCTTTGGAGAAATGCTCACAGCGTACTATGGAAGAGTCTTTGGGTTAGAGGTGAGGATTGCCCGCATTTTTAACACCTATGGGCCAAGAATGCGTGTGAATGACGGCAGGGTAATCCCGAACTTTGTAAGCCAGGCCCTGGCAAACAAACCGATAACCGTGTACGGCTCTGGCAGCCAAACGCGCTCTTTCTGTTATGTTTCTGACCTGGTTCGCGGCCTGGAAAAGCTGGCTTTTTCTTCCTACAAAAAGCCGGTTAACCTTGGCAACCCCCGCGAGCTGAAAATAGTTGACCTTGCCCGGAAAATCAAGCAATTAACCGGCTCTGGTTCAAAAATTGTCTTCAAAGAACTGCCAGTGGACGACCCAGCGCGGAGAAAGCCCGATATCTCCACTGCAAGAAAAAAACTGAAGTGGAAGCCCTTGATTGGAATAAACGAGGGCCTTGAGAGAACAATCAAGTATTTCAGAGAAAGACAATAAGCAAAGCTTGTTCAAAAACACAGCCGCTGTTTTTATTTGAATGACTTGCACCAGCGTTCATATTCTTTGTGGTTTCCAGCAAAGTAAAAGCGAACTTTCTTGTTTTCCTCAAACACACGGTAAATGATTCTGTTTTGACCGATTTCGTCAACAAAGAATCGTGCGCCTTTTTTGAGGTGCCTCTTTTTTGGAAACTCAAGGATTTTTTGATTTTTTGGCGACACGTTCTTTCATGGTTGGATCGAGCTTGTTAAAGTATTTTGACCAGTATTCTTCAAAAGTTGCTTTGTAAACAGTAATCACTTCACTTCAGGTGTTTTGCGTATTCACCACGAGCCTCGTCAGCATCGAGGAGCTTTCTCTTGCCGGATTTTATCCCTTGGTCCAATCTGTCAAGTTTTTTGTTAACCAGTTCAGCCTCGCTTAAATGACGCTGTCCAAAATCAATGATTGCCATTCTTATGGCCTCTGACTGGGAATTAGCATAACCTTCTTCAACCATGCTCTTAACAATTTCCTTGGCTCTTCCCCTCAAGATAACGTTCATACAACCACCAGCAAATATAGAAACTTAAATGATGTGAACCTCCCCGCCCTAAAGTGCGAGGATTTCACGCTCGCAAAGGATTAATTTCATCAAAGCAGAGCCAAACAGAATGACCTCGCCATTGCCTAATACATCGTATGGCGATGACTGGTTAAAAGTTTATGGTTTTTGCTGTTGTTTGGTGTAGTTTTTATTATCGGGAGGAGTATTGCTGCTTATTCTTTTTTCAGTAGCCATTTCCAGAGGGGAATGAATTTTATTTTTGCTTTTTCACCAAACCATTCTGTGTTTTCTTCCGCTTCGTAATCATTTGTCAGCACTATTAGTTCATTGCATTTGAGTTCTTGTTTGGCTTTTATTAGAGCGCGTATTTCCCTTTTTTTTGTGTCTGGATTGGATACATCGTAACAAACCTGTATCAGCTTGGTTATTTTTGTGCCTTCTTTTATTATGAAATCCACTTCCTCGTGCTGCGGGTTTTTCCAGTAGTATAAATCCAGTTTTCCGTCAATTTCCGCTTTTTTCAAATGCACTGCAACAATATTTTCATATAGCTTGCCTGTGTCTTGCGTTGACTTTGTTGATTTTGCTGAAATAAAGCCGTTGTCAATTGCATAAATTTTTTTGTTGGACGCAAGTTGTTCTCTTGTTTTAAAGGAGAATCTTTTGAGTGAAAACAACAGGAATGCTTCTTCTAGATAACTCAAGTATTTTTGGACTGTGTGTGCGCTTTTTGATTTTGTGACTTCTGCAAGCCTTTGAAAAGAGTATTCGCTGCCAACATTTGACAAGAGGAACTGTGCTAGGTCCTCTATTGCATTGGGTTTTCTTATTTTGTACCTTTTCACAATGTCCTTGAAGAGAATTGAATCAAATAAGGTAGACAAATATTCGTTATGGTTAATGTTTTTGACAAGGGGCTCAGGATAACCGCCATGCGTAGTATATTCAAACAGTTTTTCGCTTGTTTGGGCTGTTGTCAGTTCCTGTTTTTGTAGTCTCAAAAATTCTTTAAAGGAGAAGGGAAAAACTGTTATTTGCAGGTGCCTGCCGGTTAAGTGAGTAGCGAGTTCTCTGCTTAACAGGTTTGAATTGCTGCCTGTAATGAACAGTTTTCTCCCCTGCCTCTGCAGCCTGCTGGCAACAAGTTCCCATTTTGGAAAATTCTGAATCTCGTCCAGCAGAAGAATTTCGGGCGAGCCATACAAGGAATCAACTTCGGCTAGCAGTTTGTCAAAGTCTTTTGCCTCTGCAAGTTTTTCATCATCAAAATTAATGTAGCCGAATTTAGCGTTTTTCTTTAGCCAGTGGGTTACGAAAAAAGACTTGCCTGCCCTTCTTGGCCCTATAATCACCCTAATCAGATTATCCTTGGCAGAGCCTATTCTGAGCTTGGTGTCCCTCTCAATGTAAGGTTCTTTAAAACGTTTTTCCAGCTCTGTCTTTTGCTGGACTAAAATATTCCTATTATTGTTCATTAGAAATTATGTAATACACAAAAGTTTATAAAATCATGCATTAAAGCTGGTTTGTTGCTTGATTTTAGCCATTTTTGGCCTTTTAGGCTGTCAAAACCAACCAAAGCAGTCAGCCTAATTATTATTTTCAAATTTTATCAAAGCGTCAATGCTTGCCAGCTGCCATGCTTCTGCTTCTTTTTTTATTTCAGCGAACTGCTTTTTTGTTGGACTTTTTCGCTTCTTTTTAGGCGCCATATTATTTCTTCCTTTTCAACCAAAAGTCAGCCAGCCTGTTTATTACGTCATCGTAAGTGTCGCCCTTCTTTCCCAAACCCATTAATCTCTCTCTTGTTTTTTAAATCACGTTCTTAAGCAGGTTGTCTGGAATTTTCAGGAATTTTTGCCTCGCTGAAGGAAACAAATGCTTACATGCTGTATTTCTTCTATTGCAAACCCAATAATGCTTCATTTACGGCTTCTTTTTATTTTTTTGGGGTTTTTTCTGTTGCTTTCTGCAATGG
>CAZGDN010000044.1:0-8158 GCA_964525235.1 uncultured archaeon | reverse complement strand
CTAATAACGCTGGATAATCAGAGTACGCGAACCTGAATCTTCTCATTCACCTCGCCCTTCACATGCCAGCGCTATTTTTTGGTCCAAACTTATATTTAAGAATTGCCAGGGTCGAGAAAAGCGTTTTTAAACCCTTTTTCTGCAATCTTTTAGTGTTTGCATGAAAAGAATTGCCCAGCTGAGAAAACAGCTGATTCATAGAACAAAAAAAGAGGTAAGAGAACATTATAGTGGCCGCGATGTTCACATAATAAGGGCAATTAACTCGCTTGAAGACATTGACTCTGTTTTTAACCTGTTGTTCGAGGACGTGCGCGAGTGGTACTCTGTTCACTTCCCAGAGCTGGAGAGAATGGTGAAAGGAAACGAAACCTACTTGAATCTTGTGGCAAGGCTCTGCGAGAGAAAAGAATTCACTGAAAAAAACATCCTTGGAGTTTACGAGAACAAAGAGCAGGCAAAAAAGATTGCCAAAAAGGCAAAGACCAGCATTGGTTCAGAACTGAAAGAAAAAGACGCTTTGAGAATTAAACAACTCGCAGACAAGTCAATTGCGCTAAAAAAGCAGAGGAATGCACTTGCATCATACATTGAATCAGAAATGAATGAGCAGTTGCCCAACTTTTCAAAGATTGCCGGCGCGTTGCTCGGCGCAAGGCTTTTGAACCACGCAGGCTCGAAGAAAAAACTAGCATTAATGCCCTCTTCCACTCTTCAAGTAATCGGCGCGGAAAAAGCATTGTTCAAGCACTTGAAGACTGGCTCAAAGCCACCAAAGCATGGCATAATATTCCAGCACCCACTAATAAGGAGGGTGAAGAGAAAAAACAGGGGAAAGATTGCAAGAATGCTGGCAAACAAGCTGAGCATTGCAGCAAAAGAAGACTACTTTGGAAAAGAAGACGTCAGCGCAAAGCTCTTGAAGCAACTTGAAAAAAGAGCAAGTGAACTGGCTTGACTAATTATTCCCTGTTTAGGCTGCGAGCAATCCAAGAACCGGGTTGGCTATTTCTTTTTCCTTCCCTTGCGGGCTTTACTTCTTTTTGCCCTTGCTTCAAGCCCAAAGTCAGCCTGCCTGCCAGTCATCTTAAGGCCTGCTTCGCGGGAGGGTTCTCTTTCAAGGCGGTGGTGCTCGTGAGTGTGAGCATAGCGGTCCTGGCGGAGATGCTCTGGTATCTCTTTTGTTTTAGGAGTTTCAGGGGTTCCTCTGCTTTTAGGGCGCCCACCTGACAACGCATTGTATGGATCAGCATGCCTGAGGTTTGGGTCACGCCACTGTGCCATAAAGGCCCTGACGCTAGCGTTGGTTCCAGGAATTGGCATTTTTGAATAACCCCTGCCATACTTTAACCTGCGACCGGTTGGCGGGTTTTTAACGTATGACTTTACTGGTTTCATATGGGGATAGCGTCCCTTGCTCATGTAAACAGATAAAGGCATGCGCCCGGGGGCTTTAAGCTTTCTAATTACTGCGGGGCTTCTTTGCTGGTTGATAATAACGTGCATGTGCTCCCTAACCTCTCTCACTGGCATGCCCAACGCCTTGGAGATAGCAGCATAACTCCAGCCCTCTAGCCTCATTTGCTTCATTGCCATTCTTGTCCCTCTTGTTATATCCCTGGATTGGACTGCTCGCTTTGGGACAACACGCTTTTTTATTCTACGCCTAGGTCGCGCCAAAAAAAAACCCCTCCTGCCATCAAACTTACACTTTTTTACTATAAAACTTAATTTAATTATTTTGGTGGTGCCTTGGGCAAAAACCAGGTCATTTGAAGTCTCGCACCATTAACCTGAAGTGATGGCTTGAAGCCAGAGAAGAGGGATTGATTTTTTTTAAGAACTCTATTTCTTCTCTTTTTAATTCACGAAAGCCCCGCTTCCTTGCAAAAACCATTGACCTGTGGCTTGGGTCAATGTGGCCGAATATTTTTACAACGCCCTGTTTCACATGATCCAAATCCCGGAGGTGGTTGACTGCAAGCCCAAACCCCTTCCGGGAAATAAAAGAGGGAGGCACTGTCTGCCCAGAGGTCTGCTCTGTTTCAAGCTTGTTCCTGGCCATTTCCGGCCCAAAAGCAGTGTGCGGTCTGGATTCAACTGTTTCAGGAAACCACCTGAAGTCCCCGCCGATTACAACTCTGTGCTCTGGGTAATACTTATAGCCAGCTATTAGAAAGGTGTTCGCAGCACTGACTTTGCTTTTCTCACTGGGCGCCCTTACCAGGTGTCCCCTGAAGTCAACCCATATAACGCGCTGGCCTTCAAGTTTCACTGGTTTTGCCTCGCTTCTGGTGATGACTAATAGGCTGTCACTTTTCTTGTTGTAAAAAGCTTTCACTGGAACAGCCCTGCCGAGCCCATAGCCTGAAGAAACCTCAAGCACTACTTTTTTCATTGAGCCATCTTGCCGGGGGAGCCATACCTGCATTTTTTTCCTGCCATGCCTGTCTTTTTTGAACTTGAACCTCGCCTCCCAGTAGCCGTGCTTGTTAGTCAGTCCAGAAAACCACTCCCTTGCCCTGCGAGGTGGCTTTGGCTTTTTTATAATCCTTTCCACTTTGCTGGTTTTAGGGGCATTTAATGCAGTTCTTTTATTAAGCGCCATAAAATTCACAGCTTTTTTTATTGGCAATTTATTCTTCTTTTTTTGAGCGCTTTCTTTTTGCAGTCCTTCTAGCGCGAATTTTTCCCATGGCCTTGCTGATTCTTTTTTCTTGAATGCCTTTGAGGGCTTTTTGTTTTCTTCTTATTGCGCGAGCAAGGCTGGAGTTAATGCCTTCAATGTTTTTGCTTGGCTGGATCGCACTGGCTATTTCAGCAGCAGACAAATACCTTGAAGCCCGGGTTATTGCATTTAAAGCAGAGTCAACCCTTTCAAGCATTGACTGTTCAAAAGCCCTTGTCTGATGTCCTCTAATGGCCTCGTTTTCCGCCCACTCCCTTACAAGCACTTCAAGCTTTTCTCTCACGCTGCCAAATGCTTTGGGTTCTAGCCTTTTAGGACTTTTCACTGCAAGCGCACTAATGCCTGAAACAAAGGCGTCTGCAGCCATGGCATTGTACTTGTAAAAAGGACCCATTGGAATCGCTGGCCCCAAGCGAAGGTTTCTTTCTGTTTTCCTTTCGCGCTTCGATGGCTCTTTTGTGGCCCAGGAGAAAACGTTGCCTCGGAGTTCTTCAAAAACCTGGCTTCTTGGAACATTGCTGGCTTTCACTCTTGGCTCGTCCACGAGCATTAAAATGAGAGAGCGCGGTTTTCCACCGGGCTTTGCTTTAAATGGAACCTTCAAAACAGAGGCAGACCTCTCAGAGCCAATAATGTGACCAAGGTTCTCTCGCTTGGCTAACCTGACAAACTCAGGAGTAACAGCCTCTTCAGGAATTTCTTCCTTTTTCTTAAAAGAAACAATGATTGCAGGACTCCCAGTATCTGGTCCAACTCCAACAATGCTTGCGCCTTCAAGCATTTCCTTAATTTTTGGGTGAAGTTCTCGCAGTGAAGAAACAAGCTCTCTTCTTGATTTATGCCTTGAAAGGAAAACCCTTCTCGCATTAAACCATTCAGACAAGGCATGCACTCTAACAAAACCTTTTTTTGCACCAGCGCGCCTCTTTTTCATTGAGATAATTCTTTTCTTTGTTTCAGCCTGTCGCTGCAGTGCCTTTCTTCGCTCCCAAACATAGCGGGCATGCCTGTCAAATTCCTTAAAGCCCCCGCGCTTGCCTGGAGGCCTGGCTTGAACTCTGGGTTTCCTGACCAAAACAACACCAGTAAAAATAACACTTTAAAGTTAATTTAATACTTTTGCCTTAGGGAAACCAGCCGAGCTCTTTCTCAATTCTCTCAAGGCGTTCTTCAATTAAAGCAAGCCCTTTATTCAGCTCAGTCACTATTTGAACCTAAAAGCAAAAAATGCCTCCTTTCAGTTTTTATTTATTTATTCTCTTTTTGACTGCATGAAGCAACTCTTTGCTGGAGTGTTCGAGCACCGTGGCATTACTCTCACAAAAAACCTCGTGCAAGGCCAGCGGGTTTACGGGGAAAAACTGTTGAAGTTAAAAGGAACAGAGTACAGGGAATGGGTTCCGTTTCGCTCAAAGCTCTGTGCAGCAATAAAGAATGGATTGAAAACACTGCCATTAAAAAAGGGAAGCAACGTGTTGTATCTCGGCATTGCCGAGGGCACAACCGCATCTCACATCAGCGACATAATTGGGAAAGAGGGAATAATCTTCGGTGTTGACGTGAGCGAAAAAACAATGAAAAGGCTTCTTGGCTTATGCGAAAAGCGGGAAAACATTCTTCCAGTCCTTGCAGATGCAAGCAAGCCGGAGCAATACGCCGAGTACCTGCAGGGGCACAAAATAACCCTGTTATACCAGGATGTCTCCCAGAAAAACCAGGCTGAAATATTCAACAAGAACGCGAGGGCATTCCTTGAAAAAGGAGCTTTCGGGATGATTGCAATCAAAGCGCAGAGCATTTCAAGCACGAAACCAGCAAGCAAGGTTTTTGCAGAACAGGAAAAAATTTTAAAGCAGGAGTTCAAGGTGCTGCAGGCAATCAACCTGAAGCCATTTGAAAAAGACCACGTGCTCTTTCTTTTGGAAAAAGAGGCGTAAAAATGGGCGAGCTTGGGAGAAAAAGCATTCACATCCTTTTTGGTTCTCTCTTTATCCTGAGCAGCATGGTTTTCGGCGGCTTTGCAACAATGCTCGCTACCATCGCCTGCCTTGTGGGCGGCATTACTGTTTCATACCTCATGCAGCAAGGCCTTGAGTTCCCGGTTTTCTCGCTTGCAGTGGAGTTGTTTGAACGAGAACACGAAAAGCACTTGCCTGGAAAGGGAGCAATAATGTTTTTTGCAGGCGCAACAGCGATGATGTATCTTGCCCTGTTCGTTTTCAGGGAAGAAGCCATAATCGCTCCAGCGCTTGTTCCACTTGTGTTAGGGGATGGAATTGCCACAATAGCAGGCACAAAATTGGGAAGACACCACATAACAGGGGGAAAAAGCCTAGAAGGAACACTAGCCGGGCTTTTTGCAACAATGATTGGATTAAGCTTCTTTTTATGGCCACTTTACGTCAAGATTATAGCAGTTTCCCTGGTGGCAATGCTGGCAGAACTGCTGCCTGTGAATGACAATCTCACAATACCAATAGCAAGCAGCATTGTCTTATACATAATGTTGTGATTTTTTTAATAAAAACACCAGCCCAGTTACGTAACCTTTTTAAATGTTGGATGCATTATTTCTTACGCACAATTTTTAGAGAGTGGGGGGCATGCAAAAGTTTCTTGAGAGAGTGAAGAAGCGCGACGGGCGTATCGTCAAGTTCCAGAAGGAAAAAATAGAGGAAGCTATTTTTAAGGCAGCAAAGGCAGTTGGTGGGAAAGACCGCGAAACAGCCAAAAAGCTAACTGAAAGGGTTGTTCACTGCCTGAAAAAGAAGTTTGGCTCAAAAGTTCCAAGCGTTGAAGAAATACAGGACGAAGTTGAAAAAGAGCTCATTGAATCAGGGCACGCCCAGACAGCAAAGGCATACATTCTATATAGAGCTGAGCGCACCAAGCTCAGGGACACAAAGTCCTTCCTCAAAAAAGCAACCGAACTCGTTGACTCCTACGTTTATGAAAAATCTTGGCGGGTTAAAGAGAACAGCAATGCATCTTACTCGCTGAGCGGGCTGCAGGCCCATGTGTCCGACCAGATAATCTCCGAGTACGCTCTGAAAAACATTTACCCCCCGGAAATCGGAAAAGCACACAAGGAAGGCAGCTTTCACATTCACGACCTGGGGGTTGGAACATTTGCAGCCTACTGCGCTGGCTGGTCACTGAGACAACTCCTGGAAGAGGGCTTCAATGGGGTTCCAGGAAGGATCGCAGCAGGACCAGCAAAACACTTCAATGCAGCCCTTGGTCAGATGGTTAACTTCATGGGAACAATGCAGAATGAGTGGGCTGGAGCACAGGCTTTCTCTTCCTTTGACACCTACCTTGCACCCCTTGCTGCAAAAGACAACCTAGACTACCAGAGGATAAAGCAAAGCATTCAAGAGTTTGTTTTTGCAATAAATGCAACCTCTCGCTGGGGAAACCAGGTGCCGTTCACAAACATTACCCTCGACTGGGTTGTGCCAGAGGACATGAAAGGCATGCCTGCAATCTGGGGCGGAAAAGAGCTAGATCAAACATACTCTGAATTCCAGGACGAAATGGACATGATTAACAAGGCCTTCATTGAAGTCATGATGGGCGGCGACATGAATGGCAGAATCTTCACATTCCCAATTCCAACATACAACATAACCAAGGACTTCGACTGGGATACAGAGAACGCAAGACTGCTGTTTGAAATGACCGCAAAGTATGGCACGCCCTACTTTCAAAACTTCATTAACTCTTCCCTCAGCCCAGGGGACGTGAGAAGCATGTGCTGCAGGCTCCAGCTCGATGTAAGGGAGCTAAAACAAAAAACAGGTGGCCTGTTTGGCTCAGGTGAAAAAACCGGCTCAATCGGAGTTGTAACCATCAACATGCCCCAGCTTGGTTATCTTTCAAAAGACGAAAACCAGTTCTTTGAAAGGCTTGACTACTTAATGTACCTCGCTAAGGAAGCACTGGAAATAAAAAGAAAAGAAGTTGAGAAAAACATGCAGAACGGGCTGTTGCCATGGTCAAAGCGTTACCTTGGAACCTTTGACTACCACTTTGCAACCATTGGCCTGAACGGAATGAACGAAGCCTGCTTGAACTTCCTTGGTGAAAACATTGCAGGAAAAGAGGGAAAAAAGTTTGCCTTGAAAACCCTTGACTTCATGCGTGGAAAACTCAAGGAGTACCAAGAAGAAACAGGAAACATCTACAACCTTGAAGCAACGCCAGCAGAAGGCGCAGCTTACAGGCTTGCAAGGATTGACAAGGAAAAATACCCGGATATAATAACCGCGGGCACAAAAGAGGCTCCCTATTACACCAACTCAACCCAGCTCCCGGTTGACTACACTGATGACATATTTGACGCCCTGGAGCACCAAGACGAACTACAGTGCAAGTACACTGGCGGAACAGTGTTGCACGGCTTTGTTGGGGAAGAACTCACAAGCGGTGAGTCATGCAAAAAACTTGTTAAAACAATCGCTTACAATTTCAAACTGCCATATTTTACCATAACCCCAACATTCAGCATTTGCCCAGTGCACGGTTACATCCCGGGAAAGCACTTCACCTGCCCAATCGAAGTAAAAGAATGAAAGGAGGTTAGAAAAAAATGGCCCAATGCGGAAAAAAAACCGAGGTTTACTCAAGAGTTGTGGGTTACTATAGGCCAGTGCAGCAGTGGAACACTGGAAAAGCCCAGGAATTCGAAGAACGAAAAACATTCTCTGAACAAAAAGCAGTTATAAGAGCAGAAAAAAAGAATTAAAAGTCAGGTTTTCTAAAATGATCTTTCGCGGGTTGCAGAGAACAACCCTCATTGATTACCCTGGGCATTTGGCAGCAACTTTTTTTGTTGACAAGTGCAATTTTCGCTGTCCATTCTGCCACAACCCACTGCTGGTATTCGAAAAAGAAAAAAACGAGATAAGCGAAAAAGAAGCCCTTGAATTCCTCAAAAAAAGAAAAAAGTACATTGAAGGGATATGCATTACTGGAGGCGAGCCAACACTTCACCCCGGCCTGAAATTCTTCATAAGGCAGGTTAAAGACCTTGGGTTAAAAGTAAAACTTGACTCAAACGGCACAAGCCCAGCTTTGCTCAGAGAACTCATTGACGAAAAACTGGTTGACTATATTGCCATGGACGTCAAGGCTCCCCTCGAAAAATACGATTTGGCGACAAATGTCCATACAGACCTTGAAGCAATAAAAAAAAGCATTGCTCTATTAAAAGAAGGCAGGGTTGCATACGAGTTCAGGGCAACTGTTGTGCCGGGAATAATTGAGCCAGAGGACATAAAAAAAATGGGCGAATTATTAAAAGGCGCTGAAAAGTTCTCCTTCCAACAGTTCAGCAACCATGGCCCACTAGTTGACAAAAAATTTGAAAAGCTCAACCCCTACCCACTTGAGACACTTAAAGAAATGGCAAAAGAAATGGAAAAATACGTTAAAAAAGTAGAGCTGAGGGCATAAAAAAGAAAAAAA
>CAZGDN010000043.1:5977-8243 GCA_964525235.1 uncultured archaeon | reverse complement strand
GAATCCCGCCTCCCGGATTTGCACCGGGGATCTCTCGGTAACAGCGCGCCATAACAAGGTTTGCTGTTGTTGTGGAGTCTACAGCCGAGCGTATTAGCTACTATACTAAGGCGGGTTCGCTGTGTTGTACGATTTTCTGCTTGTTGTGTTTTTTCTCCGGTTTGCATTGCTTGGTTGATTGTGTTGTACTATTAATTCCTGCGGGCTTTTTTTAAAAACCTATTGTATAAGCGCGGGTAGAGTAGTGTGATCCAGAGCCCTGCTGTGAAAAAGAGTGCTTCTTGTATAGGGCTTGGCGTGAATAGTGCTGTGGCGCTGATTGCTGCAAGGCAACCAAAACCAACTGTTTCTTTTTTCCACTCGAATCCTTCTTTGTGCTTTTTTTTGTGTTCTGAGTAGAAGTGCCCGAGGAAGAATCCAAGGGGCGGGAGTGCAAGTATTGGTAGTTGGAGCCAGAGTGCTCCTCCAAGCACTGCAAGGATTGTTGCAAAGCCGGCTTTTCCGTGTGGGTACTCGAGTGAGTGGAGTTTTTTGCCGAAGCGTTTTTTTGTCCGGAATACTGCTTCTCCTAAGAGTAGCCCTAGGAGAATTCCTGCTATTACGTCCGAGAGGTAGTGTGCTTGGAGGTAGAGGCGTGAAATGCATACCCCCAGTGCTATGAGTAGAAGGGCTGCCTTCCATCTTTTTTCCAGTTGCCTGCGGAAGTAGGCATAGAGCGAGGTTATTATGGCTGAATGCCCGCTTGGAAACGAGTACCTTGTAAAGGACTCAGCAGCTTTTGCTATGCTGCTTGGTAGTTTTGTGAGTGCTTGGCTTGAGGGCCTTGGTCGCATGAAATAGGATTTCATTGCTCCAACTGCAACACTGGCGCTTAGCACCAAGAGCATTGCGTTGAATGCTTCACTCCTGTTTCCCTTCCAGTAAAGGTATGCTGTGATAAAGAACCACAGGAGGGGGTTTCCCAGCATTGATACTGTGAGTGCAAGCAAGTAACCTGGCAGGCTGTAGTACTGTGCTGTGAACTGTAGGGTCAGCGTGTCCATTGAGCCAAGCAGTGGGATCATTTTTTATCAGCATGCATTTATCTTTTGCCCTTTTTTTGCCTTGGTGGTTTTGTTACTTGCCTTTCTTTCTGGCTTTTTTCATTGCGGCTTTTATTGCGGGTGTTTCAATGGTTGAATAGTCTACTTTTAGCCCTGCTTTTTTGAATGCTTTTCTGAGGGCGAATACCTTGCAGAATTCTTTGAGTTCTTTTGTTTCCTTTGGCTGCCATCCTTTCGCGTCACATAGCTCGTTTATGACTCGCCCGAGTTTTGCGCCTGCTATTTTTGCGAGTGCTTCGCTTATTCCTTTTTTGCCTTTTTGGGTTCCTTCAAGTTCTTCTTCTATTGCTGCGTTGAGTTTTTCAATGTCTATTTCTTTTCCGAGGAATTCCTCGATTTTGTTGTCGAACGAAACGCTTAATCCCGCAAGGAACTCCATGACCATTAATGGTTCTGTTTTTTCCTCGACTGAGAGTTTTCTGACAGCAACCCAGTTGCCCAGCTTTGCAATGAATTGAATTCCTTCCATTTGCTTCACCTCTTTTTTTTGCCTTTTAAGGATTCGTCTATCAAGTCCATTTTTTCCCTCACTTCCTCAATGTTCACGTCAGTGTTCACGCAACCAGCTCTTGCGAGAAGCACTGCTTGCACTCCAATGCCTGTGCCTTTGAGGGCATCGAATGCCATTTGCACTTCTTCAAAGCATGCAACTCCCAGGACGGCTTTTGGCTTGTCCATTGCAATCTTGGCTTTTACCATGCTTCCCCCTGGCACTATATATGTTGCCCTGTAGCCTCTTTCCCTTGCCATTTTGACAAGCGTTCCAAGCTTGCACTCCCCGCACTCTGTGCACTGCAAGCCGTCCTCGTTGTACTCTGCCTTGCACTTTTTCTGGTTTCGCATGCAGTGCGGCAGGAACAATACTCTTTCTTTGAATGGCGTTTTCTTGTACTTTAACTCGCTCAACTTGTTCCTGATTTCTATGTGGGTGTACTGGATCCAGCGCTCGCTCAAGCCAAGCTTTTTTCCAATGAACTGGCTTGAAGAGGCAACGCTCACGTGCGCACCTGAGTCAACGAGTCTCGCTACTGCGGTTTTTATTTTGTCTGCCGTGCTGTTCATGCCCACAAGTCCTTGTTTTTTGATATGCTCACTGCCAGTGATGTTGCCAAAAAAAGCCTCGGGTGGGATTTGAACCCACGACCTGCTGATCTCTTGCACCA
>CAZGDN010000043.1:0-5877 GCA_964525235.1 uncultured archaeon | reverse complement strand
TTTTCTAAAAAGAAAGGGCAGGCAGTTACAAGTCAGCTGCACTGCCACTGTGCTACCGAGGCACTATTAAAACAACTGTAAGGGTAAGTATTTAATTTTTCGCTTTTTCCGTTCTCCCTTTAACTTTTTTCACAGTAGTATTAGTGCTATGGTGTGTCCTGTTGAATGCAACGCTGAGTGTTGCAGGCGCTGGTGGATTACTCTTCTGCCTGAAGAGCTTGAGAAAGCTGTTGCTTTCACTGGTTTGGAGAGAAAGCGCTTTGTGGAAGAAAAGTGTGTGCTGTTTGCTGAATTGTTTCCATTAACGGAGAAAAAGAGTGGCATTGTTGTGTTCAGTGGCTTGTTACCAAGAAGCCTTGCTGGGCAAATTCGAGAATCGTTTGGTTTCCTGCCAGACTTCTTCCTTGCGCTGCCTGCTCTTGCATTCAAGCGTCCTGGCCAAAAGTGCGTTTTTCTCAACGAGAGCAATCTTTGCTCTATTTACCCGGCGAGACCAAGGCAGTGCACTCTCTTTCCAAGCATATCGGTTGAAGGCAAGCCCTCTGACTTGTATGGTTTTTGCCCGCTTGCTCGAAATGCCAGAAGGGGGATTGATCAAGAGCACTTCCAAAGGCTGACCCATTATTACAGTGAAGTGGAAGGCCGTGGTTTTTCTGCCCTGTGGGCTCATCTTCCCAGGGAAGCAATTGTCAAGGTTAATGGTAACGAGTTTCGTGTTTCAAGGCAGGATTTTCTTGGCTTACTGGGACCCTACAGTTAACTCGTGCAAGCCAACAATCTTGTTTGCTTCAACGAATGCCTTAATGCTCTTGCCACCAGCTAGGGCTTTGTTGAATGCCTTCTTTCTCAGTTCAATGTACTCGCTCATTATTTCTCTTGCTTTTTTTTCAATGCTTTCTTTTTTGATTCTTGATTCTTTTAAGAGTTCTTGGGTAACTGAACTGGACAAAAAGTTTTCTGCATTCAATGACTTGGCTTTTTCTTTTGCGTCACTGACTTCTTCGTCATAGTGGTCATTGTAGTACTTCCAGAACTCGCCCTCTGCCGGATAACTGTTTAGGAGAAGTGAATTCTGGAAGACTGTTTCAAGCGCGGCTTCTTCCACAAAGCCCTGCTTTGCTTCTTCGCTTGTTGTTGCACTCATTGTCTTTTTGTAAACAGCGTTCTCTTTTTCTTCAAACCATGCAGCGTCTTCAAGCATTGAGCTGTAGAGGTAGTACATGTACTTGGATTCAAGCGAGTTGTCGTCCAAGAGCGTTTTCCCCGGAAAGCCAGTGCGCATTTCACTGAACACGCCTGAGAGCTCTTCGTGTTTTGCTCTAACATAGCTTTTGTAGACAGAGAATGGCTGTTTTACCTGGGCTACGAGCAGCAGGGCATTCACTACCAACAGGAAAAAAATGGCAAGGATTATCGCTAACAGCAACGGCTCTCTTTTCAGTTTTTCAAAAAAGGTTTTTTTCATTGAAACCATTAACTATTCTGTCAAATAATAAAAAAAAGGCTTCGGCCGCTTAGAGCGGCCGAGTTGTTTTTTTGAAGTGTGATTATTTTGTTGCTGTTCCCTTTGGTGTTGCTGCAAGCCTGTAGAATTCCAGCAGTGCTACAACCAGTGCTGCTGGTGCGGCAAACACTGCGATATAGTTGACTATTTTTGCAAGCACGATGCCAAAGACTGGGATTGTGTTAAGCTCTGCCACTGTTCCAACCATTACCAGTGCAACCGATGCAATCAGGAACGGCATTACTTCTTTGTCGCCAATGTTCAGGAATCCAACGATTAACCCAAGGATTACCAGTATGAGTGGAACATAGTTGACCCATGTTTCGCCTGAAACCGCTGGCATTAAACCGATTGCTATTCCTGTGACAACTGCAATCACTACACCAATGATGAAGGCCCAGCTTCCGATTTTTTGGTCCATTTCAACCCTCCTTTAAAGTTTAACAACTGTTTTATTAATGTTTTCGTAGTTTAAAAAGCTTACGTTGGCTTTTCGTTGTTTGACGCTCAAAATATGCGTTTAAGCCATTTATTTCGACAATTGTGGTTTTCGTGAAGTGCTTTATTCACAAAAAAGCTGTTGTTGAGGGCAGCGTTGGGCTGGGCGAAAATGTTTCAATCTGGGCTGGAGCAGTGCTCAGGGGTGACGAGGGAAAGATAACGATTGGAAGAAACTCGAACATCCAAGACAACTGTGTATTGCACGGACACAAGCTCGAGATTGGAGAAAATGTCACTGTGGGGCATGGTGCGGTAGTGCACGGGTGCAAGATTGGGAATAATGTCCTGATTGGAATGGGTGCCATTGTTTTGGACAACGCTGAAATAGGCGAGTGGTGCATTATTGCTGCTGGCTCTGTGGTCAGAGAGGGGCAAAAAATTCCAGCCAACTCTCTTGTGACGGGTGTTCCGGCAAAAGTGAAACGTGAGTTAACTGAGCTTGACAGGGAGAGAATCACCGAGTCTTGGAGGGCTTACGTTGAAAGGACAAAATTGCTGCCCTGACTGCTTTCATTTCCTTCCTGTTCCCGATTGTGATTCTCACAAACGAGTCATTCAATCCAATTGTGCTAATGCCGTTGCCTTGTAATACCACGATTCCGTTTTTTTCCAGGTGCTTTGTGAATTGTGTTGCTTCTTTTTTTGTTCTGAATTTGACCAGTGCATTGTTGTTCTCTGTGCGGTAAACATTGAATGCCCTTTTTTCCAGCCATGCCTCGAATTTTTTTCTTTCTTTCACTGTTCTTTCCACGTTTTTCTTAAAGTGCCTTTTGTGCTTCAAGCACTCAATGGCTGCTTTTACTGCCAGACTTGAAACCCTGAACATCACGAGTTTTTTTTCCATTTTCTTTAACAGTTTCCTGCCTGCAATGATGTAGCCAACGCGCATTCCTGCCAGCGAGAGGGATTTCGAGAAACTGCCAATTATTAGCAGGTTGTTGTACTTTTTTACCAGGGGCGCGAGGCTCTCTCCCTTGAACCACTGGTAGGTTTCGTCAACGGCTACAATGCCATTGCAGTTTTTTAGCATTGCCTTGACGGTTTTCTTCTCAGTGTAACCGAATGGGTTGTTGGGGTTTGCGAGAAATATGAGTGTTGAGTTTTTTGCCTCCTTGCTTGCTGGCTCCACCTCAAAATTTTTTTCCTTCATTGCATTAACTGTTTTCACTTCTTGGTTGTTTCTCTTGGGTGCCCAGGTGTACTCAATGTATGCTGGGGTGAAAACCAGTGTTCGCGCTCCAAAAACGCGTGCAACGAGGTCAATTGCCTCGTGTGCGCCATTTGTTATGGCAACGTTTTCTTTTCCAACCTTGTACTCTCTGGCTATTTCTCTTTCAAGCTCGTGGTAGTTTGAGGGGAACCTGTGTGCCTCGCTGAGAAACCTGCATAGCTCTTTTCTCACAAACTCTGGCAGGGGGTAAGCTGGCTCGCCCAAGTTCAACATTATTTTTTTCATTTTATCACATAGTGCCCCGGCCGGGATTCGAACCCGGGTCACCAGCTCACTCTTGCTTGTTGCCTCGTTGAACATTTTCCTTTCTTTGGGCAACTTACGCTTTCTTTTTTCTAAAAAGAAAGGGCAGTGAGAGGCTGGGATGCTTAACCCCTACACTACCGGGGCACGGAATAGATTTTTTAAGAAGCAATATTGTTAAATATTACTGGTTGGCTGATGAAGATCAGGCTGAGCTTTGACCCAAAAACGCTGTTGCGAGAGCTTTTACTCGAGCTGGTTTTATGGGGGTGATTGCACTTATGAGTTCTGAGGCCCTTTTTTTCACTTTTTTGATTTCAGTGCAGTGTAACCGAAGAGCATGCAGGCAATTCCACCAATTGTTTTCAGTAGCGAGTAAACAATGAAGACTAGGGCGATGGATTGAATGCCTTGGTAGAATTCTCCTGCGCCAATTGCGCCGCTCTGCGAGTTGAGCACGCTTGATAGGGCAATTGCCTGGTTCACTTGGCCAAGCGCCCAGGTGCCAGCAAAAGTGAAGGCTGTTCCCTCAACACTGAGCACTAACCCTATTATTATAAGCGCGTAACCTATTGCCTTGTTTTTGTTCAAAAAATCACCTTCAAAGAATATCTGGTGCCAGTTATTATTATTTCTTTCTTTTCCGCAACTCGCGCTTTTCTTTCTTTTAAATGAAAGAAAACGGCAGAATGCCAGAGGGGGGCTTTGAACCCCCGGCCTTTCGATTATGAGTCGAACGCTCTAACCAGGCTGAGCTACTCTGGCTTGCTTTAGACAAATATTCGAGGAAAAAGGGTTTTTAATGCTTTTACTTGGGGGGTTGTCCTGTTAACCGCCTTTGGTTCCTGATCTGGCGCAATTCGCATTGTTTTTGATGTTACTGCTCTGCTTTTTGTTCTGGTTCAATTTGTCTTTTACTCTTTTGCTTTTAGTTCTGGTCCAATGCGGCTCATCAAGTGAATCTTTTTGTTGTGTAATAGAACGCGGTCAGCGTAGTCAATGAATAAGCCGGATTCCAGCACGCCTGGAACCTCTTTTGTTTCGTATTCGAGGTCTTCGAGGTCAAAAACTGCGTCGACCTTCACGTCAATTATGTAGTGGCCTGTTTCGGTCATGTACTTTTCGCCGTTTTCTTTCATTCTGAACCTTGCTTCCCCGAACTGGTCTAGCCTGACCAGCGAGTGCTTGGCTCCAAATACGGCGACTTCGTATGGGATATCGCCATAGAGTTGTTTCACGTAGTTTTTTTCTTCTGCTATTACGAGCATTTCGCCTGCGCTCTGGCCAACCATTTTGTCTCTCACAAGGGAGTGTGTTTGCCTGCTGATAAAGTTGAAGTCTTTGTCTATGAGGTCAGCGAACTCAATGGATAAATCAATTTCGTAGTCGTTTATTGAGGCGATTTTTAGCTGGAGCGCAGAGGCGAGTTCTGTGAGTTTCATTGAGGTTGGCACGAATCTGATGTCAAGGTCTTTTTCGTGTGATAGGAGTGCAATCTGTCTCAGGAAGCTTTCGTTCATTGAGCCAGTGCCAACTGATAGAATCATGTCTTTTTTGATGTAGCGGTCAACTATTGCTTTTACAACTCGTTCGTCCAAGGCCATTCCCAGCACCAATTCGCAATGAATATAGGTTTTAACTGTTTTTAAGCGTTTCTTTGGAATCCGAACAAAAAGAAAAAGCATAAAAAAGGAAAAAGCAATCTATTAGTAGAGGGATTAAACTTGTTTGGTGGAGAAGGCGAGGTGACGCTTGAACGGAATGACTTGAAAGCACTGGCCTCTGATACTAGGGTTGAAATACTCAAGAAACTGAAAGAGCGCAATTACACTATAAGCGAGCTTTCAAGCAAGCTCGGGCACTCAAAGTCAACATTGCACGAGCACATTTCAAAACTCATGGAAGCAAACCTTGTTGAAAAAGCAGATAACCACACCAGCAAGTGGGTTTACTACCGCCTTTCGAGAAAGGGCCGCGGCTTGTTTGTTGACAGCACAAACCGCGTTGTTGTAATTTTTTCCACTATCCTTTTGGTGGTTGGGGCGATGCAGTTAACTGTCTTTTTCACCTCGCTTTCACTGCTTGCAGGCAGCCCTGTTGGGATTACTCCAGCCATGGAAAGCACCCAAGTGCCGGGTACTGTTTCAAAGTCTTACTCTGTTCCAGAGGCAACTCCGCTCAGCGAGCAGGGTGTTTCGCGCACTGGCCAGCAGGTTCCACCAATAAAACAGCCCTCGCGCGAAGAAGAGAAAAAGGTTGCCACAAAAAAGGAAGCAGAAGCAATCACGCTTGAAAAGCTCGGTCTTAAGCCGATTGCTCACTCAAAGGAAGAATTACCGTACTACTTTTATGGAGGCATCGGCTTCCTTTGCGCTGGATTCATCCTCGTTCACTACTA
>CAZGDN010000042.1:0-9155 GCA_964525235.1 uncultured archaeon | reverse complement strand
GACCCGGTTTGTTCGACAGGTTATTTTTCTTTTGGGAGCACTGCAAAATAATAGTACCCGAGTGCTTTTGGCGCGAGTATTTTGAGATTGTGTAATAATTCTGAATCAATGCTTTTTGACTTTAGCTTTTCCTGCCAGTAATTTGCTTTTTCGGGGTCTGCGTATCCTGTTTGAACAGTCTTTTCTATTTTTTTGAAGGCTTTAAATCCTTCTTTTTCAGCCAGGGCAGTTCTTGTGTATGCTGCAACTCTTGCTGCCATCTCCCAGTAATCGGGTTTTCTAATAGGCGCCCCAAAGAGGTATTCGTTGAAGTTTTGGAGTCCGCCCTTGGTTATTATTCCGCCCTCAACTTTGATGGATTCAATAAGCACACTTGCAATGCTTTCAATAGTGCTGTCATTTGAATAATTGGTTTTCCTCAAGCGATTCTGAATTTTTACTATGCTTTCAAAAAAAGCGCGAACTTTGCGGGTTGAATTAGCAAAACCAATCAACTGGTGTGCGTCAACCACGTCTTTGAGGAAATCTGTTTGAAAGTCTTTCCTCTCCCTTTTTCTTCCAATTGTGCCAATTGCGAGCGCGGAAAGCTTTGAAGCCAACAGGTATTCTGGTGTTGCAGTTAAAGCCTTGAATGAACCAATTTTTGTTAACTTGCACGGTTTGCCTTTGGCTGGCAGGCCAAAGCGGGCAATGTCGATTTTCACAAGCGCGCCTTTTTTTGTGGCTTTAAAGAACCGGAACTGCTCGTTGTTGCGCGAAGGCCGTTCGCTGACCTCAAATTCTGGTTGCAGGCACTTCACCAGTTTTTGTGGGTTGCTGGAATAGTGCAAGTCTAAGTCAATCGATAGCCTCATGGCTTTTGGAAGGACTGCCTGGACCGCACTCCCACCCATAAAAACAAGCTTTTCACCACTGGTTTTTGCTTCTTTGGAGAGTGCGTAAAGCACTTCAAGCACTAAATCATGCCTTCTCTTGAATTCAGGGTTCACTTGTTTTCAACTTCCCGAATTGCATCCCAGTACCTCTTTCCTGCTTCTAAATGCCTTGGGTCAATTGCGTTTGCAGGAATATGCTTTTTTTCGTAGAGCTTGTACAGCACAATGTTGAGAAACCAGCCAACATAGCGCCTTGCCGCATACCTGGACAATGCCCCGTATCTAAGCCTGTGCTCTTTGGCCAGTCCAGCCAGGGCATTTACGACTTCACTGACCGGGATTGGCAGCCATTCCCTGAGCGAATAGGCAAGCAAGTCCACCAGCCCCCGCTCAATAGAGGGAACCCTGATATTGCCATTGGCTCCGGGGCCTTTTGGCAAGGGAATGGTTTCAGCAAAATCCCTCCTTGCAATAATTACAATAACGCCCCTGGTTTCAACAATGCTCTTTGCACTCGCCCATTCCTCGTTGACTGTTTTAGGCTTCCGCCCTCCACTGTAAACAACCCATTCACCAAACCCAGGGTCATTGGCAATAACCGACATAACCTCGCTTCGAGCAGCGTTTTCACACTCAATAAAAATCATTGTCCTCCTGGCATTGTGAAAAAATGGCAAAAACACTGATAAGTCCCAAATTGCAAACTTTAGGTGAGGCAAACGAGCAACAATCTTTTCAGCCAGCCTCGCGGTTCTCTCCGCAGGCGCCAAGTACCCGCCCGCCAAATAATCCTTTGTCATATAACTTAATTATATGACAATAAGTCATATAAATACCTATCTTTTGCTAAAACCAAGAATTCAATGCCTTCCCCTGAGAGAATCAGTTGAAATTGTTTAAACGAAAGCATATAGTGCGAAGCACTATCCCGCCTCGTTTTACTAAAAAACCTTGGCACGGTGAATGTTCCTCGCATCGACGTGGAGACGAAGTTGGTTATAGTGAAAGAGAACGCCTTGGCTTTCAAGCCAAGGTTTTTTACAAGTATATCGCAAAAGTGGTGCTGGTGCAATACTGGGAGAAACCTCGTTAAAGCCAGAACTCGAAAAGCGCCAGTGTCATTAGAAACACCTAATTCTTGGGGGGAGAACTGGTATTTCTCACAGACAAAGCACTATATATATCCTGATATTATTATGATATTGCATTATAAATGGTTTATGTGAATAAATTTTATTACAAGGACGGGGAAGGCAATGTCCAAGGGTGATTTGGTTTTTAGTGATCGGAGAATAAACGAGGCTATTTCAAGGATTAAGATTCCAAAATATTTGGAGAAAAAAGGTAGTGCTTGGATTATTAGGGAAAAGATAAGGAAAAATGGGAAGCCCAGGTCATATTCCCTGCCTTTTCTTTGAAATTTTAAAAACTCTTACTCCATACTGGTCTTCTAGCCTGTCACTTAAACGTTCATCCAGGGTTGCAAAGGCCTTGGCGCTATCACAAACAGCACAGGCATAGTTTAATGCGTCCATTGAGCCTAGTCTGGGGTCAGTGTCAAGTTGGCTTGTTTTTGTGATAGCTCGGATTATGCTAGGCAATAGAGTGTGCTTTATTTTATGCATAAATGATGCATAACAACTTTTGACGAAGACTGGTCAAAACATTTTGAAGAGCTTGATAGCGCAATAAAAGAACGTGCCGCTAAAAAAAATCAAAACCAGGAAGCCAGTTCTATTTCGTTGGCAAACAAAAGAACACGAACGCTGGCACAAGCAATACTTTTAAGGCATGCTCCTGTGCCTTTCTGTTGGGCTTGTTTGACGGGATCCCTGGAAAAATGACTAAAAATGTGTATAAAATCAATTTAAGTGTTATAAAATTGAAAACAGGGAACTTAGAAAAATTCTTCAGGAAATGGAAGCATGCCAAAGGGCTTCCCTCAAAGTCAAAGCCTGGTTTGCTTCCAAACTGGATAAATCCATGATTGCCTGCAAGGAAACCCGAAGAAAGCAGGAGACAGTAAACCGGGCCCAGGAACAATCAAAAGCAGGCCCGGCATTCTGGATTTGAGAGCCTTTTGGGGTCCGGGTAGTGGGACTCACTAATTAAAACCTTTTTGTTGGAATAATAGAACATGAGTGGAATCAAAAAAGCGTTCGTGCTTGCCGGAGGGCATGGCACTCGCTTGAGGCCTTTTACTTACGAGATTCCAAAGCCATTGTTGCCTGTTAAGGGCAGGCCTGTTTTGGAGTACAACCTTGAAAACCTCAAAGTGTACGGAGTTGAAGAGGTTGTGCTTGGCGTTGGCTACAAGGCTGATTTGATAAGGGAATACTTTGGTGATGGCTCAAAGCTTGGCTTGAAGGTTGACTACAGCCTTGAAGAGGAGCCCTTGGGCACGGCTGGTGCGCTCAAGCTCGCAGAGTCCTTCTTTGACTCCGCGTTTTTCATGTGCAACGGCGACGAGGTAAAAGACATAAACTATTCTTTGATGCAGGAGCTGCACGAGAAGAACAGGGCAACTGCAACGCTGGCGCTTGTGGAAGTGGAAAACGCGGCCGAGTTTGGAAGCGTTGAAACCGAGGGCGACAGGATTGTTGCCTTCAGGGAGAAAGAGGGAATAAAGAAGCCAGGCGTTGTAAGCGCTGGAGCCTATGTCCTGGAAAAGAACATTTTTGAGTTCATTCCAGCTGGAAAAAAGTTCAGCATTGAAAAAGATGTGTTTCCGGTTATTGCCCGTGAGAAAAAACTCTTTGGCTGCAGGATGGCAACCCAGTTTTTCCCAGCAGACAACCCAGAGCGCTACGAAAAGGCAATAATGGAATGGAAAGGAATCACGGGGGGAGACAAGTGAAGATTTGGAATAACTTTACAAAGACAGTGAATGTTCCAGCCGAGGGCATAAAGCTTGAAGGAGAAGAGCCCAGTATCAGGGACAAGTACAGGGACGACATTGAAAGGGTCCTGATTTCCAAGGGCTGTTTAAAGAAGAGAGTTGAACACCTTGCAAGCGAGGTCGCAGACGCTTTTGAAGAAGTCAAAGAAGTGAACTGCCTGGTTGTCCTAAAGGGAGGAATGTTCTTTGCATCCGATTTAATAAGACTCATAGATGACGAAACAGAGCTTCGCACCAGGATTGACTTCATCCAGGCCTCGAGCTATTATGATAAGTCAACCACCAGCGGCAGGGTAAAACTCAGGGAATCAGGCTTGTTAAAGGGTGAGAATATTTTGCTCATTGAGGACATCGTTGACACTGGTGGCACACTGAAAAGGCTCCAGGATTACCTGCGAGAAAAGGGAAAGTTTTTCAAGACCTGCGTGCTCTTGGATAAGGGTCTTCCAAAGAGCCCTGGCCTGGAGCTGGACTTTGTGGGATTCAATATTCCAAACGAGTTTGTTGCAGGCTATGGCTTGGATTACGCTGGAATGTACCGTGGAATGCCAGAGATTGTAATAGTCAAAAAAGAACTCCTGAAATAAAGCTTGCTTTTACCTTGAAACCCAGTCCAGTGCTTGCTCCCTTGCTTTTTCCAGTATTTCGGCTTCGCTCTTCACTGCGCGGTTTTGCATTACGATTTCGCCATTGCAAAAAACAGTGTTGATGGAAGAAACCCCAGCAGAGTAAACAAGGTCTGACTCAAGGGAGTGCCCTGGAGTGAGTGAGACGCTTTTTAGGTTTACAAGCGAGAAATCTGCAAGCATTCCCTCTTCAATCCTGCCCGCGTTCAGCCCCAGGGCTCTTGCACCGGCTTCGGTGGCAATAAAGAGTGCTTCCCTGGCTGGAAGCGCAGTTGGATCACTGTTTGAAAACTTTTGCATAAGGCTAGCGAACTTCATTTCCTCCAGCATTGAAAGATTGTTGTTTGAAGCGCAACCGTCTGTTCCAAGGCACACGCTCACACCGGCTTTTCTCAGTTGGGAGTAGGGCATTGCGCGCCCCACTGCAAGCTTCATGTTTGAAACAGGGCAGTGAACTGCTTTTACGCCCTTTTCTGCCATGATTCTTGCTTCTTTTTCGTTCACCCAGGTGCAGTGAGCGCTCAAAACGCGCTTGCTTAAAAAGCCGATTTCTGCAAGCCATTCAACTGGCCTTTTCCCGTGCTCTCTTTCACAGTCTTTTACTTCTTTTTCTGTTTCAGAGAGGTGAAAGTGTATGAACAGGTCTTCTTTTTCTGCTTCTTCTGCAATCCTTGACAGGTTCTCCTTTGAAACAGTGTACATGCTGTGCGGGCCAAGCATTGGGGTCACGCGCGGGCCAAATTTTTTTAATTCTCTCGCCCTATGGCTTGCTTTTCCGGAGTCAAACTCTTTTGTTCCAATGAAGACCTCGCTCAAAAAGCCCCTTATTCCGCTTTCCTTAACTGCCCTTGCGGTTTCCCTTGAGTGAAAGTACATGTCGGCAAAACAGGTTGTGCCACTCTTAATCATTTCAAGGCAGGCTAGTTTTGAACCCCAGTAAACATCCTTCTTTGAAAGCTTTGCTTCCCTTGGCCAGATGTATTTCTCCAGCCATTCCCTGAGGGGGAAGTCGTCAGCGTAGCCCCGCAAGAGAGACATTGCTGCGTGGGCATGGCAGTTGACAAAGCCTGGAATAATTGCAAGCTTGCTTCCATCAATTACCACGCCAGAGCGGTCTTTTTCCTTTCCAATCGAGGCAATAGTGCTGCCTTCAACAAGCACATTTGTCCGCTTGCCGTTAAGCTTTACATTTTCAACCAGGGCTTTCAAGATTTCACCAATCTAAATCATTTCAACCAGGCTTTCACTGGTTTTTAGCCAATGAGGTCTGCAAGAATAGCTGAAATAATCTTTGAACTCTCAGCAGCAGTTTTTTCAATTGACTCCTGGCTCAGTTCTGCTTTTGTAATGCCATGGGCAAAGTTGTCAACCGAGCAAATGGCAGCAAATTCCATGCCTGCTTCCCTGCACAGAGTGGCCTCGCTTGCCATTGTCATTCCAACAACATCGGCAAACTTTTTCAGCATTTTAACCTCTGCTTTTGTCTCAAGCCTTGGGCCAATTGTCTGAAAATAAGTGCCGCCGTCTTTTACTGGAACGCCGAGCTTTTTTGCAGATTTGAATATTTTTTTCCTGATTTTTTCGCTTAAGCCAGGCAGGACATGCCTGTTCAGGGTTTCATAAAACGTTTGTGGCTGGAAGAGATTGATGTAGTCGTCTGGCACGAGGAGCGTGCCTGGCTTGAGCTCCTTTTTCAAACTGCCACAGGAGTAGACGCCAATGACTTCTTTTATTCCAAGGTTTTGAAGGGCTTTTATGTTTGCCCTGTGGTTTATTTTGTGTGCTGGAATGTTGTGCTGCAAGCTGTGCCTTGGCACAAACACAAACCTGTCGCACTTCTTCAAGTAAACAGTGCCATGCTTTGTGTTTTCAGGAAACTCCTGCAATTTGGCAAAAACATCACTCTTGAAAAAAACCGTTCCCCCAATTATTCCAATCATTTAAACCAAAAGAATTACACAGCGAGGCTTTTTAATTATATTCGGCAGCTTTTACGCCCTTTATTTTGCCCTTAATTTTTTCCAGCAAACTGCAGTTTTTAGAAGCGTGTATTCCTATTCCGAATATTCAGTGATTTTCCAGGAGCTCGTGCTTTCCGGAAAAAAACTCCAGCAGCATAACTACCACAATGCCTGCAAGCGCTGCGATAACCGGCAGCAACAAGCCTGCTCTTGGCATGTTTTCTCCAACCCTTTGCAGTGGCATGTTCAGGCCGCCAATCATTAAGCCGGTGAGAAAGCCCAGGACCCTGGACTCGTGTTTTTTTAAGAGGAAAGCCAGAAGCCTTGAAAAGAGAATAATTCCGGAAATTGTTCCCACGTTAAAAATTGCCAGTGCCACAAAGTCAAAGTTATGCAATGCCCTGACTATGAACTCGTACTGTCCAAGGAGCAGTAAGAGGAATGCGCCAGAGATGCCTGGGAGAATCATGGCACAGATTGCAACCATCCCGCTTCCCACAATCACCAAAGGAGAAGGGTTTGATTTGACCGGGTTCAACAGGGTTATTGCAACCCCCAAAAAAAGCCCGAGAAAAATAAACCCAATGGTTAGAGCGTCTCTGTTCTTTATTTTGGCGAAAACGGTTCTCGCAGAGGCAAGAATCAAGCCAAAAAAAAAGGCAAAGGTCAGCGCCGGGAAAACATTCAGGCAGAAGTCAATCACACCCGCAAAGAGGGTGAAAGAAACCCCAAGCCCGGAGAGCAATGGGACAAAGAGTGCAAGGTCAATGTCCAAAAAGTTCTCCTTTGCCCTCTTAAAATCGCCTTTTATAGCGAACAGCAAGAATTTGAAGTCAATGTCCCTGATTCCAAAAACCAGCCTTTCATAAATGCCAGTGATGAGAGCAATCGTGCCCCCAGACACCCCGGGAATGATATCAGCAACCCCCATCGCCAGGCCCTTTAAGAAAATCAAAAATTCTTGCTTCAAGTCCATACTCAACCACAAAAAAAACACTCAAAAAATTATGTATACCAAACTTTGGCCAATTTTAAGAGTGAATAACACACAAACACAGAAAAAGAATAAAAACATTTGTAAAAGGAAAATAATATGATTTAAACTTCATCAATTAATTATACATAATAAATGTTTTTTTTGGGGGGATTGTTTGGAGAAAAAAATATGCATTGGGCTTTTTTTTGTGCTGGTTCTTGGGTGGGTTTTTGCTTCAAATGTGAACATTTTCAACATATCAAACCCAAGTGCTGGGACATATTGGAGAAATGGCTCGCATGATATTACTTTTAAGGTTTTTGCAGAGGATGTAAATGGTTTTGAAGGGCAAGCAGATCTAAATATTGAAGTTTATTATAGCACCTCAATAGGTGCATTTGAAACACTAATTAAGGACTATAACTTGGTAAATACAGGCTATTGTGGAAACACAAATAATTTCAATGAGCCTAATGGCATTATTTGTACGATTCCTTGGGGTGTGAGTCTGCAAGACAACAATTATTACATTGACTTAAACCTGTACACTTACAGAAATAACCTTCCAATAGACACAGTTAAGAAGGGTAGTGAAAGCTTTTATGTGGATAATACTGCACCTAAGATTAGGGTTATATTTCCTACTGGGGTGGTCTGTGGAAGCCAAGATGTGGTTGTCACAAACGAGCAAATGCTCACCTTTGACCTGAATGATCCTAATGGTATAAATATCAATGCAACAGGTGTGAAAGTTGAACTGTTAAACGTGGGAAACCAGCAGAGCAGTTTTTCAGCAGCAGGCTGTATTGAGAAAGATGGAAACTACCACTGCAGTTACAAGGAAACAGCCCTCTTCAAAACAGGCGAATACAATATAAGCATCTTTAGCGAAGACAGAGCAGGAAACCCGGCAGATTGCAATTTCAAGCTCAACTATTCGGACAAAGAAGCCCCAGTCACAGTCCAAGATCTTAGTGCAATACCTGGAGAAGAACAAATAACACTTCTGTGGACAGGGAATACTGAAAATGACCTCAATGGCTACAAGATATATTATAGTGATAAAAACTGCGATTTCAACACTCAAACTGGAACCTATACTGGTTTCACTACTAACACTACATATGCCCTGACCGGGCTTGATTCAAACAAAGTGTATTATTTTCATGTCCTTGCTGTTGACCTAAGTGGAAACGATGGGAATCTCTCGGAATGTGAAACTGAAACCCCTAATCCCTTAAATGCACCCCCAAAACCAACATTCCACTCATCGACTCATTCAAATGACATCTGGAGCACTGAGCCCCATGTAATCATAAGCTGGAACGCAGATGGTGCAAAGGGATATTCTTGTAGCTGGGATTCTCCCAACACAGAGCCAGATAGCACAATTGAAACAAGCGGTTACTGTTATGAAAAGGAACTCGATGAGAGTTCAGTGAGCAATGGCACACACTACCTCAAAGTAAAAGCCTGCGCACGAAACAATGTTTGCTCATCGTCTGAAACATTCATTGTTAAGGTTGACAATTCAGCTCCAAGCGCACCGAGGAACATCACCCCTGACATGCATTACAATGGCAACATGGAGCTACGCTGGGACGAACCTGCGACAGTAGGGCCAAGCGGAATAAAAGAGTACAGGGTTTACAGGAGCACAAGCAGTGGCTTTTCCACCACCAGCAATTACAGGGTTAAGACAATTAGGGCTGATGATTCTGACTACGAAGTTGACTCTGACACTTACAAGTGGATCGACACCGATCCCGGAGACCACAAAGGAACAAGGTATTACTACAGGGTCACTGCAGTAAGCAA
>CAZGDN010000041.1:3817-9717 GCA_964525235.1 uncultured archaeon | reverse complement strand
CCGTGAGGAAACCCTAACAATACATATAACACGCACGCGATGGTTTTTCCTGAAACAATTTTTTCCAGAGAAAACCATAACAATTACACATAACACGCACAATTCAGCGAATCCTGCAAAGCACGATTTACAAAAATTCCGCAAGGCTCTTTCATTAAATTGCTGTTAAGTTCCCCAAAGGAAATGAAGACCGGGAATGCAAGCAATTCGGAGAAGTCAAGAGTTAGAGCTATTTTCTTCTGATTTTATGGTATTGAACGGCAACTGCACAGGAAATCAAATACCAAAACATTACATCAAGAACGAAATTAACCCATGAGAACTCCACAATCGGCGGGGCTGGAGCACCTGGCCATATCATAAAGCTCCCAATTGGCCAAAACCCCAACGGCAGACCAACAAGCACTCTTGCATCAATAACGTGCGTGGTTGAAATAATTAAATAATTCAAACCGCCCATTAGCATTAAAAATATTACAATTCTTTCAATGGTTGGTTTAAAGAAGGTCTCCCAGCCCATACTTAACACTATGTTAATTATCTATTTAAATCCTCCGAAAACTTTCGATCAAACTGGAACCATCGCGCGATCAACCTCAATTGGATTCAATATCAGAAGAAAATAGTAATTATATAAAAAAACAATTTTCGTGTTTGCAAAAAAAAACAGAAAAATAAAAAAAGAAAAGGAAAAAGGGCTTTTTCAGCCCTTGTAGCCTGTTACTGTTCTAGAGCGTTTTTTATTGGTTTCACTGGAAGGACAATATTATGGCTTTAATGCTCATTGCAATAGACACTTCTTTTGGAGCCAGGTATTCATGCACTGTGTTCGGTTTTGAAAGGGAAATTAACAAGCTGCACAGTGAAATTTCAAGTGCAATGTATGGAAGGGAGAAGTGTTACTTGCACTGGTCAAAGACAAGCAAGAAAATAAGAAAAAAAGCAAGGAAGGAAATTGGTGATTCGATTAGGAGGTCAAGGGTGCAGTTTTATATTTTTGAACACAAAAAACCACAGGGGGTGCGAAGAAAGGAATACTTTTTAACCTATGTTCCCAACAGCATCTCTTCTCATATTCACACAAAGCTAATGGGAAAGTTTGGAGTGGTGATTGTTGAAGCTGATAGGGATTTTGAAATCAAAAATATTTCAAATGCCACCATGAAATTTGTTCAAAACTTTTTGTTTCAGATTTGCTTTAAGCTGGTCGGAAAGCCTGTAACAATCAGGCGAGAAAATCAGGTGTTGAAAGCAACTGTGAAATTTCCAAACCAAAACAAATTGGGCTTTGTTGGCCGAATAAACACAAGCAGAAACTCAAAGGCTATCCAGCTGGCAGACATTGCCCTTGGCTATTACCTGAGTAAAAAAGGGTTCGAAAAAATGTTTTTTAGAAAAATATAAAGCCCGAAGGCAGATGTCTTCGGGTGAGCCCTCAACCTCTTTTAAGGTGACAACCCATGCGAGAAGATCCCTTAAAAGATACAGCTCTAACATCATATTATTATTAATCATATAAAAAGCTAATGTTTTCAAAGAAACCAAAAAAGTAGAAAAAAGGATGTTCTTGAAAAAAAACAGAAAAATAAAAAAAGAAAAGGAAAAAGGGCTTTTTCAGCCCTTGTAGCCTGTTACTTCTTTCAGGTGGTCGACTGACTGCGGGTTCTGCAAGGTTGTTGAATCGCCGAGTGGCCTGTTTGTCAGAAGAGACTTTAACATTCTCCTCATGATCTTGCCACTGCGGGTTTTTGGCAGGTCGTTCACGAAGTAGATTGCCTCCGGCTTTGCAGTCGGGCCAATCTCTTTCTTGACGTGGTCAACCAGCTCCTGTTTTAGCTCGTCGCTTGGCTCAACGCCTTTCAGGACAACGAATGCAATCGGCACTTCACCCTTTATCTCGTGTGGCTTTGGCACCACTGCACACTCTGAAACCTTGTCATGGGAGGCAATCGCGTTCTCCACTTCTCCTGTTGAGAGCCTGTGGCCCGCGACCTTCATGACATCGTCAATCCTGCCAGTCACCCTGATGTTGTCCTCGTCAAACCACCTTGCACCGTCTCCAGTGAAGTATACTTCCTTACCGTACTCTGTGAAGTATGTTTGAACAAACTTCTCGTCGTCGTTCCAGACAGTGCGGAGCATTGCTGGCGGGAACGGGCTTTTAAGGACAAGGTAGCCGCCCTCGCCACCGCTCACACTGTTGCCTTCCTCGTCAACGATGTCAGCTGTAACTCCAGGGAATGGTCGACCGGCAACGGTTGGAATGAATGGTCCAATGCCTGGTAGTTCTGATATGAGCAACGCGCCTGTCTCGGTCTGCCACCATGTGTCAACTATTGGGCAACGCGAGCCCCCGATCTTTTCAAAGTACCAGTTCCATGCATCCTCGTCAATTGGCTCTCCGACCGTTCCAAGCAGCCTCAATGAACTCAAGTCATGCTTTTCTGGATACTGGTCACCCCATAATGCAAACATTCTGATTGCGGTTGGCGCGGTGTAAAACACTGTTACCTTGTGCTCTTCCACTACCTGCCACCACCTGTCCTTGTCAGGGTAGTCCGGGGCTCCCTCAAAGAAGAGCAGTGTAGTGCCGACTGCTAGTGGCCCATAGCAGTTGTATGTGTGGCCTGTTACCCAGCCAACATCAGCAGTGCACCAGAACACGTCATCTTCGTGCAGGTCAAAGGTCCACTTGCAAGACCAGTAAGCCTGAGTCATGTAGCCGCCTGTCTCGTGCACAACACCCTTTGGCTTTCCTGTTGTGCCAGAGGTGTAGAGCGTGAAAAGAACATGCTCTGAGTCAACTGGCTCTGCAGGGCACTCTGAGTCGGCTTTCTCCATTAGCTCGTGGAACCAGTAGTCTCTTCCCTGCTTCATTTCAACGTCAACGCCTGCTCTCTTGACCACTACAACGCTTTCAATGCTTGTTCCTTCAACTGCAATGTCAGCGTTCTTTTTCAGGTTCAACGGTTTTCCCCTGCGGTAATAGCCATCGCTCGTTACCAGCACCTTTGCATTGGAGTCAATGATTCTTGCCTTGAGTGACTCGCCACTGAAAGCGGAAAAGCACACGGAGTGAATTGCCCCAATGCGCGCGCATGCAAGCATTGCCACCTGCACTTCCGGAATCATTGGAAGATAGATTGCAACGCGGTCGCCTTTTTTTACTCCAAGGCTCTTGAGAACATTGGCAAACTTTTTGACTCTTTCAAGGAGTTCTGCGTAAGTGATCTTCAGGGCTTTTTCGTCTGTTGGCTCTGGCACCCATATAACCGCAGTTTTATCGCCCTTGCCTGCTTCAACGTGCCTGTCAAGGCAGTTGTACGAAGCGTTAATTTTTCCACCAAGGAACCACTTGTAGTGCGGAGCATTCCATTCATAGGCTTTGGTGAACGGCTCGAACCAGTCAAGACCCTCTTTTGCCTTTTCTGCCCAGAAGGCCTCCGGGTCCTCTGCAGCTTTTTTGTAAATTGTTTCGTCGGATACAAAGGCTTTTTTCTTCATTTCCTCCGATGGCCAGTAACGGCCTTTTTCATCCTTTTCTGTAACCCATTTTATTTTTTCCATGGTATTCCCCCTAAAAGCTAAAGCTAACCATTAAAAATGGCTATTTTTTAAAATAGTGAAAAAATTGGAAGCGAAGAGAATAAATAAGTTTTGTGTTTTCGTTGTTTGCCGATTTTTTATTCGTTTTTGTTGTTTTTGGGATTTTCCGGCGTGAGAGAAGCGATTATTTTCATTGCTTTTTCTGAATCGTTGTTTTTTAGGAGTGAGAAAATGCGCCTTGGGTCGAATGCGTTGCCAAAGTCTGTTTCCGCGAGGTTTTTTTCGAGTAATTCAAGGCCAAGCTCGCTGACTGATTTTTTTTCAGCTTGGATCGCGCTGAGCTCCTTCATTTTCTTTCCAAATGACTCCTCGTGGAAGTCAGCTGAAAAGGAAACTATTGCCTTTTCACCAAATGATTCTTTTATCTCTGCAAGGTTTAGGTCGGATTGTGAAAAACCCTTTGAAAGCGAGCCTGTTAGCTTTATTTTAACAAGGGGTTTTTGGGATTGTTCTCCGGCAATAAGCTTCTCTATTTCATCTATTACCATTTCCTTGGCTGTTTCAGGGTTAGCATTTTTTAGTTCCAGCTTGGAGTAGTGGAATGGTCTTTGTCCTTTTATTTCTCTTCCACTTAAAGTGCCTGTTTTGGTGTCAAAGACAAAGTAGGCCTTTTTTTTCTTTGACTCAAGTTTTTTCATCTGGGTTACAACCGTCGAGCCAGGCATTAAAAGGCGAATGCCTTCCTCCCTGGTTTCACTGCCCCAGTGAATGTGACCATTAACAATCAGGTCAAATCCCTTTGGCAGGTCTGAAATGGAGAGTGTTGCAACCATTTCGTCCTCAAAGGGAAGGAATTCTTTGAATGACTGGTGCAATAAGAGAATGTTGCAGGCGCCTGCTTCAGGCACAGGATTCCAGTGCTTTAGGGCGTCAAGCGCTTTTTTCTCTGGAACGCCGCCAAGGCCGTGCAATACAACTTTCTCGCGGTGCTTTGATAGGAATGCCCTTTCAGCGTGAATGTACGCCATGAATCCTGCCTTGTCAAGGATTTCCAGCACGTTGGCAAAATCCCTTCCCCTGAACTCGTGCGTGCCATGAATTCCAATGAATGGAATTCCAGTGAATTCAACCACGCGCTTTTCGGCCTTTCCCTCTACCACAACACGTGTGCTGCTTTGCGGGGCACGCTTTGCCACTGAGAGCAAGCGGAGTGCTTCAAGGAGGGTTTCCTGTTTTGGCACATCATGGTGGAAGAAGTCGCCAGTGAAAACAATGGCGTCAACTCCCTCTTTCACTGCTGATTTCATTGCTGAGAGCGCGTTTTCGAAGGCGTCCTTTTCCCTGCCTGGCTGTGAAAAGCCAAGGTGAAAGTCCGAGAGGAAAGCAAGCTTCATGTTATTAATACTCCCTCAATTAGTTTAAAGGTTTAATCATTGCTAGAACAGCAATCCGTATTTTATTTTATGGATTTAATAGTTTTAATAAGTGAAGCGAGTTTTTTTCATCAAAGAAAAGCAATGGTCTTAGAACAGGCAATGCCAGTTTTGAATCTGTTTCCTTGTATTCCAAGAAGTCTTTTTTCGAAGTGCCAGTGTCTGCGGATGCGAGCGCAAGGATTTTTCTCTCTTTGATGAGTGCTGTAAGGTCTTTTTTTTGGGATGGGAAAAACCTGCGATAACAATTCCAGGGCTCAAGCATGGAGAGAATTCCCTGAACCAGCCTGCTTTGCTTTCCAATTGGGAAGATGTTGCAGCCGCGCTTCATTAAAAGCCAGGCGCATGCGAGTTCTTCTTTTTTGCCCTCAAAAAACATTCCAACCGAACCTTCAACGCCCAGCGGCAGACCCGAAAAACCAGCCAATTCTTCTACATAACAAGTTGTTTGTTCGCCTCGCACTTCAATTGAAACCGTTGTGTCAGGGTTCTTCAGGTTCACTTTCAGGGCAGGGAACTCTTTGAGGATCGCTGCGCCGGTGCTTCTCTCGATTTCCTGGCTCGTGAAATCCTGCTCACCGGAACGCACTGCCCGCACTGCAAACGTTCCCTTTTCAAGCCTTTCCACACAGAACCCTGTGGCGTTTTGCCTTATTTCTTCAAGGCTTGATGCCTGGAAGGTAAAAGCCAGTGCAGTTGAGTGGATTCCGAACACGGTGTGAAGAACGGATTGTGCTTTTTCGAGTTGCTTTGAATAGAGGAACATCCTGCCACGCCCCTGTTCCAGCTTCTCAAAGCCTATTTTGTTCCTGTTCAATGCACACTTTATGTTCTCGCGGAGCTTTTTGTTAAAGTAGGCTTTCACCCTTTCGCTTTTCAGGAAAATTGAAGGGCTTGGCTTTATTAAAAGCAAGTTTGCCG
>CAZGDN010000041.1:0-3717 GCA_964525235.1 uncultured archaeon | reverse complement strand
CAGGGCAATAACAATTAAAAGGATTGCAACACGAATATCTAAGGAAAACGCGGGGGTGGCAGAACGGCTATGCACCCGGCTGCAGACTAGCTTTTCTTTTTCAAAAAAAGAAAAGCTAAGTTCCCAAAAGAAAAACTTGTTCGTGGAGAAAAGAGATAAGTCTTTTGTCCTGAAACTTTTTTCTCTTTTGGGCAACCTGCCTTTTTCTCTTTCACAAAGAGAAAAAGGCGGGCAGGGACCGGGAGAAGCGGATTCGACTTCCGCCCCCCGCTTTTTTCCACTAATGCCTCATTAAAAAGGAATAAAAAAAGATAGAATCTCTAATTTTGTGTGGCGGATGTACTGGTTAGGCTGTTGAGCACACTGGGGGTCAGTTCACCCAGAGAGAAGCTTCAGTTGATGAGAAACATTGGTTTCAGCCGCGCTTTTCTCGAGGATGCTTTTTCTAACCCAAAGTATTCACAGGGATGGATTAACCTTTTCAGGCAAGACATTGCCGCAATGAGAAAAACAGTGAATGCATGCAAAGCACACTTTGGGGATAAAATAACCAAAAGGATTTTGATGAAACTCTCCAACCCGGAAATCCAGTCTGCAAGAAGGAAATCAAGACTGTCACAGATTCCAACAGCCGGGGAGATTGAGTCACTTATTAAGAGAATAGCGAGGTTTCACGCAAAAATGGGAAAGCCCGTTAAAAAATTCCCCGCTTTTTTCAGCACTCACCTTAACACTATCCTGGCTGCGAGGAATGCAGAGGTTGAATTAGAGTTAATGCACTCGATGTGGAAACACAAGATTGACAGGCTAAAAGCCAGTGGGCTGAAAAAGGAAACCATTGAAAGCTGGCTAAAATCTGGAACAAAGCGTGTTATTCGCTGGTTTGATGCGATTAACCCAGAGCAGATAGATGCAGTGAGGAGAACTCTCTCAAAGCATCACTTAATTGAAATTTTTCCAGTGATAATGTCTGCCAACATGAGAGGGACCCTTAAGGTTAAGGAAGCCAGAGAGCTTGACGCTCGCATAAACGAGTTTTTAAGAATTGGAAAGGGCATAGGCTTAGAGAGAGCACGCCGTATACTCGCCCAGCAGCCCCACTTTTTCACAAGGAACCCGGAAAGCTTCCGAAGGCTTGTTGCCACAAAAATGCAAAACCAGCCCAGGAAACCAGTGCACCACAGCACACGCAAGCCAAGGCGTCCAAGGTAGGCAAGGCAGGAAACAAGACAGCATTAAGCTATCTGCAAGCAAAAGCCAAGAGCACTGGCTAAGCCAAACCTTTTTAAACCGTTCTGGAAGAGTATTGTGTATTAACGCTGTTTTTTTTGGCACAACGGTGTATTGAAATGGGTTTAAGACCAGCAAGGTGTTACAGGAGCTTGAAGGACAGACCCTTCACTCGGATAGCAATTACAAAGCACGATAAAAACTATGTGGGTGCAACACCGGTAATGAGAATCAAGCAGTTTAACATGGGAAACCCTGCAAAGGACTACACACATGTTGTAAACTTGTGTGCTGAAGAGGCCATTCAAATAAGGGATAATGCCATTGAGTCCTCAAGGATTGCAGTCAACCGTTATATCCAAAAAAACCTCGGCAAAGAAAACTACTTCATGCGCGTAAGGGTTTACCCGTTTCATATAATGCGGGAAAACAAGCAGGCTCAGGGCGCCGGAGCAGACCGTGTGAGCCAGGGAATGTCTCACTCTTTTGGAAAAGCCATTGGAAGGTCTGTGAGAACCAAGAAAGGCCAGGTTTTGATAAGCCTTTTAGTAGAAGAAGAAAATGTGGATGTTGCAAGAAAGGCATTGATGAGAGCAAGCCCAAAGCTCCCCTGTAAGGTAAGCGTTAAGGTGCACACTGACATTGAGTCCATTGGAACAAGACCACGTGCCACCAAGATAAAGCTTGCAGAGGAAAAAGAAGAAGCCGAAGAGAAAGAACGGGCAGAAAAAGAAGAAGGCAAAGAGAAGGGCAAAGAAGGAAAAGAAGCCGGGAAAGCCGAAGAAAAAGAAGCCGAGAAAACTGAAAGCAAAGAAAAAGAAGGAACAAAAGAGGAAAAATCAACCAAAAGCGAGAAAAAATAGTTACACAAGAACTGCTTCTTGTTCACCTTATTTTTCCAGCACTATCCTGCCAGCTTTTACTTCAAGTCTTGCTTGTTTCACAAAAAGCCAATGCCCAACTGAATAAATTGCGATAAGTTAATATACCACTTCGTACTTTTTTTTATCGGGTTTAAAATGAGGGATATTGCTTGGTTTAGGGAAGTGCGAAGGAAGCACATTCCAATAGTGGGCGGCAAGGGTGCAAACCTTGGTGAAATGGTCAACGCTAATTTTCCAGTGCCGCCGGGTTTCATTGTTACCTCCGGTGCATACTTTGGATTCCTCGAAAAAACCAACCTGAAGGATTACATTGTTTCAAAGATTGACTCCATTGACGTGGACAACACAGAGCAACTTAAAAGAACCAGTGCTGAAGTGAGGAAAAAAATAATTGAAACCAAGATGAGCGAGGAACTCAGAAACGAAATATTGATTGCTTATTCAAAGCTTGGCGAGTCAAGGCTTGCATGGCTTACTTCCTCAGAGCAACAATGTGTTGCAGTGAGAAGCTCTGCTACTGCTGAAGACCTGCCAGAGGCCAGTTTTGCGGGCCAGCAGGAAACATTCCTTAACGTGATGGGAAAAGAGGAGCTCATAAGGGCAATAAAAAAATGCTGGGCTTCACTCTTCACGGCGCGCGCAGTGTACTACCGCAAAAAACAGGGTTTTCCAACTGAAAAAATCGGGATTGCTGTTGTAGTGCAGAAAATGGTGAACTCGGAAGTCAGTGGCGTCATGTTCACAGCTGACCCGACAGGGGACACGTCAAAGATCGTTATTGAAGCAGTCTTTGGGCTGGGCGAAGCCATTGTCTCAGGCAGTGTCACGCCTGACACTTACACCATTGACAAGGGAAAAATGAAAATAATCGAGAAAAAACTCCACCGCCAAACATGGAAGCTTGTAATGAAGGGAAGGGGCACCAAGAAAATAATACTGCCAGAGTCAAGGGGAAGAAAACAAAAACTCCAAGACAAAAAAATACTCGAGCTTGCAGCAATTGGCAGGCAAATCGAAAACCATTACAAGGCTCCACAGGACATCGAGTGGGCACTTGAAGAAAACAGGCTCTTAATCCTGCAAAGCAGGGCCATCACCACGCTCTCACTAAAGGACAAGGTTGAAAGAGAGCACGAGAGAAGAAAAAAACTCGAGTCAATTGATGCCAAGGTCCTCGTTGACGGCTTGGCTGCTTCTCCGGGAATTGTGACTGGGAGAATAAGGATTGTTCCAACCCCAAAAGACATTGAAAAAGTGCAGGAAGGGGAAATAATTGTCACAAAAATGACCAATCCGGACTGGGTGCCAGTCATGAAAAAAGCCTCAGGCATTATAACAGACGAGGGCGGCACAACGTGCCATGCAGCAATTGTAAGCAGGGAGCTCGGCATTCCATGCGTTGTTGGCACAGAGAATGCCACAAAGACCCTCAAAACAGGCACAATCGTAACACTCAACGGCTACAACGGCTATGTTTACAAGGGAAGAGTGCAACTGGAAGTTGAAGAAAAAACCGAAGAAAAAATAATCAAACTCGAAGACATCGACAGACTAGAAGAAGCCATAAAACTCGAGCTAGAAAACAACAAGGCAAAAATAATAC
>CAZGDN010000040.1:0-10487 GCA_964525235.1 uncultured archaeon | reverse complement strand
CAAAATTTTACCCCTGCCTTAAGGCAGGGGCTTCGGGCGTGAGAGTGTGAAAAAGGCATGGGTAAAGAAAAAAGCAGCTCATTGGAGAAAAGCCTGCTTTTCAAGTCAAATCTTGAAGGCCTGAAAAAAGCACTTGCATTAAAGCCAGGCCAGGTTATTCGAAAAGTGAAAAAATCAGGGCTGTGTGGAAGGGGAGGCGCTGGCTTTCCAACTGGGCTAAAATGGGAGATCTCTGCAAAAGCCAGCGGGGAGCACTTTGTTTTGTGCAATGCAGATGAAGGAGAGCCCGGAACATTCAAAGACAAGCTCATAATTTCAAAAGCACCATTGAACATAATCGAGGGAATAATCATTGCATGCCATGCAGTCAAGGCCAGGGAAGCATTCATTTACCTCCGAGGCGAATACTCTCACCTGAAGCCAAAACTCCAGGGGGCAATAAGAAAGGCAAGGCCGTTCCTTGAAAGAAAAGGAATCAAAGTCACTATTGTATTGGGGGAGGGTGCGTATATTTGTGGAGAGGAAACGGCAATCCTGAACTCAATAGAGGGGCGTAGGCCTGAACCAAGGAGAAAGCCACCGTACCCAGCGGTCAAGGGTTTGAGGGGACAGCCGACTGTAGTGAACAATGTGGAAACGCTTTCGGTGATTCCGCTCATATTCCTTGAAAGATTCAATCCAAAAAAGAGGCTGTGCTCTTTTTCCGGAGACCTGAAAAAGCCAGGGGTTTTTGAAGTCGTGGAAGGAAAAAAACTCGGAGAACTCGTTGAAATGGCAAAACCAATTGGTGTTCCAAGGGCTGTTTCGTTCGGTGCCTCTGGCGGCATAATTCCATACGACCCAGTGATGGAGCTAACCGAGGAAAACATAAAAGAGCGTGGAGCCTGGCTTGGTTCCTGCTCAATAATTGTCCTCAACCACACGCATTCAATTGTCGAGTTCTGTGAAAGCGTTCAGCACTTTTTCGTGCACGAATCCTGCGGTTACTGTGCTGCATGCAGGGAAGGAAACCTCAGAATCCTTGAAATACTGAAGAGAATTTCAAACAGTGATGCAACAATGAGGGATTTGAGGAATTTAGAGAAACTCTGCGAGTTTGTTTCGCTTGCTTCGTTTTGCTCGCTTGGGAGAGCTGCACCCAATCATGTTATAACTGGTTTGAGGCATTTCAAAGAGGAGTTTGTGAGAAGATGCAGATAACCATTGACGGCAAAAAAATTTCGTTCACAAAAGGGGAAACGATTCTGGAGATTGCGAGAAGAAACGGAATTGAAATCCCAACACTCTGCTTTCACCCAATGCTCGAGCCAGAGGGAAGATGCAGGGTCTGCCTTGTTGAAGCAAACGCCAGAATTGTAACCTCCTGTGACACAAGAGCAGCAGAGGGCATGATTATTAATACAAAAACAAAAAGGCTCTTAAGGCTCAGAAGAGAAGCGGTTAACCTTATTGCTTCAAGTGTTCCACCCCAAACCCTGAAAGAAGACAACGAGCTCACAAGAGCAATGAAGAAAGTTGGCCTAAGAAAGCCAACCTATTTGCACCACGTCGTGCAAGAAAAGGACCACTCTAGCAAGGCAGTTTGGAGGCGCACCGACAGCTGCATTCTCTGCGGGAGGTGCACCCAGCTTTGCTCTGAAAAACAGTCGGTTGACGCAATAGCCTTTGCCAACCGCGGCGAGGAAACAGTTATTGTGGGCGTGGAAGAAGAACCACTTGCAAGCACCAAGTGTGTTTCATGCGGGCAGTGCGTGCTGGCTTGCCCGACAAATGCATTGACTGAGGCAGGTGAAATCAGGCAAGTGGAACGCATTCTGGAGAACAAGGAAAAAATAAAAGTCGTCCAGGTAGCCCCCTCGGTAAGAGTTTCCTTGGGAGAGTGCTTTGGGCTGGAGCCGGGTGCAATCTTAACTGGCCAAGTTGTTGCTGCACTGAAAAAGACCGGGTTTGACTACGTTTTTGACACGAACTTTTCGGCTGACATGACAATAATGGAAGAGGCAACTGAACTCGTTGAAAGAATAAAGAACAAAAAAACACCCATGTTTACCTCTTGCTGTCCTGCGTGGATTGACTTTTGCTGTGAGTTTTACCCAAAGCTTGTCTCCAAACTTTCAACCACAAAAAGCCCACAGCAGGTAATGGGTGCAATGATAAAAACGTACTTTGCAAAAAAAAGAGGCATAAAACCAAAAAGCATTGTGAGCGTTTCAATAATGCCCTGCACTGCAAAAAAGAGAGAAGCCTCACTCTCGGGCATAAATGCCAGCAGGGGAAGAGACATTGACCTGGTTCTCACAACAAGAGAGCTTGCAGAACTCCTCAAAAAAAAGCGCATCAACCCAACTGCATTAAAGCCAGCAGACTTTGACAGCCCCCTTGGGGAAAGCACTGGGGCTGGAACAATTTTTGGCTCAACCGGGGGAGTAATGGAGGCAGCCCTGAGAACCGCATACTTTTTGACAGAGGGGCACAATTTAAGGAACTCAGACTTGATGATGGCAAGGGGCTCAAAAGGCATAAGAGAGTTCAGTCTCAAAACAAAAAAACTGAATTTGAAGGGAGCAGTAGCTCACGGACTCGGGAATGCAAGAAAACTTATTGAAAGAATGATTGCAGGAGAACACTTTGACTTTGTTGAAGTAATGGCCTGTCCGGGCGGGTGTGTTGGCGGAGGGGGTCAGCCAAAGCCAACCGACTGGCAGAAAATAAACGCAAGAGCAAAAGCAATATACAGGATTGACAGGGGAAAGAAGAAGCGGGCGAGCCACGAGAATGAAGAAGTGAAAAAGGCCTATTTTGAGTTTCTTGGAGAGCCATGTTCAAAGAAAGCTGAAAGGATTCTCCACAGGCATTATCCAGTAAACGGAAAAAAACCCAGCGAAAAAAGGTCCCTCCAAGACTTCAAAGCACCCAAGCTCCACTAACAGCACAAAAAATCCGGCAAAGAAAGATTTTTTTCTTTTCTATGAGTTAATTTTAAATATAACATTCACCCTATATATTAAAATGCCTTTGAGTAGCCTTGTTGCAGCGGTTAAACGTACCACTGCACCACAAAAACAGATAATTTATAGGATGCCTGCACCAAGGTTCATTGACGCTGACTCCTTCGTAAAAGAAAAGGAAGAGAGAAAAGAGAAAGCGATTGCAGGCAATGACTGGCGCGAGTGCAAGTACCTCAAAGAAGTGAATAACACCTATTACTGCAACTACTTTATGGCAAAGTGCGCCTGCGAGAAATGCAATGGAAAACTGCCATTGCTTGCCCAGAAAAAGCACTGATTGTCCCAGCAAAAATGGTTTAATCAGAGCACTGGTGGAGAAAAAAATTATTTGCTGGCAAAACCGCGGCTGGTTTTTTTGTTGAACCCTTCCAGTTCTGCTTGGATTTGCTGGATTTCCGCCTCAAGGGCCTTTATTTCCTTCTCTCTTGGTGTTTTTGAAACAATAGACTTTATTTCAAGTATTTCCTTTTGCAAAACCTTAATCTCCCGCTCTGCTCTCCTGTTAACGTAGTAGTCAAGTTCAGCGCGGTGCCTGTCTCTCTCCATTTCCCTGTTCTGGCTCATGAGAATTATCGGGGCCTGGATTGCAGCAAGGCAGGAGAGGAAAAGGTTTAAGAGAATGAATGGATAGGGGTCAAATGGCCTGATTACAAGGGTGTATGCATTGACCAAAACCCAGGCAAGGAGGAAAACTGTAAACAGCAAAATGAAAGTCCAAGAACCAGCCCAGCGCGTAATCCTGTCAGCCCACCGTTGTCCAAGTGTGAGTTTTTGTTTTTGCCTGCATGGGAGAGGCTCAAAAAGCTTGACATTTGCCTTTTTTCCATTGCCCGCTCTGGGAGCATTCCCCTTTTTCCCATTACTAGCCAGGCTAGCATTCGTCTTTTTTCCATTGGTTTGGATTGAAATAGCACTCTTCTCTGCAGTCATGAAAAATTTATTGAACCACAGTATTTAAACCTTTCTTTTCCGGTTTTTTTGTTTCTTTTTCTGTTTTGAAAGATGAACAAGGAAAAATGGAACGAAAAAGAAAAACGCCCCCAATACAACGAAGAGGATTCCTTGAAAGTTTCCCAAAAAAGTAAAACCAGAGAGCATTGATTGAAATAACACATAAAGAGTTGTTGAAAGCTTGTCTTGGCCAGCCAGCACTGCTTCAATTTCCCTGGACATCAGAGCACGGGCGATTGCAGAAAACAAGAATAGGAAAACCCCCAGTGAAAGCAGGGAAAATCCAAGCCATTGCAGTTTTGCCTTTACTCCTCTGGCTATTATCAGCAGGAGGGCAATGAAACCAAGCCCTAAAAGCAGGCAAATGCTTCTAAGCGCAAACCCTATTTGCACAAGCCTCTTTGCCTGAGCCAAAGCCAAGAGCGCTTTTCTTGGCAGCAGGTCTTCGCCTGAAACAGTTGTACCAGGAGCAAACAGGCCACTTGGAAGACCAAACTCTATTGTTTGAACAAGTGGGTCTTTCAAGTATGAAACAAAACTTGAGACAAGACCATTCACTACCGATTTTTCTGCTTTGATTGCCGCTGGCTCAGCCTGAATCACTTCAACGAACCCTTTTATTCCAAGGAAGTTGGCATCACTTGCTGGCATTGAGTCAAAAAGCGTTTCATAAAGCCCGTTTTCCTCGATTTTTCCAGCAATATAATTTTTGTTCAAGAAAGTTGAGTCAAAAGTGTTTACCAGCACAACGCTGGATGTGGAAAGAGCCGCCAGAAGTGCAAGAAAGAAAAGTGCCGTGTTTCTCATTTAAACCAGTAATATGAAAAACACCATTCTTTAAATTACTTTGCCAGACCAAGAATCTGAAAAAGAAAGCGAAGAATGCAACTATTTTAAGACAAGAGGATTATATTCTTTTTTGTGCCTGTTTAATTATCTTGTTTAAATGGTGAAAAAATGGGAGTGAAGAAAAGACTGGCTTTTATCGCACACGCTTCGCCCTTCAATGCCGATCAAATGGGTGACTATCTGGGAAAGCTGACGCCAAAAGTAATGCTCAGCGTTGCAAGAATGCTTTCAAAGAAAAAATTCGGCTTGTCTCTCCTTGAAATGGAGGAAGAGAGCAGGGCAGAACTGCTAAAAAAGCTCAGTGACAGGGAAGTTGCTCAGATAATAAGCTCGCTGAAATCAGACGATGCCACTGACCTGTTTCACTCGCTTGAAAAAACGCGAACCAAGAGAATAATGAAACTCCTCAGTGAAAAAAAACTTGAAGAAATAAGGCCTCTTCTCCGGTTTGAAGAGGAAACAGCCGGCGGATTAATGCAAAGCGAGTTCGTTTCGGTGAAAGCAAGCGACACCGTCAGTGAAGCAATTGAAAAAATTCGCGAGTGCAAAGAAGCAGAGGAAATCCACAACGTATTCGTGTTAAACTCAAAGAAAGAGCTAGTGGGAGTTGTCCCGCTGAGAAAACTGGTGACAGCCAAGCCCTCTGAAAAAATAAGCCGGGTAATGAACCGTTCAGTTATATCAGTCAAGTCAACGCTTGACCAGGAACAAGTTGCGAAAAAATTTAAGGAGTACGATCTTGTTTCGATGCCGGTCGTTGATTCAAAGAACAAGATGGTTGGACTTATTACTGTTGACGACGTGATTGATGTTTTGGAAGAGGAAGCCACTGAGGACATTTACCGGCTGGCTGGCGTTCCGGAGGAAGAAAGCGTTTTTTCTTCACCTTCTTTTTCAATTAAAAAAAGGCTTCCCTGGCTCACAATTAATCTGTTTACTGCATTACTTGCCTCGGCTTCGATTGCGTTTTTTGAAAACACTTTGGCTGCAATGGCAACACTTGCTATTTTCCTGCCAATAGTTGCAGGCATGGGAGGGAATGCAGGCACTCAAACGCTTGCAATAATGGTGAGGGGCTTGGCGCTTGGAGAAATAAGAGTAGAGGAGTATAAAAAGGCACTAAAAAAAGAACTCTTTGTCGGCTTAGCAAACGGGATAATTACAGGGCTGATAGTTGTATTGATTGTATTGCTCTGGAGGAACACGCTGGTGATTGGGATAATCCTCCTGCTGGCAATGGTGATAAACCTTCTCGTGGCAGCAGCTGCTGGAACACTGGTCCCATTGTTTTTGAAATGGAAAAAAATCGACCCAGCACTTGCCTCAACAATAATAATAACAACATTCACAGATGTCTTCGGGTTTATGGCATTCCTTGGCATTGCAACAGTTTTCCTGCGCCTTGGCTGGCTTGGATGAAAATAGCCCAATAAGTGGTAGTGAACCCACAGCATCTGCACTTATCTGATTTCTTTTTCTGCAAGCACGCGGTTTCCTTTTGCAATGGCAACACTTACAGCATTCTTTTTAGCTGGCAACACGAAAACAAACCTAATCGTGTTAATTTCAGTTGGGGGGTCGCTCATTATAACAAACACTGCGTTGAATGGCAGCTTGTAGAGCACTCTGTCCTCGTTATCAAGCAATTGAACCGAGTAGTCTCCAGCAGGAGTAATACTGACCCTGCCTTGTTTCAAGAATGAAACTCTTTCGATTGTTGCCTTGTCAGTGCTGGTGACCTCAAAGGAAACTTCAAACATGCTTCCAAGCGTTTCAAACTTTTTGGTCTCAGTGCTCTCCTCCGGATTTATCAAACTGCGCGGTATTTTTTCCAGGGATGATGTGGCAAGCGGTTTAACACTTGAACCCCTGCTCCCAGCAAGTGCTTGAGCCATGTCCTCTGTCATGGGTTGTTCTGTTAACTTGTTTACATCACTCTCGGGAGGCGTGTGCGGGGCAGAAAAAAGAAGCACGTAGATGACAAGCAATCCCGCGACTACTACTATGGAAAGCAATAATCCCACTGTCAGGTAAATAACCCGGTTAGACTGCTTTTTGTAGGGGCTGAGTTCCAATGGCGCTCCTGTGCTGACAGGCTGTGGCTTTGGCATTCTCTCTTTTGTGCCAGCCAGGATAATCTTTCTCAGCTCGTCTTCTCCGTGTTTTACAGGCGTGGTTTTAACACCAGTTTCTTTTTTGTGCTCTGCGAATACGCCTTTAAGGCTCGCCTTGGGTTTTGCTACCGCACCTTTGGCACCCGCTTCATGCATTACTGTTAGGCCACTAACACCTGGCTGGGATTCCGCCACTGCGCCCTTAACACCTCTGGCACCTTCTTTGGGGGACCTGCCTTTAGAACCAGTCTTTTCACCGCGTTTTGCTAGCTTGGCCATGGCTGGCGGCTTTTTTAAATGAGCAAGCGGTTTTTCACTTGCTGGTGTTTTTATCGAAACCCGCTTTTTTTGAACTACAATCCTTGCAGAACTCTCTGGTTTTGGTTTGGGAAACAATGTTTTGGTGGGCAACGGTGCTTTTTTCTTCTCTCCAGGGCCAAAAAATTTTGTGGGCAGCGGCTTTGGGGTTTCGCTCACTTGCATTTCCCTCTTGCCTTTCTTCCCAAGGCCAAAGAGGTTCAGAGAAGGTTTCTTAGAGGCATGAATTTTTGGTTTAATGGTCTTTTTTTCTCTTGCCTTTTTATACTCGCCGCTTATGATCCTCTGCCTGAGTTCCCGCATTATTTCTTCTTCGGTTTTTCCAGTGAAGATGTTTTCCTCTCTTCCCTGTTGGGCAACCGCTCTTTTCTTGCCATCAAGGTTTTCTTTTGTTTTGTTTCCTTTTGCTGGGAGAGTTTCTGGTTCTATGGTTTCCGGCTTTGGTTTGGTTTTTCTGGGTTTGCTGGTTTTCTTTTTGTGAATACCTGGTTTTCTTTTCCTTTGCCGGCTTTGCTTGCCCTTCACTTCCACCACCCCCTGGAGAGCATGCTGACTATTCTCTCAAGCCATGCCCTGCTTTCACTGGTGAATTCTTTGACCGTGCTGATGCCAATCGGGCCCATAATGCTACGGCCATTGTTGCTGGTTTTTGCGCCAATGCAGCACGCGCCTTGCTCGCATTTATTGCAGTCCCTGGGGTAAGCGTTGGGGCAGCCAAAGCCCCACTTACTGCTTAGCTCCCTGTTATTGTCTTTCCAGTAGCCATAGCCGTACTCATCACACAGGAGAAAAGTGTGCCCAAGCAGATGAGCGCTTGTTTCAACAGGTCCTGCTTCAGCGTAAACACTGGGGTATCCAAGGTAGGTAAAACCAAGCCCGTGGCAGTAATTGCTGTCTGTGAGCCCGATGTAGCGGTCAGCCGGCATGTTTTTCAAGCCATGCTCCAGTATTGCAGGCAGGATGTTTTCACATGAGCCACCGAAGACAAGAGGCATTCTCTCAAGCTTTTCAACGCGTACTGTAAATTTTTGCTCGAGACCAGCCTTTCTGACAAAAAACCAGACCTGCTTGTCTGCTTCTTCTTCAAAGTTTTTCATTGGGCCCTTCCAGTTGAGTGGAATGACCGCAATCACAAACTCTGGCTTTTTTAGCACAAAATAATCAGTTAGCTTTTTGTGGTTGTTAACGTAAAAATCAACCCCATACTTGCCTGGCTCGAGTTGTGCTGGGCTGGATGCAACAGGCATGAATGCAAAAACAGTAATGCTCCCATTCTCAAAAGCTTTCTTTTTAACCACGTGGACCTCGTGGCTGTGGGAGTCCTTGAAAACCCACTTGAATTCATCGCCCTTTTTAACGCTGCCCAGGTGAATCCTGCTAATTACCTGCTTGTCACTGGTGAAAAAGTTGTTGCCGGCATTCCTGCAACTCAGGCCCGGTGCCAAGAATTCGCAGAGCGTGTGTTCGAGCACAAGAGTGCTCCTCACAATCTCGAACTCTTCAGAGTAAAGCTTTTTTATTTCCCGCGAGCCATCCAACTGCAATGTTGCCTCGGCTTCAACACGCCACACTCCGAGCATCTGCTTCTCAAAGCCGTGCTTTCTTATATCAGAGGGCGAAATAGAGTCATGGCTCTGACCATTTTTCCATGGCCAGTAATAGCCATTTGGCCAAACCCAGCGCCATTTAACTGCCTTGGTTTTCACAGAATGCTTTACCTGTTTTCCGCTTTTTTCTTCAACTATTTCTCCTGGAACGCTGAGAACTGCTACAACTTTTTCATCGCTGGAAGAAAACTTTTTTGCAATTCCTGCAGGCATTCCATCAGCGTAAATGCCATGAGCCGTGGTGAGCTTTATGGAGAGGTCCTGTCCTGGGAGGGGAACCACCTTGAAATGATCAGCGAATAGCTTTTTTCCGTTATAGTAAAACTCAACAGTCCACTCTCCGAGAATCTCCTCTGAGGGAATCGTGCCCAGGTCAAGGTAGTTGATCCAGTGTGATTCACCAGGCCTGTCAATGCTGACCTCAGGGCCATTGCCAGCAGATGCATTAAATCTTGTCCCACGCGGGCTTTTGAAAAACCACCCGAGCCTGTCGCCCTTTTTTGCATCCTGCACTTCAACCCAGGAAATAACCTGGCTGCCCTCAAAAAAGGTGTCAGTAGCACCAATGCAATGCGAATCCTTGTCAAAGCGCTTGCACAGGGCATGTTTTAGTACTGCTGGCTCTGACAGGGTCTCACACCCAGTTTGGGAAACAATTGCGCCGGGCTTCGAGTCAGGGCATTTATCGTTTGCATCTGGCACCCCGTCGTTATCCTTGTCAGCTCCAGAGCGGCTTATCCTGAAATTCTGAGAGAATTGCTTTTTTCCGTTAACACAGAAGTCAACCCGCCAGTTATAATCAAACGCGCGCAGTGGTATGTTGCCAAGAGGAGACCAGGGGTCAAGGTTTATTCCAGCAAAGTATTCCTTTTTGGACTCGTCAAAGACTCTTTTAACAACCTCTCTCGCCAGCACCTTTTGTGGTGTTCCCTTGCCAGTGTAAAAAAAATCCCATTTTAAAACGTCTGAATTTGAAGGTTTTTCAAACACTACAACGCTGTAAAGGTAGCCATTTCCATAGAAAAAGGAATCACTCTTCTTCCACAGCCCATTCTCCTTGGAAGAGGCAAAAAAGTGCTCTTTTAGCCTTGAGTCACTGGAAACCATGCAGCCGAAGCTGTTCACTTTAGCGCCTTGGCTGGTTTCAGGGCAAAAATCAACAGCATCTGGCACTCCATCCTTATCAGAGTCAGCGTTTTTATGACAGCCCTCGTCAACCAAGCCATCACAGTCATTGTCAACAGTGTCACATTTTTCAGCAGCAGAGGGGTTCACTGACGCATCAAAATCATTGCAGTCGTTTTCCGCAAAAAAACCATCCTTGTCATGGTCAACGCCACAGCCCTCGTCAGTTATGCCATCACAGTCGTTGTCAATGCCATCACACAACTCTTTTGCAAGCGGGTTAATCTGCGGGTTAGAGTCATCGCAGTCAACCTTTGAGTCAAACCCATCCCCGTCCATGTCAACAGCACAGCCCTCATCCACCCTTCCGTCACAGTCGTTGTCAACGCCGTCGCATTTCTCAGAGGCAAAGGGGTGAACCGAAGCATCAGAATCATCACAGTCAACTCCTGTTTCATAGCCATCGTTGTCAGCATCAGCAGCACAGCCTTCATCAACCTTTCCGTCACAGTCAT
>CAZGDN010000039.1:0-10635 GCA_964525235.1 uncultured archaeon | reverse complement strand
TCACACGAGCCTGATTTCACTGCCTGTCTTTTTCGTGAAATGGTAAGCCCATTTTCCTAGCGGCGTGACTTCAATTCCCTGAGCCATTAGCCTTTCTGTTACCTGTTTCTTTTTCAGTGGATTGTTGATTCCAAAGTGAAGAAATGCTTCCCCCCCGGTCTTTAAGTGATTCAATGAGTTCTCCAGCGCCTGCACTGGATTCACAGCGTACAGGAGTGCCTCTGATGAAAAAATTAAGTCAAACTTTTTCTTGTAATCGTGTGTTTCAGCCAGCCCGGTGTGCACTTTTATCCCGCTTTTCCCTGTTCTCTCCCTGAACTTTTCGCCTTGGACTTCGAGGAGTTTGAGCCAGTTTTTTTCCTTGAGCGACAGCCTCTTTTTCTGCGAGAGCAATTCATGCAGGTTTTTTATCCTCTTTGCGCCTACTGGTCTTGCAAGTGCAATGCCTTCAGCATTCACTCTCTCACCAAACTCTTTTTTGAGTTGAGCGAGAAATATGCCTGTCCCGCAGCCAATGTCAAGCACGTCCACTTTCCCATTTTTTGCACCCTGCATTCTCTTTTCAATTAATTCCTTTAACCTTCCGGGTTTTAAGCCAAGCACGCTCTCGTACTCTGAAATGCCCCGGTACCTTGGCCAGCTAACCCTAAACTTAATGCCCCCAGTGAAGCGCCTCAAAAGCCTTTGCAGTGCATTTTTTGGCTCTGGCTTCACCCTGTAAGAGCGGTCAAGCGCGCGTTTTTCAAATAAATCCAATGCAATAGCTTTGCGCTTGCGGGGTTCAGTGCGTTCCATTAGTGTTCGCTTCCTTGCCATGCAGAAAAGAAGTGACTAAAATGTTAAAAAAAGCTAGTTTCTTTCAACAGAATGATAATGTGCAATCAGTGCACTAGCCATGCCTGGTTCCAACTGTCCAAACAGGATAGCATGTTCAAGGCAGCTGTTTATTCTCGGTGGAAGAATTCTTCGCGGGCAAGGAATTCCATGACACCGGCTGCTATTGCCAGTATTGCTGAAACAATTAGGGCGTATGCCCCTAAACCGAGGCCCCATGAAACCTTTAATCCCTCTGGGCTTAGTGTTCCAGTTGGCAGTGGAGCGCTGAGTTCCCCCAAAACCGGCGAAGAAGCTATTTTGTTGAAAATGCTTGTGGAGTTCGAGATTAATTCCTCGTGCAGTTGCCCTGAAAGCATTGGGGAAATAAGCGAAACCACCAAGCCAATGTTTGCCATTACTAGGAGTATTACCACCACCGGAAGGCAGGTTCTTGCTCCTCTCAAAATGTACTTTTTGCCAGCTGCCGAGCTTTTCTCCACTCCAACCAGTGAAAGCAAGAACATGAAAAAGCCCACAGCAAGTATGATACTGAACGGAAGACCCAAGCCAAACATTTGTGTTACACCCTTGCCAGTGAACAGGTTAACCTGCACTCCCCTCACTCCATCAACATAAAACAGGTTTATCTCGCCCTTTGTGTCAACGCCTCCAATCCTAACATTTGCATTTACATAGTACCATGGCAGGAACAACCCAGCTAGCCCCAATGCAAGGGAGGCAATCATGAGAATATTGCCAGCGCTTTTAAGGTTTGCTCCATCAATATAGAACAGCGAAACAAGCCTTGGGCCCAAGCCCTGCTTTTTGTGCCTTCTCACTATCAAAAACACCCGAACCACGCAAATAACTGAGACTAAAAGCAGGAAGAGCAGGGAAAAGTTGTAAACAACCCAGTTCAGCGAGAACCATGAAAAATCTGCTTTAAACAGCCCCTGTGACCAAGCCAGTGGATTGTTCCACAAGAGCCCTTGCCTGTTGAAAACCGGGCCCTTTGGACCGCTTTCCCCCAGGATATTGCTTTCCTCGCCTGCAAATTCCCCCCAGTACCCACCAAAATCCAGCCAAGCCATTGAAGCAGCGTGCTTGCCTGGATTGTTTTCTTCCAAGAGCACGAGCGAGTAATCGCTTGGCTTGAGGATTTTTCCATTTTCTCCAACCGTGTCACTCGCCAGCCCCACTTTCCCCTCATATGGCCTTAAGTAATTGGCATGGGAGCCCAATGCAACAAACACCAACGGGTGAGTGCCATCCTTGCTCACATTATCCCACGAAGAGCGCTCTCCATTCAAGTGCTGGGAATAGCTCACTGCTAGCGGTTCTTTGTCGGCTCCAAGCTCCACTTGAATCATTTCCCAGTCTCCCTCGTGGAGGTTCACCTTGCCCTCATTGAAAACATAAAAGAACCAGTACTGGACCACATACTGGTTTTTTCCACCAAAATAGTCGCGTTTGACTCGCGCATAGACAGTATATCCAAGTAGTTTCTCCTTTTTTTTGTAGTCATCGGTTATTCCAGAGTCGTTTATTCCCCCCAGTGTATCGTCAAGGTAGTAGTCTGGAGTGGAATAATTAGCCAAAGCGCTTGCATCGATTGGTGGCCTTAAAACAGTTTCTTTTCCCTGTGCTTTTTTCAGGGCAGAGTGCTCCAGGAAGTACTCCACATTCACCGGGAAAACTTTCTCTCCTTCTGCAAAGTACAATACCGGTGCATACCTTGCTGCAAGTTCTTCTTCGTTGAAACCAGGCGCAGCTATGAGACCGTTGGTTTCACCTGCAAGCACCATTTGACTTAGAAAAATTAGAACTGCAAGCAAAGCCAGTGCATTCCTTGCCTTCAATTGTTTCATTTATAGGGCTATGCAACAAAACAATTTTATACATTCTGAGCCTTTACTCTGGCCTCGTCTTTCCTGATTTCTTCCACGAATCTGTCAATTTGGGCCATTTTATTAATGTATTCCTCTACAATTATTACTTTGCGCAGCAGCCTTTGAGCAGCTTTCTTTCCAAACTCTTTTCTTAACAGTGCTGCTTGTAGGCTGCATAGGCCCCGAGGGCCTTTTGGTGATAGTATTTCTTTTCTTCTTTCGCTGCTGCTTTTTTCCTAAGGTATGCACAGTTTCCAATTATTGAGTTCAATTTTTCCTCCATTTTCTTTTGATTTGGACATTTTTCGAATTTTTCTCTTAAGGAAAAGGCATAAGCAACAATTTCACCTTTTCCCAAAAGCAAGTGCAGTAGTTCATGCCTCAAAATCGGCCTAATGCTGCTTTTACTGCCATTCAATAGGTCCTCAGGTATCAGTATAACCTTGCCGAATCGAACTCCCTTTACTTGGTCCGCTCTTCTTATTTTTGGAAATCTTCTTATTCTTGGAAACACGCTCTTGTAAAAAGGACTTTTCTCTGGAACCACAACGACTCTTACTCCACTTCTAATACTGTCTCTTGCTTTTTTTTTCCTCCTCCTTTTCCAGTTTGTTCCAAAACTTGCCTGCCTTCAGGTTTTCTTCATATAGCTTGGAAGTGGAAATCCCTTTTTCTTTCCATCTCTTGACAGCGCCTTTCTCTCTTTGAACAAAGGCTTTGCCTGCCAGCTGGTAAACCCTGATAATTTCAGCGCGAATAATTTGATCCCAGCCCTTTCCGCGTGAATAATTAGAGTGGGCTTTGATTGCTTTCAGGCACGCCAACAAAGATTGATTTTCCGTCAATTAGCAATGCAGGGCGTCCCGTAATGCCCCGCTTAATCAATTCATTTACATCTCTAATGTATTCAATTTCTGTTTCAAGCTTTTCCTGTTCTTCCAACTGTTTTACTTTCCTGTGCAATGTTTCGCATGTTGGACAGCCAGAGCCAATTAACTGTAATTTTCATTTTTTTGACACCCCCGGGGTTACCTTCATTTCTCAAACCACCTCTTAATTTTATTGCTTAATTTTAGATATGCCATTAAAAAAGGGGCTTGGAACAAGGACATGATGGCAGGAAATACTGCTAGATATTGCCCTTCTTTCCCAAAAACTGATACGAGAATTGCTATAGTTAAGGCAATATTTTTGCTAACGCTTGTAAAAACGATTGCCTGATGATGCCCGTATTCAATGGAAAATATTTTTTTGTTTATTAGCAATGTAAATAGAATGGTTGCCCCGTAAAAGAGAATTGCAACCGGCAATAGTAATATGATGTCAAAATAATTTTTCAAAATCAGATTAGCCTTTGATGCAAATATTATAAAGATTAAAATGTAAAGAAATGCAAGTGTTACTGTTGAAAAATACGGTTTTATTCTTATAAAAGTTTTTACTCCATGTTTTCTCTCGACGTATTCTCTTATTGATATTCCTAAAGCAAAAGGCAAAATTAGTATTATCAAAAGATTTTTCAAAATCATTGTTAGGGGAACCGGAATGTTCGCTCCTAGTGCAAAATAATGCCCAGCGACTGGGTAAACAAAAATAGACGCAAGAAAAGCGACGGCCACTATTATTGCCCCTGTGAGCATATGCCCTTCGGCTAATCCGATATAACCTAAACCCATGCTTGACGCTGGAGCAATTGAAAGCAGCATTAAGGCTAATGTGATTTTTGGGTCAGAAATGAAAATGGATGTTAAAAACCACATGAAAAGCGGGGCATAGATGAAATTTAGAATTGTTGCTTCAACAAGCGGTTTTGTTGATCCTTTAATTTTTTTCAAAGAAGAAAGGGATAAATTCACCATCATTGGAAAAATCATAATAAAAACAACAGGGATTATCAGACTAGACAAACTTTTCAAATCTAAATAATGGCCAGTTAAAGTCCCCAGGACTATAACAAACAGGGTGTACAGTATCATGTTCTTTGACAGATTTTTTTGAATTTTTTGTATCATGTTAGTCATATCCTCATTCAGTTCTTGAATAGCGTTCCATGGTATGCATGTATAGAAGTTTTTACAAGAGTGACTACCCAGAAAATAACTAGAAGCAAGTATAATGCAAAACCAATGTAATCTATTAGTTGAAGTCCAAATAGTAATGAGACTGTATGGCTTGCGGCTACATATGCTCCAAGGGGGAAGGTAAAAGCCCACCAAGACATTGCATATGGAAGCTTTAGTTTTTTTATGTAATGCAAGGTTAGTATTACGGCCATTATAAACCACCAAATGCCAAATCCCCAGAGTAGAAATCCAAATGCGAAGAAAGGCTCCTGCATAGTTATGAATGGTGAGTTTTTAATGAGGTTAATCAATGCAACGACTCCAGCCCCAATGGGGCCAAGGTTTATCCATATGGTGGGGGCAAGAATGCTTGGCAGGGGGCGGTGAAGAATAAAACGGTACATTGATATGGCCAATAAGGAAAGATAAATGAAAAAGCCTGCTCCCCATCCAAAATAGTTGAGGAATATAACAAACTCCTGCACAATCCCTGAAAGGCATGGTATAATCAAGCTTCCCGCAATGGGAATCACTATTAATCCAACAGGGGGGATAAACCATGCAGGGTTTATGTGCTCAAGTTTAACATGTTCGCCTTTAAACATCAAGTATGGTGTTAGTATGCTGAAAAATGTTGTGAATAGCATTCCTACAAACCAGAAGACCTCTCCCGCCCACATATTTTTGCCAATTACAATGAAATCTGCTGCTAGAACAAGCATGCTTATCGCTATTGTAGCGTAGAAGTTTGAGAGTACAGGATGCTCTAAATCATTTAATGCTTCTTTTCTGAAGAATATCCATCTAAGAACCCAGGGGATTAATAAAGCAAAAAAGAGGAAAATATTGAAATAAAATAGGGCATAAGATAGGTTTTTCAGAAAAGGGATGTGCTGAGAGTAGAATAAACTGGTTATAGCCAGTATTCCTGTTCCCATAACGCTTGCAAACCAAGATGGTGTGAAGTTCTTAATGACTTGACATTTACACTCTATATCCTTTAACATAATCTCCCCCTCGGCATTTCATATTTTCTGACAGATTTTTTTTGTATTTTTGATATTATATTAGTCGCCCACTTCGCCCATAACTTTTTTCCTTGCGTTTGCAATAATGTCATATTTCTTCAAAAGTGATTGGATAAATTCCCTTCTGTTCTCCTGGGGGAACGAAATTGCTCCGGCAGGGCAGTAGACTCTACAGTTATCGCACCCCACCATGCAGTTAAATGGATTTTTAACCTTTGGTTTATTTTCAGTCTCGTCGTACTCAAAAACTCCCCTTCCACACGTAACAACACACACCCCGCATTCAACACACTTACTCTCATCAATCAAGGGATACCAATTTATCTTCTTCCTATCAAGATTCCACCATTTAGAGAAATCTATTTTTGAGAGGATTTTTTTAATCTTGGGGTTAGCAATTTTGTAATAAATGTTTTTTCCTTGCCTTCTTGATTCAACAACCCCCAGGCTTTCAAGCTTTGATAACTGAATTGAAACTGTTGATTGTGTCCTGTTTGTAAATGGAACAATCTCGCAAACGCACTTTTCTCCTTCGAGGAGGGATTCAACTATCTTTAATCTAGTTTCATCACATAATGCTTTGAATATTTTTAGTGATTCTTTCATATTTACATATTGATAATTAGCAATATATATAAAGTTTACTGAAAATTATACTCAATCGCAGAAGTTCTAATTTTTTTGGAGCATCCTTTCGTTTGTAGCAACTCCTTTCTTTTTTTCATTCCAATCTTTAATAATAATACACCCAGGGTCGGAAGCAAGATAATCGCCAGTATAAGCATATGCTCTTGCTCTGCAACCACCGCACACATACTTATATTTGCACTGAGCGCACCCATTTTTAAGGAGTTCTCTGTCTCTCAACTTTTGCATAACTTCTGAATTTTTCCAGACATTTTCAAACCCATCTTTAATAACATTCCCAACCCTGATAGGAATGAACACACATGGCTGAATGTCACCGTTGTATTCAATAGAACAATAATTTCTACCAGCCCCGCATCCTCCAATAAAATCAGCAAGGGCTATTGCTTTTCCTTTTAATTCCACAGCTGCAAAATGCGTTGGAGCAACGCTCCCGTTTTCCCCAGCATTCACCCTTTCCAGGCTTATTCTTGCATATGCGGGGGATGTCGAAAATACCTGCAGATTATTTTTTTCTTCCAGTTTGTCATAAAGGAGATTGAGAAGTTTCTCTTTTTGCCCCGGGCTGATATCCATGTCTATTATTTTCTTTCCCCGTCTTGTTGGAACGAAATTAAAGGCAATGAATCTCTGAACCTTCAGCTTCTGTGCAAACTTGATCATGTTGGGTATATCGTTATAATTGTATTTTGTAACTGTGGTGGCAATGCACGTAACTATGCCGGCTTCTACGCAGTGCTTGATTCCTTCAACCGTTCTTTTCCATGCGCCTTTAACACCCCTAAACTCATCATGTGTGCTTGGGTTAGTGTGGTCCAGACTTATCTCTATATAATCAACTCCTGTATCTTTCAATTTCTTTGCAAACTCTTTCGTTATTAGTGTCCCATTGGATGCAACGCTTACATATATGCCTTTTTTGTGAATATATTTAACAATCTCGAAAAAGTCTTCTCTTGTTGTGGGCTCTCCTCCGGAAATAGCTATAGCGACAACACCCGCCTCATCCAATTGGTTTACTACTGCTTTTGCCTGTTCTGTTGTCAGTTCGTCGGAAGCACGTTCCCCAGCATTGGCATAACAATGCTTGCATTTGAGATTGCATCCTTTTGTAAAATCCCAAACAACAAGGAAGGGTGCTACGAGTTTTTGTGGTTTTGTTACTCCATATTCTGCTATGCTTCTTAAAACAAGGCTTAGCCCTTTTCTTGGAACAGGTTCCTTAAAATAATTCACAAAATCTTCTTTTTTGCCACCGAAAACCTCAGCTCCTCTATTAATGGCCTGTCCTATTATGAAAGCATTTATTCTTTCTCTGATTCCTTTTGGCTGTCTGAGACTGCAATATATCTCTAAAGCATTGTCAAGTCGTTCTTTCTTTGTAAAATACTTGATTAAATGACGCGAAAGTGGATTTTCGAATATCCTCTTCAGCGAAACAATTGCATCAGAAGTTCTATCTTCTCCCATTTTTTCGCCCATATTGGCTACTTTCAAATCAACATGAATGCTTTTATTGAGGCCAACATCGGCAACAGGAGGGTAAAAATCCCCCACGCTGATATTTAACCTGCTCTATTGCAACTACCAATATTTTTAGTGATTCTTTCATATTTACATATTGACTACTATAAATGTATAAAGTTTTCGATTTTGTCAAGAAGAAATGCCAAAGGCACAATGGGTGGCTCTCCTGGTTTTAATTTTTTTAGCAGGGGGCAAGTTGGATGTAACTTATGCGATTCAACGAAGTTTCTGAAGCGAAGGAAATTTGGGAAAGTCCTGCAGGGATTTTCCATTAAATCGCTGTTATGCTCTCCGGGGGAAGTGCGGGCGGAGATTTTGCGGAGCAAAACCGGGGAGCTGTGAGTCCGCCGAAAATTTGTTGTTGCCCCATTTTTTTCTAACTTTAGTAATCGCTTGACTAAGAACATACTAAAATCTTTTGGCAAGACTTTTTTCATGCCATTTTATCGCTGTAATATAGAATAAAACACTGAATCCAAGGAGAGCCAATAAATCAATAACAGGAGTAAAATAACTTATACCCTGCACTGAATACCTGGCCAAATCGGTGTAATAAGTTAAAGGTGAGAAATAGGAAATAATCTTGAAATCGCCCATCTCGCTAATGGCAATAAAGATTCCGCTAATAAATACCAGTGGAAATTTGATTAAATTTGATAGCATCATTATATTTGACGGATTATCTGTAGGCGGAGCAGAGAGCAATAAACCAAGAGACGAAAAACAAAAAGCAGATAACAGCGTGCCAACAATTAAAGATAAGCTTATTATGTTTAATCCCAATAAAAAAATTCCAATCAATAAAATAAAGCTGGATATGAAAATACCAAAAAGAAAAGAAGCGGTTATATCTCCTAAAATAATAGCCCATAAAGAAATTGGCGCTGAGACTAACCTCTCAAAAGTTCTCATTCGCGTTTCCCACGGGGCAATCATGGGCGAAATGGCAGAAGAAGTGAAGAAAAGCCCCATGGCCAGCAAACCAGGGATTAAAAAACTGGTAGACATTTTCCTTCCGACTGCGAAAGCTATGAAGAGGAAGGCCGGAAGGAGCAGCCCAAATACCACCACCGGGCCTTTCAAATAATAAATAGACAAATCTTTTTTTGATATAACCCACGATTTTTTTAATTGCTCAAAAATATTCATCTTTCTCTCCCCTTAATTAATTCCAAGAATATGTCCTCAAGTTTTGGCGTCAGGGTATTTAGAGAGATTATTTTGTTGCCGGAAGATTCAGAATATTTAACGAGCATTGGAATAACATCCCCCGGGCATTCTGTATGCAACCTCAACTTATCGCCTATTTTTTCAATCATGCTAACATTATTAAACATCAATTCATCCTTCTCCACTTTTTTGTCAAAAGCAACTTCAATTGAAAGGGCACTTTTGGTCAAATGTTTTAGTTTTTCAGGACGTTCTACTGATATGATTTTGCCATGATTTATGATTGCAATCCTGTCACATAACTGGCCAGCTTCTTCAATGTTATGGGTAGTTAAAAGAATTGTAACGCCTTCACCATTAAACTTCCTGATAAGTTTCCTAATCAATCTGACACTTTCCACATCCAAACCAGAAGTTGGTTCATCCAGAAATAATAATTTCGTGTCATTCATTAAACCCATGCAAATTGTTAGCCTTTGTTTTAGGCCCTTGGAAAGGGTTTTCGCTTTTTGATCCCTTTTCTCGTATAATCCAAATAATTTCAGCAATCTCTCTGCTTTTTTTGTTCTTTTACTTTTATCCAATCCATACAGCTCCCCCATCAATAACAAATTTTTAAGAGGAGTAAAGTCTACATAAACATTAGCCATCTCAGGGACTATTCCCATTAATTGCTTCGCTTCTATCGGGTTTTTTTGGATATTATAGCCGCCAATAATTGCAGTTCCAGCCGTGGGCTTAATAATACCTGTAAGCATCCTGATAGTGGTTGTTTTTCCCGCGCCATTGGGGCCTAAAAGGCCAAAGATTTCACCCTCTTTTACCTCAAAACTTATTTTGTCTACAGCTCTAAAAGAATTAAATTCTTTCACCAAAGATTTCACTTTAATCATTTTTTTTCTCCTTTAACAAGTTAATTGTTATTTTGGTTTTTTTCAGTTTCCACACCTTTTCAGGAGCACCGCCGCCCTTTTCCAAGTAATTTGAAACCTCTAGTATGCCGCACTTTTTAAGTTCAGAAAGATGAAAGTATAGATTAGATCCCCTTACATTTTGCCTTTGTTGCAATAAATGTTTCTGTATCTGGGTAGTGGTTTTTTCTCCATCTGCAATAAAATCAATGATTCTCCGTCTAGTGGGACAATGGAGAGCTCTTACATATTTTCTGATATTTTCCATCCTTTCATCAATTTTTTGACACATTTGACCCACTATAATATTATCATATACTACTGTAATATTTCAAAGTATTTTAAATCTTTTGTGAAGTTAGACGATTTGTGAAGCAATTTCGTGATTTCTTTCTCGTTTTGTGAATTTTAACAAAGACAACAACATTAAAATTTTCGGCGGCAACCCCTGAGAGAGGCCGGCTCACGGTTGGGCATAATGAGCATTTCACGCACTTTTTATTCGCATAATCTCTAAAACAGTGCGGACAACCACCTGGACCGGAAAATCCAGCGAATTCAAGAAATCCCGAAACGCGCCCAC
>CAZGDN010000038.1:0-10666 GCA_964525235.1 uncultured archaeon | reverse complement strand
TTTTTCTTTCGCAACCTGCCATTTATTTATTGAAACATAGTTTCTTTTTCGCAACTGATTTCATTCTTAGTTTTTCTTTTCGCAACTTACCTTTTCTTTTTTCTAAAAAGAAAAGGCAGGAGTGGACCCAGCGGGACTCGAACCCGCGGCCTCAGCCTTGCGAAGGCTGCGTCCTACCACTAGACCATGGGCCCCTGTAAGAAGGATTGGGCGGGTTAAGTTTTTGTTGGTTTGGTTGGCAGAGCAGTGTGGTTAGAGGCTTGCAATTATGACATCGCTTATTGCCCGAACATTTTTTTGAGCTGGGTTGCTGTTGAAAGTGCTTTCACGTAGTTTTGTTGTTGTATTGCAAGTTTTAACTCGTCAATTTTTTGCACTGCTTCAGTGTAGCCTTTTGACTCGCATAATAACCTTAGCTTGTCGAGTTTTTCTGCTGCTGTTGTTTCGTCTCCTTTTACTGCTGCTGCCTCGGCTTCGCTCATGAGGGAGAGCATTTCCTCACTTGGCGTGTAGTGCTGTCCTGTTTCGCCTCCTCCGCTGCCGCTGATTATTTGGTCTATGTTTCCAGTCATGGCGCTGTTCACAAGGTTCTCGCATGAGAGCTGGCTTGGATCAATTGAGTTAACAAAGTTTATGACAGTAAACCCAGCGGCAACAAGAGTGATTAGAAAAATTATTAACAGCAGGTCTCTTGCAATTGCAAAAATGCTCCTTACAATTTCAAGTTTTTCCAATTAATACTCCTCCTTGAAGAAATAAAAGCCAAGGTGTTATTTATTTCTTTCTGCATTCGTATGACGATATAAAATGAGTGATTGATAAGCAAGAAGGGCATCCTTATTTGTTCGAAGTTATTGTAAATTTGTCTAATTCCTCAGGAGTAAAAGTTCTCATGTCTATATAAATATCAGCTTCTTTCCTGATATTTTTAGCACTTGTTTCCCATGTCGAACAAACGATAACTTTCTTTCCAAGATTTTTTGTTAGTTTTATAGATTCAAGTAAATCAACATCTCCTGAACATAATATTGCTACATCATAACTATCGTTATAAGCATGGGCTACCATATCAACTGCGAGTTGAACATCAATGCCCTTTTGGAATATTTTATTATTTTGGAATTGCAATGGTTTAGTTCTTACTTCAAAAGAGTCAAATCCAATAGAAATATCAAAAAATTTTCTTTGCCAATTCTTTTGTTTTTCAGCATATTTTGCTAAACCTTTTAACTCTTTATCATGAGGTTTCATTGCTGATATTTTGTTTAACCTATTTACCAAATTGTCTGTAAATTCTCCTGTATACACATAGGTTCGGACAACATTTTCATAGGTTACTTTAAGAATACCCTTACTACTTAAATAATCAACAATAAATTTAGCAAATTTGCTTATTTTTTCCTTTCTATTAGGATCAGCTTCTTGTATGCTTTTGCAGAAATTATCATAATCAGTAAATATCATCAGCTTCGTAAAATCACAAGAAGGGGGTTTACTATTGTATACCCCCTTTACTAAAACACAATAATATATTGGTTATTTGTCTATTTAAATGTATGTTTATCAATCCTTGTATTGGCTACTTGAGTAAAAAAACTTGGTTTAAAAGCCAAGGCGTTCTCTTCGCGGCAACTAAGGTTTCATCTCCACGCTGAAGCGAGGAGCGTTCGCCATGCCTAGGTCTTTTAGTAAACCTTTTGAAAGTCTTAAATCTATTCCTGCGACTTTTACTGGCATTTACTTGTTTCTGGATTGCTTTGCTTTTGCCGTGTACTGTTTCATGCAGTATTTTATTCTTTCAAGGGCTTTTTTCTTGCCCTTGAAACCGCGGACTTTCACCCATTTGTCTGGTTCGAGTTCCTTGTAGGTTTCAAAGAAGTGCGCGATTCTTTCAAGAACGTGGTTGTCAAGGTCCTTGAGCTCCTTTATCCTGCTGTACGTTGGGTCAATTTGTTCAACTGGAATCGTGATAACCTTGTTGTCCGGGCCGTTTTCGTCCTCTGTTACAAGCATTCCGATGGGCTTTACTTCAACAATACAGCCCGGCACAACTGCTTCATCGTTTATTACCAGGGCATCCAGCGGGTCATGGTCGTCTTCGAGGGTTTCAGGAATAAAACCGTAATTGTATGGGTAGGTTGACGCAGTGAACAAGAACCTGTTAACTTTTATCATGCCGGTTTCCTTGTGAACCTCATATTTTACGTTGCTGCCCCTTGGGACCTCGATTACAACGTTAACCTTGGAGGGTGCCTTGTTTCCAATTGTTATCATGCTCATTCAATCACCTCTAATCCAAAATAATAATATCAGCAAGCTTTAAATGCCTCTGGGACAGGCATTCAGCAAACGATTATTGCTGCTTTAAAGCAAAGAGGCACTATTTGGTGTATTTAGCCACAACAATTTTATATAGTTAAAGCTTAATATTAGTGCGCTGTGGTGTGGTGAGAAAATGGCAGGCAAGGAAAAGGGCGTGGAACAAGGCTTGGAAGAAGAATTGAGCGACGAGTTTGATGAGGTTTTTGGCTTGGATGAAGAGAAGAAAAAAGCAAGGGAGCGCATAAAAAAGCTTATCGAGGAAGAAAAAGGAAAAGCCACGGCAAAGGATTCAGCAAGCGAAGAGAAAACAGGTGAAAGCCTGGTTGAAGAAGAAAAACTGGAAAAAAAGAAGGTGGACAGCGAAGGCTTGGAGAGGAAAGCTGAGCCAAGGGGTGTAAAAGAGGGCCCTGGTGAAAAGTTAGAGAGAGAAACTGACTCACGGGGCATAAAAGATAACTCGTTGAATGGAAAAAAAAGTGATGAAAAAGAACCTGCAAAAAGGGAAAAATTGGCCAAGAAGGACACGCAGAAAGAAAAAAATGAAAGTGAATTCAAAGAGCCAGGTGAGAAAGACCGGAGTATTGAAGGCGAAGGCATCGGGGTTGTGGAGGAAGCCAGGAGCATTGAAGAGGTGAGAAGAGAGAGGAAAGCCAGGGGTGAAAAAAAGCGCAGGGAAAAGGAAAAAAACAGCCCCATTGTGGAAATTGTCGAGCCAGTTGACGAGTCAGTCAAGCCAGCGCTTAAGTTTTTGCAGGATGGCAAGAATGCGGTATTGATTGGCAGGAAAAAGTCTGTTTACGAAAAGTATGGCCTTGAGGGCGCACTCCACATAGGGCGAGTTGCCGAAAAGGCATTCAATGGCAAAGACGTTTTTCTTGACAGCCTTAACCCACATGTTGTATTTGTCTGTGGGGCCCGTGGCTCCGGGAAGAGCTATGCCCTTGGAGTGATAGCGGAAGAACTCGCGTTAAAGAACCCGAACGTGGGCATTATTGTCATTGACCCGGTTGGGGTTTTCTGGAGCATGAAGTTCCCTAACCGCGAGGAAAAAGAGCTCGAGGCACTCAGGAAATGGGGGCTTGAAAAAAATGGCCTGGATAACATGATGGTGTTTATTCCAAAGGGAATGGAAAAGCAGACGCCAAGGGAAACCTATGATGCAACCTTTTCAATCCGGCCATCGCTTTTGACTGCGAATGACTGGTGTCTCACGTTTGGCATTGACAAGTTTTCTCCAACTGGCTTGCTTTTAGAGCAGGCGCTTGAAAAGCTAAGGAATGGCTTTGTTACAACCGAGGGTGAGAAGATTCGCGGAAAGGCAAAAGAGTACGATGTTGACGACATTATTTTTTGCCTTGAGAATGATGCTGAATTGAATTCAAGGGAAAAGGGCTACAAGTCTGACTCGATTCGGGCAATTATTTCAAGGTTTTCCGCTGCAAAAACCTGGGGCATATTTGACTCAACTGGCACACCATTAACAGAGCTGAGCAGGGAAAACCAGCTTACGGTAATTGATTCTTCGTTCCTTGATGACAGCGTTACCGCGCTTGTGATTGGAATTCTTTCAAGGAGAATCCTGGCTGCCAGAAAGGTTTCGACAAGAAAAGAGGCCGCGAAGAGAATGGATGTTGAAAAGGACTCCGAGCTTCTAGAGTTTGAGATTCCACCCACCTGGCTTTTCATTGACGAAGCCCACACCCTTATCCCAAGCGGGAATGTTAAAACACCGGCAACAGATGGCTTGATTGAGTACGTTAAGCAGGGGCGGAGGCCAGGGTGCTCGCTGGTGTTTGCAACGCAACAGCCTTCAGCGATTGACTCACACGTGTTAAGCCAGCTTGACATAATAATGATTCACAAGCTTATCTTTAACGATGACATAAAAGCTGTTTACAAGAGAACTCCAACCATTATCCCACACAAGTACAAGGCCGGGGCATTCATTAAAACCCTGCCAGTTGGAACAGCTCTCGTTGGCGACAGGCGCGAGGAAACCAGCAGGGCTTTTCTCATGAAGATAAGGCCAAGGATGAGCCAGCATGAGGGAAGAGAAGCAGAAACAGTGGAGGTGAGAAAAAAGCTTGATAGCTCTGCAGTGAAGAGGCTTATTGCTGGAATGTACTGGAACCGGCTCAGGCGCGATCACTCTTTTAAGGTAGGTGAACTTAGGAGAATTCTTGAATCAATGAACAGGAAGTATGAAGCAAGCGTTTCCCTCGATGAAGTGCTAGCTGTGCTGAAAGAAAAGGGAGCAATGCTTGACGAGAGCTCCAATGTAATGATGCTAAACCCTGTTGAAAAAAAGAAAGTAAAGGAAAGCGTCGAAGCCAGTCTTATGAAGCCAGGGGAGAGAGCCGCGGCAGGCGAGGAAAAATTAATCGAAACAGTGGAAGAAACTGGAAACGAGCCAGTGGCTGCTGAACTGCCAAGTGAGGAGAGCGTGAGCCTCTTGGCTTTTCCTCTGAAGATAAGCGAGGCAAAGGCGGTAAAAATAATTAAGAGAAAAAAGCTTGGCCGGCTCTTTGGATTGCTTGGAAAGGGACAGCGCTTGACTGAAACGCGCTTGAAGCACATCCCTGTTTTCAGGGTGCAGTTTAATTACTTTAACGACAAAAACGCTTTCAGGGAAGGCGTCCTGTTTGTTAACTCGCTGAGCGGTGAGTTCTTGCACTACGGAAAAGGAGGCTTTGCAGAATCAAAGGGTTTGAAGGAATTGTATGACCTGAAAGAGGATGAAATGCTTGTGCTTAACCTCCTTTCTTCCCCAAAAACCCTGGGGGCAATTTCAAAAAAGCTCTACTTTGATGAATCAAAGATTCTCAGGCTGTTGAAAAAACTCGAAGAACGCGGCCTGGTGAAAAGAGCCAGGAAAAAGAACGTTACGCTTTTCCAGCTTGCAAAAAAGTTTGACCTGCCTTCAACGCCATTGCACCCACTGCACAGCTCAATCCAGAAAATGCCATTGGTTGAAAGCGAGGTTCTCTTAAAGGAAAGCGAGCGGTATTCAAAGAAGGATGTTTCAGAGCTGCTGAGAAAGATATGGAAAAAACTTGTAATCAAGAGCATTGATGAAATTTACTGGCCTGTGTTCGAGGGCATTATTGAATCGCAGGATGGAAAGAAAAGCAGGGTTCTCGTCGACGGGGTTGAAGGAAAAGTGCTGGCACACTAATTCTTCCGGCAATCCCAAACCTGCTAAGACGGAAAACAATCACGCTTCTTTAATGGTTCAATTAAAACCAAACTTGTTACCTTTTGCATTGCGGAGAACATATGATCACAATTCCTTAATGCTAACTGAAACCGGCTTCTTTTGCAGGTTCTAAGCTATCTCTCTTTAATGGTTCCACTGGGAAGGTTTTCTCTGACAATTGCCCCAGGAAAAACAAAGCATTTTTTGCCGATTATTATTCCGCAGTTAATGCAGGCGTTTATTCCAAGCCTTGAGTCCGCATTCACAAGCGCGCCGAGTTTCCTTCGCCCGGAGTCGATTTTTTTGCCATTAATTGAAACGTGTACGTTTTTGTTGTCAAAACGCAGGTTTGCAACCTTTGCCCCTGCTCCAAAGTTCACTCTCTCACAGACAACTGAATCACCAACATAGGAATAGTGCGGTATGTTTGAGTTGTCGAGGATAACCGAGTTCTTTATTTCAGAGCTTGAAACCCGGCAGTTTTCCCCAATGACAACGTTTTTTCTCAGGAGGGCGTTTGGCCCAATGACTGAGTTTCGGCCAATGAAAGCATTTCCCTCAATTCTTGTTCCGCTCTTTATGAGCGCATCTTTGCCAAGGAAGAGCGTTCCTTCAATGTGCACATTTTTTTCAATTCTTCCAAGCACTGTACTGGAAAAGCTTGTTCGCTCGAGTTCTTCAATGATTTTCCAGAACTCAGTCTCTTGAGCGCTTTGGGTTTTGCTCTTCGTGTATGCCAGTAGTTCTTGGGGCTTCAATTTCAAATCACCTCGTTGCAAATGGTTTTTTCATTTTAGAGCCATTTCCTTGGGTTACATTCCTGTTTCTTTCCGGATCGCGAGAGCGATGCCTTCAGCGAGTTTTTTAACGGTGTTTTTATTTTTTCCTTCAACCATGACCCTTGCCTTGTTTTCAGTGCCAGAATATCTCACGATGACTCTTCCGTTTTCACCAAGTTTCATTTTTGCGCTTTCGATTTCTTTCACGGCAAGCGGCATTTTTTCCAGTGGCTTTTTTTCTTTTACTTTAACACTGACCAGCTCTTGTGGGAACCTTTCAAGGAATGGAGGAAGCGAAGAGAGGCTCTTGCCTGTTTCAGCCAGTATGCGGGCAAGCTGGAGTGCAGAGATGATACCGTCTCCTGTGGCACTATAGTGGCTGAAGATTATGTGACCTGATTGCTCGCCTCCGAGTTCGCAGTTGTTTTTCTGCATTTCGTCAATGACGTGCTTGTCTCCCACGTCAGCGACAACCACTTTTATGCCGAGCTCTTCCATGGCTTTGTGGAGGCCGAGGTTGCTCATGACGGTTACAACAACTTTTTTTGACGGAAGCATTTCTTTTTCAAGGAGGTATTTTGCAAATATTGCGAGGAGTGCATCGCCGTCAACTATTCTTCCATTTTCATCGCATACTATTAGCCTGTCCGCGTCGCCATCCAGGGCAATGCCAATATCCGCTCTTTCTTTTTTCACTGCTTCCCGCATTGCGCTGGGGTGAAGGGCTCCGCAGTTCCTGTTTATGTTAAAGCCATCTGGCTTGTTGTTTAAGACAATTGTTTCAGCGCCGAGCTCGGAGAAAACCTGCGGGGCAATGTGGTATGCTGCGCCATTGGCGCAGTCTATGACAATTTTAAGACCATTGAGCCTGGTGTTTTCAATGGAGTTTTTTGCAAATTCGATATAGCGACCGCGTGCGTCGTTTACCCTGTGGGCTTTTCCAATAGCGTGGCTTTGGGCCACTGGCTTGAGTTCTCTTGACAAGATCATGCGTTCTATGGCCAGCTCGGCTTCTTCTGCGAGCTTGAATCCCCTGGTGTTGAATATTTTTATGCCGTTGTCCTCGCTTGGGTTGTGTGAAGCGCTTATGACAATGCCGGCATCGCAATTCAGTGACTTTGTGAGGTGAGAGATTGCAGGGGTTGGCATTGGTCCTACCAGAAACACGTCAACGCCCATCGAGACAATGCCGCTTGTGAGGGCAGTTTCGAGCATGTAACCCGAGAGGCGCGTGTCTTTCCCAATCACAATTGAGTGCTTTTTCCTGTTGTTTTTTTCCTTGAAGTAGAGCGCAACCGCTTTTCCAACCCTCAGCGCCATTTCCGGCGTCATGGGGTAAACGTTGGCTTTTCCTCTTATTCCGTCAGTTCCGAATATTTTTTCCACTTGTTTCACCTACTTGACTGTCACGCTCTTGGCGAGGTTGCGGGGCTTGTCAGGGTCAAGCCCTTTTTCGAGGGCAAGGAAGTAGGCAAGGAGCTGCACCGGCACAATCCTGACAAGCGCTCCCCCTAAGCCATTATCCTCAACCCTGAAAAACTCGTCAAATACATCGCTTGGGTTACAGCCAATCCCTATGAGAAAAGCCCCCCTTGCCTTGGCTTCCATTGAGTTGCCAAGGATTCTTTTCCTGCTCTCAGGCGTCACAAAGGCAATGACTGGAATTCCTTTTTCAATCAGGGCAATAGAGCCGTGCTTTAGCTCTGCTGCTGGGAATCCTTCGGCATGAATGTAGCTGACTTCTTTTATTTTGAGAGCGGCTTCGAGAGCGCTTGGAAAGGCATCTTCTCTCCCTATAACAAAGAGGTCTTTTGAATTACGCATTTTTGCTGCAAGAGTTTTTGCTGGCTGCAAGTTTTCAGTTATTGCCCTGCGAATGCCGGCTGTTGCCTCTTTTAAAACGCGTTTTCCCTCGGTTTGCCTGCCTGCAAGCGAAAAAGCCAACAGCAGGAGTATTGCAAGCTGGGAGGCATAGCTCTTGGTTGAGAGAACGCATATTTCCGGGCCAGAGTTCATCATGAGCGTTTTATGGCTGATTCTTGTGAGCGAGGAACCCATGACGTTTGTTATGGAGACTATTTTTGCTTTTTTCTGCCTCGCAATCCCGACTGCTTCGAGGAGGTCAGCTGTTTCACCGCTCTGGGATAGGGCAAAAACCACGCTTTTTGGAGAGAGAAAATTTGCAAAGCTGTTGAACTCCGAGGCAAGAACTGCACTCGCTTTTACTCCGGCGATTTCACTAAACCAGTATTGTGCAGAGAGACAAGCGTGATAGCTTGTGCCGCACCCAATAAAGAAAACATTGTCCGCTTTTTCGACCAGGGCTGTGACACCAGAAATGGTTTTAGGGGGCTGCATTGTGGCTTTTTCCACTGCAATGGGCTGCTCGTTTATTTCCTTGAGCATGAAGTGCTCAAAGTTTCCTTTTTTGACTTCTTCGGCGTTCCATTGAACGCGCTGGACTTTTTTGCTGATTTTTTTGCCAGAGTCAATGCTGTAAATCTCGAGTGAGCTTCCAATTTGCGCGAGTTCGTGGTCGTTCAGGAAGACAACGTTTTTTGTGTGCTCCAGGAATGCCGGAACATCGCTCGCGAGAAAGAACTCTTTTCCGTTAATGCCGGCAACAAGGGGAGAGCCCTTTCTTGTTCCAATCATTAAATTTTCACCATGCTTTATTGCAACAACTGCATAGTTTCCCTCAAGCCTCCTGACTGTTTTCATGACCGCTTCCCTAAAGCCATGGCCTCTTTCAGCGTAAAACTGTATGAGGTTGGGTATTACCTCGCTGTCGGTTTCAGATTTGAGAACAATGCCCTTGGAGGCAAGGAATTCTCTGAGTTCCAGAAAGTTTTCAATTATGCCATTGTGAACCACGGCAATTTCTTCACTGGCTGAAAGGTGGGGGTGCGCGTTTAAAACTGAAACAGGCCCATGGGTTGCCCAGCGCGTGTGGCCAATGCCCATAGCGCCAGATTTAAATTCCTGTGGAAGAGAGTCAATCCTGCCTGTTTTCCTGTAAACAGAGAGTCTCTTTCCATTGAGGGCAATGCCCCAGCTGTCATAGCCGCGGTATTCCAGGCGTTTGAGTGCATTGAAGATAACACTGCCGGCATTCCTGCCCTTAAAACCAACAATTCCACACATTAAAAAACACCAAAAAAACAGCAGTAATAAAGAATACGCAATAGAAGTATTTAAACCCCGCTAAAACCAGCCAAACACTACTATCAAGCCAGTAATAATAGAAAACCAAATAAATAAAAAATATTACTACCATTATTAAAAAATAAATAATACCAGTAAAAATTAATTGATGATTATGCGTTCTTTTGTTGTGCTGGAAAAAGACAGCTCTGCAATTAAGCTTGAGTCAAGGCTTATCGATTCAATGGAGGCATTAAGGCCTCTTGCGAATGAAAAAGCCTGGAGAATATTCAGCGAACTTGCTGTCCGCGAGTCCTATCCTGCCGAGCTATCCAAAAAGCTCGGGCTTGGAAGCCAGGAAGTCTACTATTATATAAAGCGCCTTAGGAAAGCCGGGCTTGTAAAAGTGGTGAGAAGAGAGGAAAAAAAGGGCGGGCTTGCAAAGTTTTATTCCACTGGCAAAAAATGCTTTTCGCTCGTGCCGGCTCTTTCAGAACTCGAGCGAAGCAACCCTTTTTCGGCTGTTTCTGTGAATGAGAAAAAACTGGATGAGCCAATCAGGGAATTCTTTGAACCGTTTATCGTCAGGGGCGCATTGAATGCAAAAATTGTTGTTGGCTCACCTGACTCGCACGGCGAGTTCAGGGCAAGAGCCCGCGATGCACACCTTGCAGTCGAGCTGGCTGGTTTCCTGGGCATGCTTTCAAGCAAGATCTCTGGGCCATTGGTTTTTCTCGACACAATGGTTCGAGACCTGAAAGAAGAAAACTCTAACCTCGTTGTAATCGGCGGCCCTATAACCAATAACCTGAGCAGGCAAATCAACCCATTCCTTTCAATTTCCTTCAAGCAAAAAAACGCCCACTGGATAATCCAGAGCAGTAACTCTGGAAAGGAATACACAGAGGACAACATTGGCATTGTTGAAAAAATACAGCACCCCTTTTTTGAGTCAAGGAGCATTCTGTTCCTTGCAGGGAAAAGAAACGCTGGCACTCGCGCGGCAATCCTCTCACTCATAAAAAACACAGCACTGACAGTGAAAGGCAACCAGTTTAGCGCGGAAAAAAAAGCACACGCTGTTGAGGGACTTGACTTGGACAGTGATGGTGCGATTGACGGAGCAGAGCTGTTGGAATAAAAAAGCCTGAGTTAAAAGGAATCATTTGTGTGACACACTCCCACGCCTAAAGGCGTGGGCTTCTTATGGGGGAAAGTTTGTTAA
>CAZGDN010000037.1:0-10743 GCA_964525235.1 uncultured archaeon | reverse complement strand
CAATTATTAAAGATTTGGTTTGCATGGAAAAGCTCTTGAGGGAAGTGCTTGAAAGGATTACCCCCACAGACAGGGAAAAAGAAGCGGAAAAAAGGGCAGCGGAAGCAATAATTAGAAAAATCCAGTCCATTAAAGGGAGACACGTTGGGGCAATGCTTGTTGGCTCAATCGCGCGCGATACGCATATTCGCGGGGACCGCGACATGGACATTTTTGTGCTGTTTCCAAAGGAGCTGCCGAGAAGCGAGTTTGAACGTGAGGGGCTTGCTGTTGCCAGAAAGGTGTTCGAAGGAAAGCCTTACTGGAAAGAGTACAGCGAACACCCCTACCTTAAAGGCATAGTTGACGGCTTTGAAGTGGAAATTGTTCCCTCGTACAAGGTGAAGAGAGCCTCAGAACTAAAAAGCGCTGTGGACCGCTCGCCCTTTCACACGCGCTTCATGCTAAAAAGGCTAACTCCAACGCTAAGGAGAGAGGCAAGGCTTCTCAAGGCATTCCTCAAAGGCATTGACTGCTATGGTGCAAAGATTGAAAAAGAGGGCTTTTCAGGCTACCTTGCAGAACTCGTGGTATTAAAGTATGGTTCTTTCAAGGAAAGCCTAAGGGCCATGAGCCAATGGCAGCATGGAACAGTGCTGTCCCTATCGCCAGTAAACGAGGAAAAAGCAAGGCAGAAATTCAACGCGCCCCTCGTATTCATTGACCCAACGGACAAGAACAGGAACGTTGCAGCTGCGCTCAGCATTGAACAGTTCGCGAGGGCAATTGCTGCCTCGAGGGCATTCCTGCAAAACCCGGCAAGAAAATTCTTCTACCCAAAGAGAAAAACAAGCATCTCCAGGAAAAGAATGAAAAAACTCATTACAATGGACCAAGTGTTCGCATTAAGAATGCCATTTCCAAGCAAGGCATTGAGCGATGTAATATGGGGCCAGTTGCGCAGACTCAAAAAGCTCTTAAAAAAAGCCCTTGAGGGCGAGGGCTTCCTCGTGCGAAGAATTTCACTCTATGCAGGGGAAGAGAAAGGCATTGACTACTTTGTGGAACTGGAGTCCCTGGAGCTGAACAAAACAGTGATTTGCACAGGCCCGTTTGCCTGGCAGGAAGAACACTCCAGGGCATTCATTGAAAGACACAAAAGCGCTCTGACTGGTCCAAGGATTGAAAACGGGAAGTGGGTTGTCGAAGAACCCAGAAAGCACACAAATGCAGTAAAGCTCGCGCGCGAGTTCGTCAAAAAAAGAAAGAAATTTGAGAAAGCGCCATTCAAGAAGGCGCTAGAGAAGTGCTCTTTTCTCTGCAAAGAAGAATTCCTGAAAACAGCCAAAAGCGACCCAGTCTTCAAGCACAACCTGTCAAGATTTCTAAAGGGAAGGGAAGAATTTCTCTAGCCCCCTATTCAAGTGACCCTGGGGGGACTCGGACCCCCAACCTTCCGGTTTCTCCAAGCACATGGGAATTGTTTATTTTCATGTACCTTTTTCTTTTCCCTAGGCTTTTCTTTTTCTCAAAAAGAAAAGGCTATCCGAAGCCGGATGCTCTGTCCATTAAGCTACAGGGCCTTCCTGTTAAGCTTTAAAAGCTTGTGCTAAAGGAATTATTAGTGCTTATTGTTTAAATTTGTTTTTTTGAGGTGAATCTGTTGAAAACATGCATTTCGTGCAACAAAGTCGTAACATCTGACTATGTTGAGTTCAAGTGCCCAAAGTGCGGCAACGCCAAAATTGTGCGCTGTGAGAACTGCAGGAACTCCTCGCGGCCGTACACTTGCCCAGAGTGCGGCTTTGTGGGGCCATAGGTGAGTTTATGGGTGAAGTAATGATTATCCTGAAAGTGTTCCCTGAAGAGCCGGGCAAGGAGGACTCAGTGGTGGAAAAGCTCAAGCAGCTGAAGACTGGGAGAGTTGTTGAAGTGAAAAAAGAACCCCTTGCATTCGGCATGTTTGTAATAAGGGCAGGAATAGTGATCCCGGACAAGGAGGATGGCAGGATGCAGGCACTAGAAAACGAGGTCAAAGCTATTCCCAGCGTAAACCAAGTTGAAGTTGAGGGAACCACGCTGCTCTGATTCTGGAATTGGGTTCCTTTTTTTAATGCTAATTATTGTATGCCAAGAAAACCGGCACAGAGGCGGGGAGTAGGAGCGCCATTTATAAGACTGAGAAAGGGGTTGGGGTTTTGGAGGCCAAAGAAGCAGTTGGGCAGAGTCCACCAGGTTCAAAGCAGCCCAGAAGAGTGCGAGGCTTGAAGCGGCTGAAAAGGAAAGGCAAAGACTTCACACCGAGTTTGGCAGAATAGTGAGGGAAAGGCAAAGGTATTGGATCTTATTAATGAGGACCCTGAAAAGCATATGAAAACAATCAGAACAGAACAACCAAAAGCCGAAAAAGCCAACCTGAAACAGTACAGGTTTTACCCAGATTCATGGCTTAAGAAGCAAGTTTACAGAAAACCCTGCACTCCTCTTGTCGAAAAAAGATAGAACTGGGTGAGCAGCTAAACAGGGTTATACAAAGACATGACAGAATCCTGTCCTTAATGAGGAAGACTGAAAAATACTTGAATATAAAAGGGCAGAAAGAGCCAATGGATTGCTGAGGAAAGCAATGGATTAGAATTTGTCTGTTTTCTTTTTAATTGTTTTAATCTACTCTTTTTCTATGATTAAAAGGGTTTTGCTGGAGAACTGGCGCTCGCACAAGCTCACAGAGCTGGAGTTTGAGAGGGGCACGAATGTTCTCGTTGGAACAATGGGTTCCGGGAAGAGCAGCGTAATGAACGCTATTTGCTTCGCCTTGTTCGGCACGTTCCCAGAACTGCAGAGGCGGGAGGCAAAGCTTGACGATGTTATAATGGACAGGCCATCGCGGGCTGACAGGGCAAGGGTCGAATTAGAGTTCTTTCACAATGGCTCTCTTTACAGGGTTGAGAGAGAAATCCACCGTGGTTCAAAGACAAACACTGCAAAGCTATACGAAGAGGGGAGGTTTCTCGCTGGCCCAAAAGTAAGCGATGTCAACGAGAGGATTGAGGGAATACTTGAACTTGGCTACGAGCTTTTCTCAAGGGCTGTTTACTCTGAGCAAAACCAGATGGACTACTTTATCAGGCTGAATGCTGGGGCAAGAAAACAGAAGTTTGACGAATTACTTGAACTTGAAACATACGAGGGCGTTAGAAAGAACGCTGTGAGCCTATCAAACGTGCTCAAAAAGCTGCTTGAAGAAAAAAAACACGATCTTGAAGAACAGCGCTCGCGGCTCGCTGCCGGGGAACTCGAAGAGCTCAAAACCAAAAGCAAAGAGATTGCTGCAAGGATTACTGAAAAGGAAAAAGAACACACTGAAGTCGTGAAAAAAGTAAAAGCGCTTGAAGAAAAAGTATCAATGCTGAAAGAAAAAGCTGTGGAGTTCAAGTCCCTGAAAGAAAAGAGCATAGCAATCAGGCAGTCAATTGAATCGCTTGAGGCGGACGTGAAAAAATGCGAAGAGGAAGCCGGGGAAAAGCTCGAGGCTATTGACCCCAAAAAAGTCTCTTCAATGAAAGGCGAACTCCTGGATATGGAGAAAAAGCTGGAAGAAAAAGAAAAACTGGCTTCAAAGTTGAAAGCCGATGCTTCAGCCTTGAGGGCAAGACTGGAATCACTGGAAGAAGAAAACAGGAGCATTCGCTTGCGGTTGCCAGAAAAGGTTTCTTCAGCAAAAGAGCTTGAAACAGCACTGGAGGAAAGCGCAGTAAAGAGAAAAAAACTTGAAAAAGAAAAACAGGGCATGGAAAAAAAACTAATAGAACTTGAAGGAAAAGAAAAAGAGCTAGGGGAAAAGCTAAAGGTCAGTGAAAGCCGGTCCAAAAAAGAAGAGGAAACCCTGGAAAAGCTTGGAGTGAAAAGCCCAAATTGCCCGCTTTGCAGGAGGCCATTGAGCGAAAAAGCAAGGGAACAGATTGTCAGAGAAGCAAAAAAAGCCTTGAAAGACATAATGGAGGAAAGTGAAAAAACCAAGAGAGAGTTGGGCAAAACGGCCTCCGAAAAAGAAAAAGTGAACGCAAAACTCGCAGGGCTAGAAAAAGAACTCTCCTCACTATCAGAGCTGGCAGCATTCCTAAAAAGCCTAAAAGAACCACTTGAAAGACTTGAACACAACCTGAAAAAATCCCGGTGGGAAAAAGAAAAACTTGTCGCGCTCGAAGAAAAAGAAAAAGAATTATGCGAAGAAAAACTCGCCCTTGAGCTATCCAAAATTGAAAAGAAAAAAAAAGCAATTGAGTGGCTGGAGAATGGACTGGAAAAATTCCAGGAACTAAAGGCAAAAAAAGAAGAAAGGGTTAGGGTTGAAGGAAAAATAAAATCGCTGGAATTTGATGAAGAAAAGGCCCTTGCCCTGGAGCGCTTGCTGGAAAAAAAGCGCGGTGAAACCCACTCGCTCGAAATCGAAATCACTGGCCTCAAAGAACTGCTTGAAGAGAAAAAAAAGCGCGAAAAAGAAGCAATGGAAAAAAGAGAACTTTTCAATAAAACCAAGGCAAGAGTTGAATCCTTGAACTATGGCCTCTCAAAGCTCGGTCTCTTTACAAGCGCGTTGAAGGCAACGCAAGCAGAACTCAGGGAGCAGCTTGTTGAAACAATCAACCAAGCAATGGAAACCGTGTGGAAGAGACTATACCCATACGCGGACTACGTGAGCAGCAAAATGGAAATCAGCAGCGGCGACTATGAAATCATGACCAAAACAAGGAGCGGAAAATGGAGAAAAATCGAGGGCTTGCTCTCCGGGGGCGAGAGGAGCGCTGTTGCACTTACACTCAGAATATCATTCTCACTGGTGCTTGCAAGAAACCTTGGCATTTTAATCCTTGACGAGCCAACCCACAACCTTGACAGCGCAACAGTAGAAAAACTTGGCGAAATGATGCGCGAACACCTCTCGGGCCTCGTTGAACAGGTTTTCCTGATAACGCACAACAAGGAAATGGAGAAAGCAGCAAATGCAGCGCTTTACCTGTTTGACAGAAACAAGGAAAGAGAGGGAATCACAAGAGCCGAAATGCTTTCAATAAGAGACTGAGCTGGTTAATTCAAAAAAAAAGCGCTATTTTTTGCCCGCAATCTTTCGCGAGATATAACCACTCATCAGGTTAATCTCTGTCTTCGAAAAAGGCAGCTTGAGGTCTCTGAGAAACCTCTTGTTCTCCTCAAAATCCTTTGAAAAGCTTTCAGGGTATGCCTTCAAAAGCTCGTTAGATCGCTGTTTTATAATCCTTGGAACCGCTTTACCCATACAATCACTCCACTTCAACCCTTTCAACCGTGCCATTCGGGTAACGGCGAATTACTGCCAGGGGCATTATTTTTTCAGCAAACTCACGCTTGGCAATATCATAGGCTGTATCAGAGTCAAGCGTTTTAACCAGCGGGGGTGCCCCAAAGGATAACTGCAGCGCCCTGGCGCTTATAAGCCTTGTTTTTTCAAACCTTGTCAGTTTACCCATGCTCACCACAAAAGAGTTAAAAACTCAAAAAGAGACAATAATAAAACTTTCAAGGAAAGGATTAAAAAACATTCTTTGAGAGTTCAACAGCGGAAAAAAGAACAACTATCAAAAAATGCCGCTTTTATTGCATTCCAACCAATGGAAAAAAAATGCTTTAGCAAAGCGATGGCAGTGGAACACCAATTTTTCTCGAGGCAAGCGCAAGGTCAGTGAAGACTTCCCTGGTGCGAATGAACTCCCTGCCAGAAAAAGAATAAATGGGCTCGGATTTCATTCTTGAAAGCTGCCTGTTGAAACCTTCAAGCATTTCTCCCTTGAACGCCTCAAGAGCCCCACAAACGCGGCTGTGGCTAAAGCCATTGCCTTTGGCAAAAAGAGCAAAAAAGAGCGCCCTCATTAATTCCTGGCTTGCAGAAATAACTTCTTCCAGGGCCAGTTTCTCGCGGCTTTCAAAACAGGGATTAAAAGCATTCAATCCCTTTTCCCTCAACTCGCTTCTTTCAAGTTCGAGGGCTTTCTTCCTCGCACTCGCTTCAATTGAAAGAAGCTCCATTGCCTTGCGGGCGAGAAATGACTGTTTCCTGCGACAACTCCACCAAAGCTCTGCGACTTTGCCTGTTTGCCTTGCACTTCCCTCGCCTTCCAGTTTTCTTGCATCAGCGAGCGGTACAACCGCTTTCTGTCCAGCATAAAATGGCCCTATTGGAAACTGCTCCAGCGCAAATTCCTGTTTTCTAGCTCGCCTGCTTTCCTTGCCCTTGTTGTTTTCATGGAAAAAACTTGCAAAAGACGGCAGCAATGACTCAAAAAAATATCCGTTGTTAAAAAACTCAACTTCAACCATTGAATTGGGAAGCACATTCTCAGAGTTAACACCCGCAGGCTTACAGCACCCACAGTTAAGCGAGTTGAAGCCAATGTTTGAATCAGCAATTCTTTGCAGGATGGCACGCGAAAAGTCAAGCTCGAAAAACCCACTTAAAACCTTGCCCGGAGAATTACTCTTGGGAACAACCTGTTCGCTGTAAACAAACTGGGATGACTTGAAGGCAGCGTTTTCCAACAGCACCCTGCCTTTTTCGTGAGGACCCTCTGGCAGCTGGCTTGCTGGGAGGGCAAGCATTCTTGAGAGAAGGGCTTCCCTGAGCGTGATGTCAGCTGGAAGGTCAAGCTGGGAAAGCGCTGTGCCTTGCTGTTTCTTTCCAATGACTCCACCCTCTAGCTCAAAGCAGTCAAAGTAAGACCACCCCTGGTCAAGGAGAAACTGCCTCTCTGGTTCTATCAGGGGAATGCTTGCCTTCAGAGAAAGAGAGAGAAGGGCATGCGCTTTCCTGAGAAGATTAAAGGAAGGCGAGCGCAGAGCACACTTCTCCGCACTTTCACTAAAAACCAGCCCGGTTTGAGGTGAAACAATCTCCCTGGCAACAGCCCTCACTGCGTTGTTCAAGGGCATTCGGATCTCTGGAACAAACAAGAATTCCTTCACTGTTTTTTCTTCACTGTTTTCGAACAACACTTTTACCCTGTGCTCTTTGACAGCATAGCTTACGCCAGTCAAAAAGGCATTACTAGAAGGCATAACACAAAGAGGTTTTCAGGGTTTAAAAAGAACGCGAGAGAGTTCACTTCCCCTAAACCTGTGAGAATGCTTTTAACATTATTAGGCAAAGAGAACAGTCAGCCTGCCTCAGAGGAATGCCTCTGTTTCCTTGTCTTTTTTTCGCTTTGATTCCTCGAAGTCCAGCGCAGCCTGTTCAAGTGAAACCTCATGCTTTGAAGGCAAGGACTTTCTCCCGCGCACCTTGAAGAAAAGGGGGTAGTTCACTGCTTCGCCAACAAGGAGTGCCTCGCCAACCTGGAGAGAGGTAATCATGTCCATTGAACGCTGGTCAATTGCCTCAGCGGATTCTGCAAGGTGCTTTAAATCATAGGGGTTTGTTACTCGGAGAATGATCTTTGTGTTGCACTGTGAGAGAGCAGTTGTGTCCAGTTGCACCGGCCTCTGCGAAATGAGGCAGAGTGCTGCCCCAAACTTTCTTCCCTCGCGCGCAATCGTCCTGACAATGCTCCTCGAAATCGCCTGCTCCTTTGAAGCCATCTGTGGAACGAACTGATGCGCTTCCTCTAACACCATTAGAAAGGGAGGAATCCTCTTTGCCCTGCGTTCCTTGAAGAGTTTTTGGGCAAAGTGGCTTACAATAATTTGCTTCTTTTTAATATTTATTATATCGGAGAGATCTATTACTGTTAAAACACCTGGCCTCACAATGTCACGCGTACTCGGAGAATCAATTCTTGAGAACAGCTTCAGTGACTCAAGCTCGGAGAGCCAGCCAATCAGCGGGCCCTTGGTGTTCTCCTTTATCTTGTCATCCTCTGAAATTGCTCTTTTCACACGCTCAAAGTCAAATGGGCCAAGACCAGAGCGCATTTCCTCATTCAGCTTTGAGAGCACCCTGCTTAAATCTCGCTTCTGTGCCCCACTCAGGCCAGGGATTATGCCTGCAAGAATGCCAACGCTCAGCGAGGGAACAGAAATCCTAACATTCCTGCCCTTTACCACGAGCGTGCGGTCACTGTAATCAGCGTGCCCTTTGTCCTTTACTGGTTGGGCAAAGCTGCTGTACTCGCCGTGGGGATCCAGCACAATGCAGGCAATTCTCCCATGCTCTTTTTTTCTGTCAAGGAGTTCTTCAAAAAGCACGCTGGTGGCATAACTGTTGTGGACTATTAAGTCCTCGCAGACAAAATTATGGTCTTCAACGCATAAATCGTAAACATGCTCGTATCCTGGCTTGAATTTTTCTATTTTTGTAATCTGATCAAAGTAGAGGTCTGAGTTGGCTATGGATTCAATAGAGTCTAGAAGCTCTCGGGCTTCCGGCAGGCTTTTTTCAATTCGAAGCGATTCTTTGAATAGGTTTTTTGCAAGAGAGTATAAAAATGAATAGCTCGGAGTGCGGCTAAAATTGCTGTATTCGCATAATGCCCTCTTCCACATGCCAGCATTCAGGCAGAGCTCCTGTGTTGAATAATTGAGCTTTTCGCATAAGTGCTTTATCCTGGATGCTGCCTTGTTCAAATCAAGCCTATTTATCCCCTCAATGCATAAATCCGACTTTCCTTGAAGCGCCAGGGCGTTTTCTGCAAGCCTGAAAACACTGTTTGTTGGATTGGTAATGCCACGGACAACCCTTCTCGCAGTGGTGCTGGAAACCCCAGAACCAGAAGCAATCTGGTTGAAGTCAAAGTTATCATATGCTTCTACAACAACCTCGTTTGCTTCATCCTCTGTCAAATTTGGCAGGGAATAAAACAGTTTCTTTATGGATGCGATTGTTAGCTCCAGTTCAGTAAAGCGGTTTTCTAATGCACTCAATAACGAGTTCAGGCTCTCGAGACTTGGGTTGTCACGCCTGTACAAATAATTCAGAATTCCTTTGGAGTGTGTTTGACTCGGGCCAATTCTTAACAGTTCAAGTAGCTTTTTTATTTGGCCCTTGGTGTTTGGAATGACATCAAAGTTTGGATTGGATTGCTTTTTAATGTGCCTTTCCAGCCTTTCCTTCTTCATATCAATAATTAGACCAAGGTGCTTTTTGAATATTGAGAGATTTTTGGAACCCCTTACAAAGAGCCTTGGGTAAGACTTTGAATTAATCATTTTGACTCTCTTGAATGCAACAATCCCAAGCCTTAGGAGGATTTGGTTTATTGCCTCAATCAATCGCTTGCTTGCAAGGCAGATTTCTGCTTCTGGCTTGTCTGGGGAAACGTAGCCACCGCAGTCAAAAAAAGAACTTAAGAAAGCAGAGGCAACTTTTTCATCACTCATCAAAATTTCATCCGGCACAAACTTTGTCCGGCTTGAATTTGTAAAACCAATCTTTTGCAGTGTTTTGGATAGGAGCGTGTTGTAAAGCCTGGTTTCGTTTTCGCGTTTTATCCTGCACGCTTTCTCCTTGAAAACCCGCTGGCACAGGCTGGCAAAATCTTCCTGGATTCCTGGACAATTATTTGTAAACGATATCACCCTTCCATTGTTATGCCCTTCAGCCAGCAGATAACCAAACAACCTTGCAAAAGATTCATCCACGAGAATAGTCGAGGGGATTGTTCTCATTCCATAACCAAGAGTTGTAATCTTTTCCTTTAACTGATTAAAATCCACTCCTGTAAAATCACACAGTTTCTTTAAATAGAACAGGGGGATGCCACTTCCCCTAAACCAGTTTTGAAGAGTCCCATAAGAGATTGAACTGGCCCGTGCAAGAGATTTCATGGAATGTTTTTCTGTTAACTTTTTCCTGACAAAACCCAGTACTTCTTCGTCTTTTACCCTGACCTTTTTTGAATTCCTCCACAAATCAAAGCAGTCAATCTGTTGGTTTGAACCAGCAACCATTGGCTTTGCGAGAAGCAGGTAACTTCCATCCACAAGGTCAGATGCCGGGAGCCATTCAATGGAGCCACTCATTACCGGAATGGGGTGCTCTGGTGTTACTTCCAGCACCCTTCCGCTTCTGGTGTGAATGCGAAGCATTTCCCCTGGTGCTTTTCTCCTTGTAAAAGCCCTAATTTTCGACCTTGAAACCCTGTTCTCTTTACTCAAAGAAAATACTTCAAGAGCCAGGGGGTTAGAATAAGAGATTTCAACGCCATCTTCAATTACCCTCTGCTTGCTCAAATGCTGTTCAACAAGCTTCCCAATTTCCATGTTTCTGCCATCGCTGAGCAAAACGCGAGAATGTGGGCCTACACACTTTCCCGCACCGGAAATGCTCAAAATTGCAAGGTGCTTTTTCAACAGCTTTGTCATGTTAAGCTTTACATCCAGGTCATGGAATTCAACCCTGCCCAAAAACAAGCCCTTTTCCTCGTCAAACCTGAAAAACTTTTTCAGGGTCTCAGCACTTGCAATCCTTACCTTCGTTCCAGGAGAGGGGGGAAAGCTTGCCCTTGAAATCCTCTCACCCTGGAACACTCCAAGTGGCCTCGCCTGTGCAACTAAGTACTCCCACTCGCTCACAGGAAACTGCTCAAACAAAGCAGAACCACGAGCCTCAAACTCCTTGACAGAGTCAGCTCTTTCAAAGTAACGGTTTGTCTTCACAACGTTTGTGACAAGTGCAACCATTGTGCCCTGGGAGTAATCTGCTTCAACGTACTGGCCACGGTGAACCAAACCGTTTGTGACAACAAAACTCATCTGGCTCGGGCTTGGAGAGTCAAGTGTGGAAATGACAGTTCCAAC
>CAZGDN010000036.1:7231-10946 GCA_964525235.1 uncultured archaeon | reverse complement strand
AAAACCCAAAAACACATGTTTTTAAACCTTGGAATCACTATTTATTATAGGGTAGTGGAAGGCTGGCTAACGGTTTTCTCTACGAAAACTGAGGAAAGTCCGCCCACCCGTGCAAAAACGTGAAAAGCGTGCGCCTGAGAGGGTGCCCAGCGGAGCAGAAACGAATTCCCGCGCGCTGACGATGATTTGAATTGAGGTGCGTGCAGGGAAGTGAAACGGCCGCTGGTTGGGTGCAAGCCCCAAGAGGCGCTGAGACGAATGCCGGCTGCTGCCGTGAAAGCGGTGGGAAACAGAAGGCGGCTTACTCTCCACTGCCCTGCTTTTAAATCTTCAGTTTTTTGGGCATTGCTTCGCAGATCGCGGAGTATAAACTAGAAAGAAACTCTTACAGGAATGGAAACAGTTATAAGCAAACCTTTAATTATTTCTCCATTATTGTTCTATTATTATTGTTTCATTACAGTGGTTTGGATGAGTGTTTCAAAGGAAGAGCTGAGAAAACTGTTTGCAAGGGACTGGAAAAAGCATTACAGGACAGAGTTCCTGGTTGAAAAGGGCTTTGTGAGAAAAAAGTGCGAGAAGTGCGGAAGAGCATTCTGGACTCTTGACCCTGATAGGCGAGTTTGCGCTGATTCAACCTGTGTTGAATTTGATTTCATTGGGAGAAAGGGAAAAAAGCTTGGTTACATTGAAACATGGCGCGAGATTGAAAAGTTTTTCGTGAAAAGAAAGCACACGAGCATTCCACGCTACCCAGTTGTTGCAAGATGGAGAGACGACCTCTATTTCACGAATGCTTCAATTATTGACTTCCAGCCATACGTTGTAAGCGGTGAAATAGAGCCACCAGCAAACCCCTTGATTGTGCCACAGGCCTCTCTCAGGTTCAAGGACGTCGAGAACGTTGGGGTAACAGGGCAGCACTACACCAGCTTTGTCATGTTCGGACAGCACGCATTCAATTCACGCAAAACCGGGCTGTTCTACTGGAAGAACGAAGCCCTGGAGTACGACTTTGAATATCTCACCAGAATAATTGGGGTAAAACCTGAAGAGATTTGCTTCCAGGAGGATGTGTGGGCTGGCGGTGGCACGTTCGGGCCATGCATTGAGTACTGCGCGAACGGCGTCGAGTTAGGCAACTGTGTCTTCATGCAGTTCAAAGACCTCGGCAACGGGAAGAGCCAGGAGCTTAAAACCAAGGTTATAGACATGGGTGCTGGCTTGGAGAGACTAGCGTGGTACAGCAATGGAACACCGACAAGCTATGATGTGACCTTTGAAAAAGTATTGAGGGGAATGTACAGGAACGCTGGCTTTTCCTATGACAAAAAACTATTCATAACGTACTCAAGGCTTGCCGGCAGGCTTGATGTTGAAGAAGGAAAACTAAGGGAGAAAAAATTTCACATTTTGAGAGAGCTTGGGTTGAGCGAGAAGGATTTCTCCGAGAAGATAAAACCAGTGCAGGCCCTCTACGCCTGCGCTGACCACTTGAAAACAATTCTTTACGCTACAGCTGACGGCATGCTTCCAAGCAATACCGGCGGGGGCTATAACCTGAGAATGATTCTGCGCAGGGCCTTTGCGCTCAACAGAGAATTCGGCTTAAACATTGACTTTGATACTGTACTGCGCGACCACGCTGAAGCCCTGAAGGGTTTTGATGACACGCTTGGGGAAGCGGTTTTTTCCGCCGGAGAGGTTATTGCAGAGGAGAAAAAAAAGGAAAAAGAGTCAAGGGCAAGCGCTGGCAAAAAGCTACACGCACTGATTGAGGGCATGAGAAAGGGGGGAAAAATTGGGCAGGTGGAGCTGGTGAGGCTGTATGAGAGTGATGGGATTCCAGTTGAGTTGCTCGAGGAAGAAGCAGAAAAGCAAGGGCTTAAAATCGAGGTGCCGGAAAACTTTTACCAGTTGATTGCAAAGAAGAACGAGTCAGTTAAAAGAGAAAAGCCAATGTTCCTTGGGCTGGAAAAGTACAGGAAAACAAGGGAATTGTATTACTCGGAAAAAGAGTTAAGTGAATTCAAGGCGAGAGTGCTTGGCCTTGAAGGCAAGGCAGTAATCCTTGACCGCACGCTGTTCTACCCTGGCACTGGAGGGCAAGCGCCAGACAAGGGCACGCTGAACGGAGTGAAAGTTGAGGATGTGGAAAAGCACGAGGGTGTAATATTTCACTACGTGAAAAAACCATTAGAGTTCAAGAAGGGAACGAGAGTAATTGGAAAAATTGACCTGCGTAGAAGAAAACAGCTTGCAAGGCACCACACTGCCGCGCACTTGCTGAACGCTGCTGCCAGGAACCTGCTTGGAAAGCACATATGGCAGGCCGGTGCGAGAAAAGACGAAGAAAAAGCCCACCTTGACATAACCCATTACAGAAGGCTGAGCTCGGAGCAACTAAGGGAACTTGAGTTAATGGTGAACGAGTTCATTCAGCAAAATATCCCGGTTACAAGCACTGAAATGCCCCGCGTGAAAGCAGAGAAGAAATATGGTTTTACACTCTACCAGGGGGGCTATGTGCCAGGCAAGAAGCTAAGAGTGGTTGAAGTGCAAGGCATTGACGTGGAAGCCTGTGGCGGCACACACGTCAAAAGCACTGGCGAAATAGGCTTCTTCAAGATTCTCAGGAGAGAGGGAGTGCAGGATGGCGTTGAAAGGATTGTTTTTGCGTGCGGGGCTCCGGCAGTAAAGGAAGTGCACCGCAAGGAAAAGCTCCTTGAGGGCTCCGCGCGGGTTTTCTCGGTTCAGGAAAACGAGCTGCCAAGAACAAGCGAAAGGTTTTTCCGCGAGTGGAAGGATTTAAGGAAGGAACTGGAAAACCTAAGAGAAAGCATTGCAAGAGCAAAAGCCCTTGAACTCATGCAAAAAAAGGAAAAGAAGCTAAAAGCATACTTTGAAGGAGTTGACACAAGAACCCTGATTGAAACAGGCAACTCCATTATTTCAAAAAAGCCAGATTCAGTTGTCATGCTTGGCTCAGGGCAGAACATCGTGGCAATGTGCGGACCAAAGTCCGGGAAGAATGCAAGCGAGGAACTCCACAAATTGTTGGACAAATTCGGTGGCAAAGGAGGAGGCAGTGAGAGAATGGCCATTGGCAGGGTTGAAAAAGCATTAGAGTTCAAAGAATTCCTAAAAGCATAACCTGTTTTCTACTGCCCCTCATACATTTAAATAGAGAAGGAGGTATTTATTTTGAAATGATCAGAAAATATTCAAAACTATTCCTGATACTGTTTGCAATTTTGCCTCTTTTACCATTTGCTTCAGCCACATGGGTAAACCCAGTCTCTGCAAATGGAGAAGACTGGAACAACCCAAAGAATGCCATTGCACCTGATGAAAATTACGCCCAGTACAAGCTACCAATGTTGGGGGAAACGACATACCTTGACTTCAATTTTAAGGGCATATACTCTGATGAAATACGTTTTGGGGTTGGTTACAAGACGGACTTATATGCACACGTTGAATTATACTATGCTGAAAAGTGGCATTACATAGGGGAGGCTGACCTAAAAGACTCTGATCAGCCACACATAAAGCTTAAGGAAACCGTTTTTCTTGAAAAAGCACGGGTTAAAATTAAAAACAGATCTATGGTTCTCCGTGACGCGAGAGTGTACTGGTTCCAGGCCAGTGAAGTTGAGGCACCCACTCCAACTCCCACAACCACACCTGCTCCCACCACAACACCCAGCCCCAC
>CAZGDN010000036.1:0-7131 GCA_964525235.1 uncultured archaeon | reverse complement strand
CCCAAGCGCCATCACGCTCCAAAGTGGCCCAGAAAATGTGCTGCTGGATGGAAGTGCAGGACAGAAAACCAAAAATCCTACCAGTACAGAGACTGCAGCTGGGGAAAAGCAGTTTACTGCAAAAACGGCTGTAAGAACGGAGAATGCGTTGAACCAAGCCCAACCCAACAACCAGCACAGCCCCAAAAAACCCCGACCCCGAACAGGGACTGCGGTGCCCTGAAAAACGGCGAGTGCTCCCAGTACAAACCATTCTACTGCAAAAACCAATCACTTGTAATGAACTGCACAAAGTGCGGGTGCAACAAGGGAGAAAAATGCAACCCCAAAACAAGAGAATGTGAAAAAAACGAATCAATTCTTGATAGCAACAGTCGCAGGGAAAGGCAGATAATCTTTGTCCAGCCAGTTAATGGAGAGAACATTTCCCAGGCCGGCGGCATTCGCTCGATAACAGTTGAAATAAAAAAGCAAGATGGAAAAAATGAAGAAGTGGAAAAAATGCCAGCAACTCTCATAGTTGACGGCTCGTTGCAAAATATAGAACTACACAGACTGGAAAAGGGTCTTTACACTGCTGCACTGGAACGGGAAATTCCAGTTGGAACCCATGCCCTGCACCTTGCACTCCATGATGACTGGAACTCTAACAAAACCATACACACAACAATAAGCAAAGCAGCAGATCTAACTTGGTTTTTCGCAGGCATGATACTTTTAATAATCGCAATTAGTGGAACAATCGAACTAAAAAATCACATTAAGGAAAAAAACACCAAAAAGGAAAAACAAAGATTTGAAATAGCAAAAAGAAGAATCATGCTCAAAAACCTAAAACTCGAGTTTTACAAGAGACACATAACGGAAAAAGAGTACAGAAAAGAAGCCTTGAGAATCCAGGCAGAAATAAAAGAACTGCAAAAAAACAAGAAAAATAAAAGCCATATTAAAACACCAGGCCGTAAAGTGAAATAAATAAAGAGTAATCTGCAAGGCTCTTTAGCAATAAAACACATCCGAAGAATTAAATATCTTCAGTTCCCTTTTTTGGTATGTCACTCTTTTCAAAACCTGTTCTGACAAAAAAGCGAAGGAAAGCACTTGATTCTTTTCTTTCAAATGCCGCAAAGGCATTGAATGAATTAAAGAGAGAGGCAAGGACGCAAATCGTCAGGGACATGTTTGAGTTAATGCTGGAGAACGTTGCACGCACTCCAATCTACTTTTATCCGAGCAGGGTTTTGCGGGCGAACTATTACAGGAAGGGAAACAGGGTTGGCGTGAGCGTGACACAGGGAGAGAACGTGAGCTATTACAGGGTAATCCAGATTGGCGGCTTAAGGCGAGTGGAGAGGAAGAGTTACATTAACCTTCCAGCAGGGCATGTTTTTTCCGGCGACAAGATGACCCTTGACGGAATCCTGACCCTGTGCCACGAGTACGCGCACTTCCCAAAGCCCAAGCTGCTGGAGTTCGCGGAAAAGCACGCCATGGATGCTGGCACAGCAGAAGAGCTTCTCGCTGATGTTTTGAGCGCCAAGCTCGCTGTAAAAATGGGCTTTCCAAAGAGAGAAGTAATGGCACACTTTGCCGGGAGAGAGATTGTTTACGGGGCAATCCCGTTCAGGGATTTTATTCTGCGCGCTATTCAATAAGAATCCAAACAAATTAAATCTCTTCAGATGGAGGCATAAGAAATAAAAAGCAGTTGAATGATTTAGAACAACTTTGGAATTTAAGAGCAGACGAGAATTAGAAGCAAAGCCAGCAAAGCAGTAAAGTATAAATATAACATTAGTAAGAGTTAATATGATGAAAAAGCCAGTTTTAATAATACCTGTGGCTTTCCTCTCTTTCTTGCTTCTTTTTGCTGGCTGTGCTGAAAAAAAGCCCGACTATGCAAGATTTAGGGAAATCCCCGAGGTAAAGGAATTCTTAGCCCAATACCCAACAGCAAAGATTGAATCCTTTTATCTTGACAAGGAAGCGGTTAAGAAGTTCGAAAGCCTTGGGTTGTGTGACAAAAAACTCCAGGAAAAAGGCTATTGGGTAATTTATGTTGGACAAAAGGAAGAATCAAAAGAGCTCTTGGTTGATGCCAATACCTACAAAGTAGAATGCTTAATGGAAAAGGGAAGGGGGAAAAAGATTATTGAAACTGGGGTGCTGGATGAGCTGGGTGAAAAAAAGAGCGCTTGCGGAAACCAAATCTGCGAAGAAGGCGAAAAATACACGTGGAACTCCGATTACTGCCCCGAGGACTGTAAAGAAAAAGCAATTAAAGGCAAAGGGTACCGGACTGGCTCAGCCGGCGCTGGAGAAAAAGAACCAGAGCCAAAGGCATACCTCAGTATTGACACCAGAAAGACCAAGTATTACCCAGGCGAGGAAATACTCCTGACCGACCCACCTGATATTGATTTAGGGAATGTGCCTAAATCAGTGAAGCCCTTGCTTGAAAAACTGCCTTTAAGCGAACGCTATGAGAGGGTTGCTGAAATCAATGCAATAAAAAGAGCCATAGCACTAAAGGGCGGCGCATGGAAAGCAGGATACAACAAAATATCCATTTTAAGCAATGATGAATTCAAGGGTTTACTAGGCTTGCAACTCACCAAAAAACAAGAAGCTGATGTTAACAAGCGCCTTCTGGTAAGGGAAACAGGGACAAGAACCGCTGTCACACAGCTCCCAAGGTATTTCGATTGGCGAAACTTAAATGGTCAAAACTATATTACGCCAATTAAAGACCAGTCAAAGCCCCACAAGTGTGGTAGTTGCTGGGCGTTTGCTGCAACAGCAGGTGTCGAGGCAAAGGCACTGACCTATTATAACAATCCAGCACTGAACCTAGACTTGGCAGAGCAGGGGCTTGTCTCGTGCTGCACCAATTGCGGAAACGGCTGTAACGGGGGTTACCCACCAGCTGCTCTTGCATACATCAAAGACACTGGCCTTGGTCTGGAGTCCTGTTATCCCTACACTTCAATCGATGCAAGAGGCTGCATTGCATACAATGAGTGTGGCTATAATCCAACGCTTTGCTCTGAAAAATGTTCTTCGTGGTCACAGAATGCATGGAAAATTGGGGGTTATGAAAGCCTGCCGGATAACAAAATTGAAACAATCAAGAGAACACTAATGGAAAAAGGCCCAATTGTTACTGGAATGGCTGTTTATGAGGACTTCAAGGTGTACACTGGGGGAATTTATTCTCATTCCTCTGGCGCATTACTCGGATATCACGCAATCCTCATGGTGGGCTGGGGGGAGCACGATGGATTGGGTTATTGGATTATAAAAAATAGCTGGGGTACTGATTGGGGCGAAAAGGGGTATTTTAGGATAAATATGAGAGATAGTATGATTGACAGCCTGTTTCTCTACTCAATTGACACTCCGATTCCACCAGTGCAACAGAGCGTTCTTTGCATGGACAGCGACTCTGACGGGTATTGTTATTGGGGAACTGGGAGTAAACCATCAAACTGCCCAGCGTGCGATGACTCAATAATGGACTGCGATGACTCTAATGCGGAAATCTTCAAAAACTGCAATATGAGCGTCGAGCCCTTGGGAGTCTTGAAGGTGGAAACAAACCCTGGCAAGGCTGAGGTTTACGTAAAGGACCTGGAGTTCGGGAACTATGTGTTCAGAGGGACAACCCCCGAAAATGGAAGCCTCGAAATCTACATGAACCCAGGGGAAAGAGAAGTTAAAATAAAAAAGGTTTATTACCAGAGTGAAACAAGAGTGGTCACAGTTGAAGAGAATGCTTCCAGTACACTGAGCGTTTCTCTGAAAGTAGAAGCTGATTACCTAAACGGGTGGCCTGTTGAACTGCACCCAACAGGCGAAGACACATATTCAAACACGCCAACACTCTACGACCTCGATGGTGATGGCGAGATGGAAGTGATAATCGGGGAATATGCTTATGAGTATCCTTCTAGCGGTAGGTTGCATGTGCTGAACTATGATGGCACAGAGAGGGAGAACTGGCCCAAAGAACTGGGGCAATTCTTTCGTTCATCTGCTGCAGTCGGTGACATTGATGGAGACAACGTTCCTGAAATCGTTGTGACAGGAGACAGAACAAGTAAAATCTACGCCTTTTCTCCTGATGGGAAAATAAAAAATGGCTGGCCAAAAAGCATTGGCGAAACTATTGCTTCACCTTCGCTGGCGGACTTGGATGGAGATGGTGCAATGGAGGTTATTGCTTCTGGCTATGGAAAAATATATGCATTCCATGGTGATGGCTCTAATGTAAATGGCTGGCCGGAGCCTGTTGAATCATATACTGGAGTCTCCACGCCAGCAATCGCTGACCTTGATGATGATGGGAACCTTGAGGTCATTGCTGGTGGGGGGACCAAAATTTATGCATGGCACCATGATGGCACAACCGTTGAAGGATGGCCAAAATCAAGCGTTTCAAGCGGAGTAAAAATCTTCACTTCGCCTGCAGTTGGTGACATAGATGGGGACGGAGAACCCGAAATTGTAGCAGGTGACCTCCTTAATATATATGCATGGCACCATGATGGCACAACCGTTGAAGGATGGCCAAAACCCTTCTGCGACTTTAAGGCTGGAGGAGTTGCCATTGCAGATATGGATGGGGATGGAAAAGCTGAAATCGTTATGGGTATAAGCACTGAAACGTCAGTATGGGATGGCAAGATTTATGTGCTGGAAAGTGACGGCTCTATTATGCCTGGCTGGCCTGTCTGGGTCGGCGGCAGGATTTATTCCTCGCCAGTGGTTGCGGACGTTGACGGAGATGGAAAGATGGAGATTGCCATAGGCACAACACCGCATCTCGAAGCAGGGCAAGCAAGCAAGGTAATAAGGGTTTTCAACCGTGATGGCTCTGAATTAAAATCATGGGGCGCACTGCAAGGTATCCACGGCTCTCCCTCGATTGGCGATATTGACGGCGATGGTGATATCGAACTAGCAATTGCTTCAGATGATGGCGTTGTACACGTTCTGGAACTAAATGGGCAGTTTAATGAGCAAGCAGTCGAGTGGCAGACCTTCCAGCATGACTTCCAGCATAGGGGAGTTTACCCTGGCAAAAAACCAGAGCAGTCAAAGATTGTGAACAACCTAGACTATGAACTTAAAGGAACGCTTATAATGAGGCTGGAGAAGTACAAAGACGGGTTATGGCAGCTTCTTAGTACAGTAGTAAATAAAGAAATTGTTGTCCAGCCTGGTGAAACTTACAAACTTGATCAAGAATGGAACCCTAGTCATACGGCATTAATGAATGGAGGGAAATACCGTGTTTACGCTGCATTAGTTGGAGAAAATGGACAGCCAATTTCTGTAGAGGAAAACAACCTCGAGGGAACAGCTGAGTTTGAAGTGAGCTTTAAAGGTTGCCAAGATGACACCCAGCATGGTGAATGCTCAAAGCAAAAGCCCATGTACTGCTGGGATGGAACACTAGTCCCAAAATGTTCCAAGTGCGGCTGTTATTACCCCTTTGAAGTATGCGACAGTAACGAAGAGTGCAGAGATGCACCAGACCTTCTCCCACAAAAACCAATTACTGTTAACCCTGCAACAGACGAGGTAAAAGTCGTGGTGCGGAATGAGGGAAAAAAGGCAGCAGGCCCATTCAGGGTCAAAGCATGGCTTGATAAGGGGTGGTTAATGGAGAGGCAAGATGTTAATTTCCTTGACGCTGGAGCAACAATGACCCTGAAGTTCCAGCTGCAGCAGCCAAGTGGCGATCCAGTGGAAGGCAAGCATTTGGTAACAGTCGTTGTGGACACAGAGGACAGTGTTGAAGAAGGAGACGAAGGCAATAATAAAATTGACTCTTTCAAAGAATTCAGCGAACCAAAGTCAGACCTCGTGGTAAGCGGGATCATGGTTGACCCAGACACCGACGAAGCCACAGCCATAATTGAAAATCAGGGGGATGCAAAAGCAACTGTATTTGAAGTGGAATTTACCGTGGACTATAACATGCCGGGGGGCAGCTGGAAGATTAACTCGCTTAAAGGAAGCCACCAAAGCGGATCTATGATCGTAGCAGGCGAGACAAAGGAGCTGACAGAATACTATGGCAAGTTCTTCACAACAGGAGAGCACAACATCAAAGTAGAGGTTGATCCCTCAAACCTTGTAAATGAGTCAAACGAAAGCAACAACGTAAAAGAAATAACTGCAGACTTCGGTAAAAAACCGCAGAATTGCGGGGACAATAGATGCATGGCCGACTCGAATAGTGAAACGGAAGTGATAATTCTCGAAGATAACCAAGAAAAAACAGTTTCGTATTCAGAGGGAACAATCAGTGCTTCTCACAAGATTAAGTGTGTTTCAGTTAATGAAAGCGGAAAAGCGACAATCTCTGTTGATGGAAGCCAGCAGGAAGTGGAGAAAAACAGGGCATATAAAATCAATTCTGTTCCCGTTTACGTGTACGACGTGGAGGGATATCCAACAGGGGCTGAGTTTGCGGAATATGTTGTCCTTATAATAGGCAATGAAACGCCATACAACTGCCCAGAGGATTGTGAACAAAAATGCTTCGACGAGGACGGAAAAAACTATTTCAACAGAGGGTACGCAATCAAAAGACCTTTTGGGGCAGCAGACTTCTGTTCCAATGATGGTTATCATCTTGCAGGAAAAGGAAGCTACCTGAAAGAAAGCTATTGCAAGAACAATGAACTGAAAACAGACATAATCCAATGCCCCTGCAAGTTTGGAAAATGCATTGGCAAAGTCTTGCAGGAAGAGGAAGCTACCCAGCAGTGACTCCTCTTCCTACGCCCACAGCAATGCCGATGGAAACCGAATGTGAACAGAACAATGGTTACTGCATCAATTTTATGGATGACTGCATGCCAGGCCACTCCAAGACAAGCAGTCCACGTGCGACAGTAAAAAAACTTGGCTTGAAAGCCAAGGCGTTCTCTTTCACTATAACCAAGGCTTCAACTCCACGCCGATGCGGGAGCGTTCGCCATGCCAAGGTTTTTTAGTAAATCCCTTGCCTGTTGCAAAACCGAGAACAAAGGCAAAGATTGTTTGGGTTTTTATTGGTATGATAAAACCCACCTGCCCACTGAAAGAATTTTGCGGAGACTACTATTACAATGGACT
>CAZGDN010000035.1:0-10954 GCA_964525235.1 uncultured archaeon | reverse complement strand
TGATGCAGGGTTTCTCAAGTGATCTCTAACAGTCGATTCTGGGATTTGCCTTTGGCAAAGTCGAATTTGTGCATGCAAGGAGAAAATTATCACAATTCCGAAGCTTCTCCAGTTTCTTGGCGAAACCATCTGCACTCACTTTAACGAATTGGCTTGGCATTATTAAAGCCCCTTCTAGAGTTCGATTCCGCTAAACGTTACTAAAAAAAATCCTTGTGCGACTGTTGCTCTTGCCTTGGCGGGAGGTAATGCCTTGGTTGCGGCGAGAGAATACCCTTAACTTGTTGAACTTGAGAGTGCAAGAAGAAACAGTGTTCGACAAGTTTTTCTCTCAAGATAGGAAATTGGGCCAAATACTGTCGGACGGAATGGTTATGCAGGCAAACTGGAAGAGCATTGAATGCCTGTTGACACCAATTTAAAAACTTTTTGTTGATGATCTAATCCATGAAGGATCCTAAAATTGCCATTGTTTTGAGTGTTATTGCTATTTTGTTATCCGCTATTGCATTATTTTGGATCTTCTCAAGCCCAGAGAGCAAGCCTTTTTCTGAATCTCAGGTTGGCCTTATTGTGAGCGGTGTGCCTCACATCCAAACCGAAGATGGTTTTTTTCCAGAGCTTACAATTATTAACCAGTCCGACAGGCAAATAATGTTTGACCCAATCATTGGAGATCTTAAATGTGAAATATGCAGGTATCAGTATTTTACATTCTACCCTTCGGGTCAATCTGGTCAATTTATAATACCTCCAAATTCCTCAATTCAAGCATCACTTAACGGGTCTTTAAGTGACTACTTCATTCAAAAAAATGGCAATTTAAACCAGTATGTAATTCCCAGGGGAACCAGGCTTTTCACACTGAAATATAGGGTTGAAGGGGAACCACAAGAAAACTTCCATCTTTTAGAGTATAGGAAATAAATACGGTTTTGAAGGCTTTAATTGTAAGCTGAACTGGTTCTACAACCAGCACCAAAGGATTTCTATTCTTTTGGATCCTTGGAATATTATTGTTCTTTTTCTGGTTTCAGGTTGGATTTACAAGCCAGGTTTTTTATAGCAGCAGAGAAGGCTTTGGATTTCAAGCCAGGTTTTTTTACCGGAAGCCTGCACTCCTTCTTTTTAAAACAAAATGCTCTCCACTATTTTTATGGTGTTGTTGGCGGATTTGGAGTTTGCCCAGAAGTTTCCATTCAGTGCAACCGGAAAGCGTGTCATAAAAGAACTGGGTGTTTCCTTTGGGGGCCTGGGCGAGCGAGCAAAGAAGAGCGCAGCAGAGCGTGTGAAGAGTGCCTTCAGGGGCAAGCCGTACTTTCAGGCAAACCTCGAGGGGCACAGGGAGCTCCTTGAAAGCGAGGTTCTCTCTTACCCGCTTGCCCGAGTTTATGTTTCAGTTATTGGAAACGAGAGGCTTTTCACCGGATTTGCGAAGAGCAACGAGAAAGCTGCGCTCAAGCTTCTCTTGGAGGAGCGCGGTGAGGATTTCAAGATAAGGCTTGCAAGAGAACTTGGGGTTGAATTCGAGCCGGCTGGCGGGGATGGTTATGCTGTCAGCGTTCCGGTTTTTCTCTCAGCTGGCTTGAGTGATGGGAGCATGAAGCTTGTTAACCAGCGGGTCGAGAAGGGCAGGGTTTTTCTGGATAGAGAGCGCTTTGCAAGGCTTCTTTCAGGCATTGTTTCAGTTCGAATACTTGAATCGTTGCCGGTTCCGCTTGAGGGAGTGCCATTGGCGGTGAAAAATGAGGCTTTTGAACTTGGCTCTGCCTTGCAGGCAAGACAGCGCGCGGTTTTTGAAAAGATTTCCGGAAAGGTCAAGCCGGAGCTGTTCCCGCCTTGCATGGAAAAGCTTTACGCTGACCTGCTTGGTGGAAAAAACCTCTCGCACCTCGCGCGCTTTGACCTTGCGACTTTCCTGAAGGCGGTTGGAATGCAGGAGGAGGAGATTGGAAAGGCTTTCTCTAATGCCCCAAACTACGATGAAAAGATAACGCGCTACCAGCTGAAGAAGATTCTCAGAGGCGGGCGCTCTGGCAGGGGTTACTCGCCTCCCACCTGTGCCAAGCTTCGCTCTCACGCGTTATGTATTGCCAAGTGCAATGTTTCGCACCCAGTGCAGTACTACAGGCAGGGCTTACGTGAAGCAAAATCTCCAGTTCAAACAACACCAAACCAAGCAAGTGGTTAGGTGTGATGCGGGCTTTGCGCCTGGTTTAAATGGTTTTTTTTCCAGGAGTATGTTTATGGAGGAAAAAGAGAGAGTTTTCCTTGCCAAAAACTTCAAGGAATACTATGAAAAGCACTCGCTCAGGGGCATTCCTGCAATTGAGCAGCGCGAGTTTGGAGTCGGTGATTTTGGCAAGAAAATCGTGCGCAGGCACATGTTTTTTCCTGGCTTGAAGGAGTTAAACTCTTTTCTGAAAGAAAGCGTGCCGCCGTTCATTTCCTATTCTGCTGCCTACTACAAGCGGCCCTCTGCAAGGCCAATGAGCGCAAAGGGCTTCATGGGAGCAGACTTGATTTACGAGTTTGACGCTGATGACATTAAAACCAAGTGCAAGGAAGAGCATGACTCCTGGAAGTGCAAGAATCCAGCGTGTGGTGCGGAGGGAAAGGGCAGCGTGCAAGCCTGCCCGAAGTGTGGTTCTCAGGTTGAGGTAAAGCAGTGGTTTTGCAGCGAGTGCCTTGGCGCAGCCAAAGAGCAGACCTTCAAGCTGGTTGAAGTGCTTTCCTCCGAGCTGGGCTTTGAGGAGGGCATTAGCGTGAATTTTTCCGGCAAGGCAGGTTTTCATGTTCACATCCGAAGCAAAAAAGCAATTTCCCTTTCAAGGAGTGCCAGGAACGAGTTGATTGATTACCTTACCCTGAACGGCTTTGACCTTGAAGCACATGGCTTTGGCAGGGCTGAGTCCTCAATGTTAACTTGTCCTGTGCTTCGCAACGCAAAAGGCATTGAGAAGAGGTTTATGGAAAGGCTTTCTTCTTTTATTGAAAACTGGAGTGCTGAAAAGCTTGCAGTGCATGGAAACATTAAGCGAGCGAGGTCCAGTTTTCTCATCAAAAACAGGAACATAATCTTGGAGAAAATGAAAGAGGGCATTCTTTTTCCGATTCCAGCCGAGAAGCCTGAGACGAGCAAAAAGTTCTGGAACCTGCTCATCGAGGAGGCCTTGCGCGAGGAATCAATTGCTCTCTCGATTGACAGGCAGACTTCTGTTGATGTTCACAAGATTCTGCGCTTGCCCGGCTCGTTGCATGGCAGCACAGGTCTTGTTGCAAGGGAGGTTTCGCTTGAAGAGCTGAGGGCATTTGACCCCTTCAAGGACGCTGTTGTGTTTGGAAGCGAACCAGTAAGGGTTTTTATTAATAAGGCACCAAAGTTTTCTCTTGGGGGCGAGTCTTTTCCAGCATTCAAGCAGACAGAGCAAGAGCTTCCGCTGAATGCTGCAGTTTACCTTGTTGGAATGGGAAGGGCTGTTTTAAGGTGATTCCTTGGATTATGATGAAGTTCGCAGGATTCACAGGCTGGAGAAGAACTCGAGCCAGCTCGTGGAGCTTGCCGAGGACTTTATGTCAGAGCTCAATGCCTTTCTTTCAAGCGAGCGCGAGAAATACCTTTCCAGTCTGAGGAATGGTTCTCTGCGTGGCACTCGTGATTACACTAACCTCGAGGAAATGGTTAGGGAGATACTTGCAATCAGGGAGCGCAAGGTTTTGAACAAGGCGCTTGTTGCCTCGCGCACGAACGAGTACTCGCTTGATGGGATGAGCGTGCAGGAAAAGGAGCTCTTCAAAAGAGTCTTGTCCGTGTTGAAGGACTTTAAGGAAAAAGCCAGTGTTTTGTTTGGCTCAAGAGCCAAAAATGGCTCTTCCAAGGAAAAGGGTTTAAAAAAGCTCTCAATAAAAATTCTTTCCGACATTCCAAGTTTTATCGGAGCAGACATGAAAGAGTACGGCCCTTTTTCTGCTGGGCAGAGTGTTGAGCTCCCTTGGAAGACTGCAGAGCTTCTCATCCAAAGGAAGCTTGCTTCAAGGAACTAACCGGGTGTGTTTATGGTGGAAGAATTGAAAAGCGAACACAAAAACATGTTTTTGAAAGTGAAGTGCGAGGGCTGTGGCAACGAGCAGGTTATTTTTTCTGCCCCGAGCCGTAACCCAAAGTGCTTGGTATGCGGCCAAGAGCTTGGCAAGAGCACTGCCCACAAAATAAAACTTAAAGCCAAAGTTGTCAAAGTGTTCAGGTAATTGGAAATGACTGAAGAGCCAGAGACTGGTGAAATAGTCGTGGTAAAGATCACGAAAGTCCTTGGGTATGGGGCGTTTGGTGAGTTGCTGGAATACGACAACCGCTCTGGCTTTATCCACATTTCCCAGGTTGCCTCTCGCTGGGTTAAGAACATCAGAAACTATGTGAAAGAGAACCAGCTTCGCGCAGCCCAGGTTTTGGCAGTTGACCCGGCAAGAAACCAGATAAACCTTTCGCTGACAAAGGTCTCAAACCAGGCTGCAAGGCAGAAGATTGAGTCATGGAAGCAGTTCAAGCGCGCCAAAAAACTCGTTGAAGTGCTTGCCAAGAACCAGAAAAAGAGCTTTGAGGAGACCTGGAATAAAGTGGCAGAACCGCTTGCTGAGAGGTACAATTCCCTTTTCGAGGCCTTTCAAAGGATTGCTCTTGAGGGCGAAAGGGCAGCCGAGGGTGTGCCAAGCGAGTGGGTTAAGCCACTTGTGTTGCTTGTTCAAAAGAGCGTTTCTGTGCCAATGAAGACAGTCAAGGGCGTTGCCTTGATAAGGACTGAGGTGCCCGATGGAGTAAAGAAGATAAGGAGAGTTCTCTCTGTTGCAGGGAAGAAGGCAGGGAAGTCAGAGGTTGAAATTTTTTACAATGGCGGCGGTGCTTACGAGATAAGAGCGACAGCGCTTGACTTCAAAACAGCAGAGCGGGACTTGAACGCAGTTAAGGATTTTATAATAAGCGAGATAGAAAAGGAAAAGGGAAAGGTTGAGTTCAAGAAAACACTCTAAGCATGAGCTTAATGCAGAGTTTTTTTTTGGAAAGCCAGTCTGTAAATCAGGGTTTTGTAATGAATACAAGGATTGAAGTTGTCAAGAAAAAAAAGCTTAAGAGCCCGGTTTTGATAACTGGGCTGCCTGGAATTGGCTTGGTGGGCAAGATTGCAGTTGACTATCTCTTAACCCAGTTTAAGCTGGAAAAGCTTGCGAATATTTACTCTGACTCCTTTCCACCGAGTGTTCACACGGAAAAAGGCGTGCTTGAACTCATCAGAGACGAGCTTTTCTTATACGAGTTCAAAAACCGTTCTTTCTTGTTTCTTGCTGGCCCTGTTCAGCCATCGCTTGACATAAGAATGGCTCTTCCCAGGGACCACTACGAGTTTGCTGAAAAGATTGTGCTGTTTGCCAAAAAGCTTGGTGTTAAAAAAATTTACACGATTGCAGGCATTAATGTTGGCGACAAGCGCATGGAGCGCGCTCCAAGGGCCGTTGTTGCAGCAACAGACAAGAAGATACTTGAAGAATTCAAGGCATTGGATGCAAGGGTTGACTACCGTGGTGGTTTAATCTCTGGCGCAGCCGGGCTGCTTCTTGGCATTGGCAAGGCTCATGGCATAAGCGGGGCGTGTATTATGGGTGAAACGAACGCCAAGCTGATTTATGGCGACCATGGCGCAGCGAAAAGGGTGCTGGAGCTGCTGGTTAAAAAGTTTGGCTTCAGGGTGAACATGAAAAACATAGAAAAGGAAGCCCACAACATAGAGGATGCGTTCTCACAGCTCAGCAAGCAACTCGAAGAAAAAAAAGAAGAAGATGAAGAGGACAGTGACCTCAGCTACGTTCGCTGACACTTCTCAAACTAAAGATTCAGAACTCACCCAGGGTTCTCTGGCCTGAGAAAGAGGCACTGCAGTCAAGCTTGTCTTTGAGTTCGAGTTTTTTTCGCTCGAACTCTTCCTTTGAATTGCAGATTATTGGCGTGCCGTAGCTGCCCCCGCCGCCTCCAATGTAGTGAACATAGCCTTTCCTGAATGCTTCGATTTTTCCTGCAACTGTTTCGTTCACTTCCGCCAGCTCCACTACTGGCACGTCAACCAATGCTTTTATTTCCGAGCCAAAGGTTTCAACGAACGAGAGCCACAGGGCTTGGACTTTTGTTGACTGCACGTTTTGAATGCCAAGTGCGATTCTTATTATTTCCGCGAGCGGAATTATGTGAAGATAGGGGGCCCTGAATTCCGGGTGGAATTCCTCCTTGTATTTTGCCAGTTCAAGGATTCTGTCCCTCACTCCTTTTTTTATCGTGCCGTTGCACTTGGGGCAGCGCCAGTTCAGTTTTTTGGCGTCTTCCAGGGAGTATTTCTGGAAGCACTTGTTGCAGGCAGTGCAGTGGTATTTTCCCTCCCTTGGATCCAGTCCAGCGTTGAGAATGAGTGTGCCTTCCTTTCTTGATTCAAGGGCTTTTTTCAGTCCAGCAAAGCCTGGTTTCATTTCAATCCTGGTAAACTCTCTTCCAATCCTGTGCGGCCATGGAGAGTGCGCGTCAGAGCAGGAAAGGAACTGGAAGCTGTTGTTTTCCTCTATCAAGTCTGCGTAGTAGGAATCAGCGCTCAAGCCGAGTTCAATGAAGCTTATGCTGTCATACATTGACCCATAACAGTCCCTTATTGAATCGAAGTGGGAGTAAACCGAAAAATACGGGGTGAAAGCGTGCGCTGGCCCAATTAAACCGCGGGCTTCAACAACCTTTTCGGCAAGCATTTCAGCGCTTGCTTTCAGTGTTGGCCTGCCAAAGCCCATGCCATCAAGCCTCCCGAAAACTGCAAGGCTTGACCTCAACTTTTCAACCGCATTGAAGTCCGGAAGGAACACTACGTGGTGAACGCGGTTCACATCGTTTAGCTCTGTTTCAAGAATAAACGCCGTGTCTGATTCTTTTTCCCTAAAGCACCCATTGTCCTCGTACAAGGAAGCCCTTGCTTGCTCGAGCCATTCCTTGTTGAGGATATCGCCGGTTGCCATGAGGCCCAAGCCCTTGAGTTTTGCCTGCAGGCCAAGGCCGGCAATGCTCATGTTCTTGCTGACCCCGCCCGAGTAAAGCCCGTGCAAGTGCAGGTCACAGTCCACTTTCACCAAAACACCAAGCTATTAAATTGGTTCTAATCATAGTGTTATTGAAAGATATTTAAAGGGGTTTCATGCAGGAAGCAAGGTTTTACAGGAAAAATGGCAGTGCTGTAAACTGCAGGCTATGCAACCGCTATTGCAGAATCGAGGAAGGCAAAACAGGGTATTGCCGGGTTCGAAAAAACGTTGATGGAAAGCTTTACTCGCTTGTGTACGGAAAAACGCTCACCCTATCAGCTGACCCTGTTGAGAAAAAGCCATTGTACAACTTCATGCCCGGCACGTTTTGTAACAGCATTTCAACCCATGGCTGCAACTTTAAGTGTGAGTTCTGCCAGAATCACGAGATTTCCCAGGATTTCACCGAGAAAATGATTGAAAGGACTGAGATAACAAGCCCTGAAGACATTGTGCAGAACACGCTGGAGCGCGGTCTCTCAGGAATAGCCTACACTTACACCGAGCCAACGGTTTTTGCAGAGTATGCCCTTGACACGATGAGGCTCGCGAGAAAACAAGGCCTCTACAATGTGTGGGTGAGCAATGGCTACATGTCCAAGGAAGCAGCAGGAGAAATCGCGAAGAACCTTGACGCAATCAACATTGACCTCAAGGGCAGTGCAGGGTTTTACAGCACAGTGTGCGGCGGAGTTGACATAAGCAGGGTGAAGGACTCAATAAAGTTTTTTTACAAAAAAGGAGTTCACGTCGAGGTAACAAACCTTGTGGTGCCGGAATACAACGACTCGGAGCAGGACTTTGAAAGAGTAACATCCTTTGTTGCCTCTGTTGACAAACGCATTCCCCTGCATTTCTCGCGCTTTTACCCCGATTACCACATGTCAAGCTGGAGTGTAACCCCTGTAGAAAAGCTCTTGCAGGCAAGGGACATAGCAAAGAAAAAAGGGCTTTCTTATGTATACCTTGGAAACTTTCAGGAACAACAGGACACGTTTTGCCCGAAGTGTGAAGAGAAGCTTATTGAGAGGCACGGTTACACAACGCTAGTCCTTGGATTGGATGGAAAAGGCAACTGTGCCTTTTGCGGTGCGCCCACTGGAATAAAGCAATCCCTTTGAACTTAAAGAACACTGATTAGCTTAAAGCACCAAAAGAGCAGTAACAGAGCCCTACGCCAGCAATCCTAGGAATTTCAGCACCAACAGCGAGCCAATGCCTGCAAGCCCAAACACCGCGCTCACCACAAAGCTTGCGAAGAGTGGCAGGTGAACATCAAAAACGTACACCACCAGCGCCCAGGCAGCCAACCCAAGCACCGAGTTGATGATGATTTTCTTTATAAAAAAGATAATTATAAGAGTCAAAACGATTAAGGCAAGGCCAATGAAGAGGACTTTTGGGTCTCCCGCCAAACCAGAGAGCTGGCCTGCAACGCTGCCAGCGCCTTTCTCGAGCACACTGCCGGCTTTTTCCCCCAAGTGCTCCACGCCAGGGAGAGCAGCTTCAAGCAATACGTTCATAACAAAGAAAGTGAATCAAAGCTTTTTTAACAATTTATAAAGAACACTGCTGTTCCCTTTAAAGCAACTGGTATGTTCTTAGGCAATGTAAATGCTTTCGCTGTTCTTTGGTTCCACAGCCTCTGCGAGCTTTTGCAGCCTCTGAAGGCTTTCAACGAGTTGTTTGTAGCCTAAGCCAAGCCTTTTAACCCTCTCGGTTTTAAGCAGTGCTCCAACACTTCTGTTCCTGCTGGTTTCCTTGGCTTTCCCTGCTCTCAGGGCTTTCATTACCTGAATGTCAACCCATGCTTTTTTTCTGGCGTTTTCGTTTGTTAAAAGCGTGTAAACTGTAAGATTTTGTTTTTTTCCGTGGATATCTTCAATTGTTGGTCTTGACCTCGACCACTCGCAGCCATACACGCTTTTTATTGCGTCAAATACTGTTCTGGTTCTGTCCTGTGTTTCCAGGAAATAGTTTCCCACAAAAATGATTTTTGCACCCCTGTTGTTTAATAGCGAGCGAAGCCCTGCAAGGGCAAGGACTGGTTTATGCAATGGCACTGGTTCGTATGAAATGCTCCAGTCATACTTTTTTGGGGTTCTGGGCCACTGGCTTGCTTCAAGGATTCTTATTCCTTCAAAGTTTTTTCCCCTGCCCTTTTCTCTCTGGAGCTTAGCCATTTCAGGCGAGGCATCAGCATAGGTTACAATGTTTTCCTTTGACAGAGCCAGTGGCCAGTCCCCATAACAGCCAGCGAAAAAGAGAACACGCGAGCCTTTCCTGATGCCGATTGCCTTTGAGAGTCTTTCCGCTTTTGGAACGGTTGTCTGCCTTTCAGCCAGTGAAAACCTCTTGCTTCCCCACCTGCTGGTCTTTCGGTGACTGAACACTCTCACAGTGTCCAGTACCCTGAATCCTTCCCTGCTTTTTTCCCTGCTCTTGGAAACTCTTCTTTTAGAAAAACGCATACAAAACTTTTAATCTAATTCTTTAAAAACAACTCCCCGCACTAATCATACGTTTCAAGTTTGGGCATGCTCAAGGGCTCTGCAGAAATGATTTATAAAGGCCTTTTTCTTTCATAAAACAGCTTTCCTTTGTCAATCGAATACAGTTTAGAACTCAATCCAGGATTTCTACACCGCCTGCCTGAGGTTAATCCTTTTTAACAGTTTACAAAAAGAGATATAAACAGTAGTTGGATATGAAGGAAAGTATTGGAAACGGTGAGAAGCTTGACAATGTTTAACTATTTGCAGACAAAGGTTGCCATCGCGCTTTTAAGGAGTGAAAAAGACATTCCCTCAATTGGAAAGGCCATTGGGGAGAAAGATTCAGTTATAGAAAAAGAGCTCAAGGAAATGCTCAAGCTTGGCCTTGTTGAAAAAGAAGGGGACAAGTTCAGGTTAAAGAGCGAGATAGTGGAAGAACTCAGGAGAAGAAGGGAACTCGAGGAACAGGACTCGTTCAAGGTAAGGCTCAAAGCCTTTGTGGAAGCAAAGGACTACAGTGAAAAAGCTGTTGAAAAACACCTTGAAACCCTTGCCACTAGAATGGAAAGAGACCCAGAGTTCAGGATTTACAGCATCGAAAAAGGCGAGCCAGTGCAGCAAGACGAGCTGTACTCTGGCTTTATAGAAGTAAACTTTTCAGCAAAAGACTTCACTTCAATTATAAGGTTTGTGCTGTTAACCAGTCCAACAGCGATTGAAGTAATCAAGCCAAGAAAAGCAGAGTTCACTGCCTTCGAGCTCCAGGAAGGGCTAATGGACCTCGCGGAATGGGTTTACAGGTATGCGAGTTTCGTTGAAAAGCACCTTAAACGCGAGGAGATAGAAAAACTCAACAAAAGCCTCTTTCAGGGAAAAAAGAAATAAAAAAACACTTTCGCAAATCAACGAAACGTCTTTCTGCAAAAATAGTAAAAATGCCCTTATTGGCTTTTATTACAGAAAAACAAAAGACCCCAAACCGAAACATATAAAAAGAAGCTATTGTAACGTTCTATAGATACCTTTAATTGCTTTCTGACTTCTCGCTTTTTTAGAGGAGTCTATGGCATTAAAAAAAGTGAGGTGAAACAAAACATGAAGAGATTGAACGTCAAAAAGCTCGCAGCAATTGGTGTTGGCGCAGCCCTTGTGGGAGTAGCACTGGCTCCGATGGCAGCAGCTTTGACAAAGAGCGACGTTCTAAAAGGCGACGGCATGCCATTTGATGTTGTCGTTGGAAAGAACGCAGCTCCCAGTGACTACCTCTGGGCAGGAAACATTGCAGCAAAACTCGCACAGCTTGCCACAGAAGACACAGCGGTTTCATGCACAGCAACAGGCTGGAAAGAAGGCAAGGG
>CAZGDN010000034.1:2605-11328 GCA_964525235.1 uncultured archaeon | reverse complement strand
GTGCTTGGCTCACTGGATTCTCTGATAATCAGGCTCACTGGAGAAAGGGACTGCAATGCCCTTGCAAACATTCCCGGCATTGGTGACTTAAACCTCTTCGATGACGGCCTGCATAATGACTCGGATGCAAACGATGGCGTGTACGGCGCGAGTTTTAGCGTTGCAGACTTTGGCAAGAGCTCGAGCTGCATGGCTTACGTTGTGGGAAAGCTGGTGGACAAAGTGGGAAACGAGGGCACGAAAAACTCGTTCACAAAGCTCTGCATTGACCTAAACAAACCCAGCTATTCCTCCCAAAAACCAAAAAATTACACCAATAAAACAAAGCCGGACATAAACGCGCAATTAACTGACAACGAGTCAGGTGTCCTTGGAAGCTCGATTCAGTTTTGGGTTGATGGAAACAGGATTGCGGACTCAAACATTTCAAAAACAGCAATCTCCAATGGCTACCTTGTCTCTTACACGCTTCCAAGCGCTCTATCTCACTCAACGGTGAGTGTTGGCATTCATTTCACTGACTTGGCTGGAAACACAGGGGATGCAAACTGGCAGTTCACAATTGACACAAATGCCCCCAGCGCAGTATCGGACTTGAGTGTTAAAGGAGTCAGCGGGGACAACGACGTCAACGCATACTGGAGCACCACCATAGATACCGGGGGGAGTGGACTAGCCCGTTATATTCTTTACCGTTATACTCAGCCCATAACCGAGTCAAACATTTCAAGCGCGACTATTGTTTCTTCAGCCATTGGAAGTACTTCAAACTCATATGTTGACACAATGAACTCCTCAAATGAGGATAAAACGTACTACTACGCAATGAAAGCAGTTGATGCTGCTGGGAACAAGTCCGGGCTCTCAAATGTGGCATCCGTTGTCGTGTCAGATGTAACACCTCCAAGCGACATAAACTTTTTCATGCCATGGTACGTGAAGGCTGAAAAGCCAACAATTAAAGTTTCAGGCTCTGATGTTTACAGTGCAAGCTTTAGCTGTAATGATTCAAATTATTCAAGCAAGGTAACTGACCTCTCTTCAGTGCAATCGTTTTCAATCACCGAAGGCAATGGCTGCACTGACGCTGATGGGAACCACACGATTTATGCCCGCGTTTTTGATGACCACGATAACAACTCAAAGGTTTCCCGCGTGGTTTACCTTGACCGCGTTAAGCCAAACCCAACTGCAATAACAAACACCACATATGAGGATGGCAACAACTTTGTTTACTGGAGTGCTGCAACTGACTCCGGCTCCGGGGTGTGCTGTTACCGCCTTTACTACAAGACAAGCGATGGCGTAACCCTAAACGACAGCTATGTTTTGACAACAGACCTCAACTACCACCACAAGCTTGAAGGCAGAGGCAGGTACTGCTACAGGGTAGCGGCTGTTGACTTGGCGGGGAACCTCTCCGAGTTGAGTGCAGAGCAATGCCAGGCCAGTGACGTGAACGCGGCAACTATTTCAATAGCGTTGAATGGCGGTGTTTACAGGGGTGGCAAAAGGTTTTTCTCCGATGGCAATGTGCTCTTTGCAGTGGACGCCGGTTATTCTCTCAAGAGCGCAACTGGCTGGGTTGAGTACAGCGATGGCAACAAGCATGATTTTAATTTCGCTGGTTCTGGAACAACGCTTTACGCCAGCGTTTCCCTGTTGCCAATAGAGGGAAAGGCAAAGCTTCACGTTGACGCCATTGACTCGCTTGACCTTAATTCAAGCAGTGAGCGCTCATTTTACATAGATGTAACCCCTCCTGAAATAAACTCCCTTGAAATCAAGCAAAAGGACAAAAACACGCTTGAAATAAAAGCCAGTGTTTCAGATGACACTGACAGGGCCGAGGTAATGCGCTCTGTTGAAGGCAAGCTTGTTGGAATAGCTGAAATCAAGGCAGGGGACTTGAATGACGGAAAAATAGCACTAGAATGGCGCATTTCTGGAATGAAATTGCGCGATGTTAACATTGTTTTAACAGCATTTGATGACTTGAACAACAAGACGGAAAGCTCGGTAGTGAAACTTTTAGTGCAGGGGGTTGAGGAAAAAATCGCGAAAATCGAGCAAGTTCAAAAAGCCCTGAGTGCAAACATTTCTCTCCTGAACGATTTTCTCATTGAACCACCGCAAAGCATTACTAACAAGTTTAACCTTGCAAAGCAGCACCTTGAAAAAGCAAGGCAGGCAATGGCTGGGAACAATGCAAGCGCTATTGAAAGCGAAATAGGAGCCGCTTCAAAACTCCTCAGCGAAATAGAGCAAGAACGCACCCAGGTCACAGTCACCAACACCCAGGTTGTAAGCTACAGGCAGGGAAAAGACCTGCTTGCTGAAAAGCTCTCACAGCACCTCAGTGGCAGCGCACTCCTTGAATCAAAGGCTCTGTGGAAAAAGCTTGAATTCAAGCGCGAAGTGCAATCAATGGAAGTGAAAGAGAACGACAAGGTAAAAAACTACGTTTTGGTGGTATTATATGTAACCAACGTGGGTCAAGAGGACATCAACGCATTTAATGTAGTGGAGCGCGTGCCCAAGGGCATAAGCAAGGACTCTGCAGGACTTTCATTCAACACCCTCCATAAAACAGTGAAAGAAGACCCAGTTATTGCCTTTTACGTGCCAAGGCTTAAAGAAGGCGAAGAGCGAGCAATAAAGTACAGATCCAAGAGAGCATTTACAAAGAAAGAGATTGCTTCTCTTGAATCAAAGAGCGTTGAACTCTTTGAAATGCCAGTGCCAATTCCGGCAAAGTTTAACCCAAACCAAGCCAGTTTTAATGGCACTCAGCCACTCACCCCAATGCCTGTACTCGTAGTCATAGCTGCCTGCATACTAACGTACATCGTGTGGCGTGTTAGGAGAGAACTACATGGTTAACAGTTATAAGGCAATTGCACAACGCGAGGCGATTAAGTGATTAAGACATTTGAAGCCCTTATCGCAAGTGCAATGCTTGTTGGAACACTTGCCCTTATCTCCTCGCCCCACTTTATTCCAGAAGAAAAGTACTCCAATGTAAGGGACGCTGGAGAAGAAGCATTCTTGACATTCTGTGAAAAAGAGGGCTTCAGAAACCTCGCGGTTGCAGTGGATGACAACCAGAGCCTGCAACAGCTAAAGAACTACATTGATGATCAGATGGACTACCCGTACTCGCTGCGAGTCTGCGACTTGAATGAGCACTGTTATGGGAGCATCCCCGAGGGAAAAGCTTACACTGTTGTCTCATACTTGTTCGATGGCAATATCTCACAGCATTCCATGAAAAAAATCCAGTTGTTTATGTGGTTGTTTAAGGCGTGACACACTCCCACGACTAAAGTCGTGGGCTTCTCACAGGAGAAAGGCTTTTATGAAAAACCAAGAAAAGAAAAAAAGAATACGGCTTCCAAAATTTTGTTGTATGAAAAAACAGAAACTAGTTACTTACAGTAAAATTTTGCCCCAGCTAAAGCTGGGGGCTTCGGTTGTGGAAGTGTGAAAATGAACAGCAAAGGCCAAGCCTACCTCATCGTCTCATTCATTCTCGTAACTATAATGGTAACTGTGGCATTTGTTTCAAGGAATCCAGTTCACCAGAGAACAGAGGGGCATTTTCTCATGAGAAACATTGAAATAGAACTGCCATATTCTTACACTTCGGGGATCTATGAGGGAGACTTAAACAGCATAATAACAGAGGCAAGCAACGAGTTCAGGAGTTTTGCCGGCTCCAAGGGATACAAACTAAAACTGGTGTTCGCTGCCTCCAATCAATGGGGAGTCATCAAGTGGTACTGGCTTGGAAACTGGTGGGGAGAGGACTGCACTTATTATAACAGCCGAAGGAACCCGGTTTCAATACCCGACAGCACAACCAAGTTTATCCTCAGGCCATGGCTTTTAAATGATTATAACCTTTTTATTTGCGGTCAACAACTTGACCTCACCAAAGACTTTGATTACAGGGCAGAACTGCACCGCGAGGGAGAAAGAATAGTGAGTGATAGCTAAAAAGAGTTGGTTGTATGCGAGAAAGGGTGAAAAAATGGGCTGAAGGCAAAAGCAGAGGGCAAAGCCCGCTTATAAGTGCAATAATGTACTTGCTGGTTAGCATTTTAGTGATTTCAATAGTCCTCCAGATTGGCGTGCCATACCTTAACAGGCTCCGGGAATACAGTGAAATGAAAAACATTGAGGATTTCATGGTCGACCTTGACAAGACAATCTCCATTGTTGCCTCGGAAGGAGAAGACTCGCAGAGAACTGTCAGCATTAGCCTGTCAGAGGACTCAATGGACGTCAACGGAACATCTGAAATGATCACAGTAAAAAAGGACACAGATGCGAAGATCATGAACCCAAGGACGCGAAAAACACAGGGGAACTATTTCAAGGGCGTGAACCTTGGCGTTGACGCCTACGAGAGCACGTTGGATGACATAAACGTGCTTGTTCTCGAAAACAAGCACATATACTTTGCGCTGAGGAAGCTTGATTCAAACACTGAAACAAAGGCCCGATACCTGGTTCCAAGAATCAGGTTCAAAGACAGCGGCAGGGACATGAACGCCCAGCTGGATTTCTATGTTGACTCGCATGCAGGCGAAGACATCAACGTGAGCACGGCATTCGTGCAAAGTGGTTACAACCAGGGATGGGCTGAAGCAAAAGCCTCAGTTTACGGCAATGGCTACCGGTACAATGTTCACTTTCGCCTTGAAGGCGGTGCAGACTTTATCAGGGTATGGATTAGTGATGCGGTATGGAGTTAGATGCAGTGGAAGAATTAAGAAAGGCAATGCGCTTGACTGAAAAGTGCAACAAGTTAATTGGGGAAATGCGCACTATTGAAAACAGGAAGAAAACACTCCAAGCAGAAATCGTTGAATCCGCACTCGGCAATGAATCAGAGGGAAACGCAAGCAAGGAAATAATCGGCCTTGAAAAAGTCCTTGAGACCATGGAAGAAAAATTGAACCATGGCATAAAAGAACTCGGTGAACAAATGAAAACACTCAGGAGCATCTACAGGGAAAAAGCCGAAAAGTATGGTTTGGGTGTAATCGCGGAGGCAGTCCCGGCATGAAAGGCCCAGAAGAAGAGAAATTAAACGAGCTCGAGCTCCAGATTTCCATGCTGGAATCAAAACTTGAAGAGCTCGTGTTCTTCGAAGAGCTCCTAGCTGGAAAAAGGCTTAAGCCAAAAGACGTGAAAGAAAAAGCAATAACACTCTCCAAAGAGGGAGCTCTTAGAAAACCGGTTCTCGAACACCTCCTCTCACTAGTCGAGTCAAAAAACTTGAACAAGGAGAAAAAAATAGTGAAAGAATCAATCAAGGAATTTATAAAAGTGTTTAACTCTTACAGCAGGCTTGCACAAGAGCGCGGTGAAGGCATTGGCTTCATTGTCCTCGGAAAAGAGGAAGGAATGAGGGCCAAGATTCTCTCAGCTTTAAAGAGCAAGGGTGAAACGCCAAAACCAGTGCAGGGTGGCTCTTCGCTTAAAGAAAAATTCTTGTCGCTCTTTGTTGTTTCAAAAAAGAGAAAGGCGGAAATTGCTGAAGAGAGCGAGACAGAAAAGAAAAGCCCATCCAAGGCATCAAGTGCTTTCTCCAACGCCCTTGGCTCAGTGCAAAAAGCAATTGACTCAGTGAAGAGGACATTCAGCGGAGCAAGCACTGGCACATCCATCAGAATGCAGGAAGCGTTCAAAGTGCCGGTTTTTGCCACAGGCTCTGGTCTCGCTGAAAAAGCCACCAAGGAAAACTTTGAAAAAATCGAGCCAGCGCATGAAAAGCACGCCGGCACAATCATTGCCTTAAAAGAAACACTCTTTGCAGAGGGAAAAAAGTCAGATATTGCAAACAAGGAAAAAGGGCTCATCACGCTTATCCCCGGGTATGCCTATGGAAAGATAGTCAAGCAGGAGAGAGGCAAAAAACTCTACTACGTGATCGAACCAGACCTCAGCAATGAAGAAAGGGAAAAAATCACCAAAATAAAAAACGAGCTAATTGAAGTGATAACAATCGAGGAGCTGAGCCGCGAGAAAATGTTCGAAAAGGTTGAAAACATCATTGCAAGGCGCGGCTACACTTTTTCAAAACAGGGAAGGCACAAGCTGATGTACTACCTGTCACGGGACCTCCTTGGTCTTGAAAGAATCGAGCCACTCATGCACGATCCATTAATTGAAGACATAGAATGTGATGGTGTCGATGTACCGGTCTATGTAGTCCACCAAAAAGAGGGACACCTGCCAACAAACATCATGTTCAAAAGCCTTGAAAACCTCGAGGATTACATAATAAAACTTGCCCAGCTCTCAAAAACATACGTTTCTTACGCTTCACCACTCGTTGACTCAGTGCTGCCAGATGGTTCCAGGGTAAACGCGGTGCTAACAAAATCTGTTTCAACAAAGGGACCAAGTTTCACAATCCGCTTGTTTCCAGAGAAACCATTGCCGCCAACCGTGCTAATAAAAAACGAGACAATCAGTGCGAGAATGATGGCCTACCTCTGGACAGTTATAGAATACAAAAAATCGATTCTGATAACTGGCCCAACTGCAAGCGGAAAGACCACTCTCCTCAACGCAATAGCCATGTGCCTGCCATACGGCGACCGCGTGGTCTCAATAGAGGACACCCGCGAACTCAACATAAAACACGAAAACTGGCTCCCCCAGGTTGCAAGACAAGGCTTTGGCCCGCCAGACTCCTCAGGAAAACGCTTTGGAGAAGTCAATATGATGACTCTGATAAGGGAATCGTTCAGGCAGAGACCAGATTACCTTATAGTTGGAGAAGTGAGAGGCAAGGAAACATTTGTTTTGTTTCAGGGAATGGCTTCTGGGCATTGCTCAATTGCAACACTGCACGCTCGATCGGTTGAAGACGTTGTGGCGAGGCTTACAACCCCGCCAATCAACCTCTACCCTGGCCTGCTGGAATCGGTTGACGTGATAATAAACCTTGGCTTTGCAGGAGAACAGGAAATAAAAAGAAGACTCAGGGCAGTTGCAGAAGTCAAGAGATACAACACAAAAGAACAAAGGCTGGAATACAACGACTTGCTTGAAACAAACCTTGAAGAGATAAAGGGGAAAGATGGCAGGGCTGAAAGTATTGCAGAGTTCTTCCCCATCACCGGGAGAAGCTACTTGCTAAAAGAAATAAGCAAGGAATACGATATACCCCCCCTCGAACTCCAGAAAAAAATAGAGAGGAGAACTGCCTTCCTCAAAGGACTCGTCAAGGAAGGCGTGTTTGGGTACGAGGAGTTCGCAAAGAGGCTGGAGGCCTACAAGAATGCTGAAAGAAAGGCTCGTTGACTTAATTTACCTGTTGGCAGAAAAAACCTTTTACAAAGCCACAAAAAACATGGAAATCGACTCTCTTAAAAGAGACCTCAACCTCATTGATTACCCGTTAAGCATTGGCCACTACGTTGCATACTGGCTCACCCTTGCATCTCTGGCGGCAATAGCATCATTTGCTGCTGTTGCCATCCTGGCAACAACAAAGTTCTTTCACCCGCTCCTTCTCTTGTTGCCCTTTGTAATTGTCCCGTTTGTTATTGTACTATCCTTTGTGTGGCCCAAGTGGGAGCTCTCAAAGAAAAACAAGCAGATTGCGATAAATCTGCCACTGGCAATACTGACAATGTCAACAATCAGTGAAGGAGGGGCTCCACCACAATACATGTTCAAGTCAATTGCGAACAACCCAGACTACCCGCGCTTGGGAAAAGAGTGTGCCAAAATCCAGCGGTTCATGGAACAGCTGGGGCTGTCCTTCAGCAAAGCCATAGCGAAAGAAATAGAAATAACGCCATCAGTAAAATTTAAAACCTTCCTCAAAGAACTCAACACCACAATCAGGAGCGGGGGAGACCTCAAGGAGTTCATGGCAAAGAGGGCAGACGATGCATACTTTGAGTACACGCTGCAAATGGAAAGAGCCGGGGAAAGAGCTGAAACACTTGGAGAGGTGTACAGCATTATAATGATTGCCGCTCCACTGTTTCTTTTCTTTGCAGTAATGTTGCTTGGCATGTTTGCCTCGGACTCTGGCATGTTTGGGTTAAGCGTGAACGAACTGCTCACATACGGCACGTGGCTTGTAATACCACTGGCAAACATTTTGTTTATTGGAGTCATGATCATGCTTTCAGCGGAGTGAAATGAATGAACGAGTCAACACTATACTATGGAAAATTTGCCCTTCTTGGGCTTGCAGCAGGCGGCATTTCCTTCCTCTTCCTGCAAGGCTCGAGCCTCATGATTCTCTCAATTGTCTTACTTGGCGGACCACTCTTTTTTGCGTATTATATGAAAAACAAGACGATAAAGGGAATGGAAGACAACTTTCGCGTGCTACTCGATGACCTGCGGGACCTGCTCCAAGCAGGAGTGAACATAAGCGATGCACTCCAGATAGCGGCAAGGAACGACTATGGGCCACTCTCAGTATATGTTAAGAGGCTTGCAGCAAAAGTAAAGCTCGGCATTCCCTTCGAAAAAGCAATGCAGGGCACTTTTGGTGAAATCCACTCAACGTTAATCAGGAAAATAATCACTGTAATAAACCAGACACTGCGCTCCGGGGGCAACTTTATGAAAATTTTCACCACCAGCGCAAACTACGTTGAAAAAATCGAGCGCCTTAAAAAACAAAGAAAAAGCAGAACAATGTCAACCCTCTTCAACGCCTACATAATGTTCTTCGTGTT
>CAZGDN010000034.1:0-2505 GCA_964525235.1 uncultured archaeon | reverse complement strand
ATTTCACTCACGATTTACTTGGCTGCAACAAGCATGCTCGCCCCAAGCTGAAAGCTCGGTATGAAAAACCGGTTGAAAGGACAAAAGAAAACCATTAGCTTTAAAATTTTGATATTTCCCCTATAACCTTTTCAATCACTTGGCTGTCATATTTCTCTTCATTTAACACTCTGATTATTTCTGCTAGTGAAAACTCACCTCTCAAAGCAGCTAACCTGTTAACGAGCAGTAAATGCTGAAATCTTTTCGGGAACTTTTTTGGGTTATCCGTGCGGAACAGCGCCCTCAAAAAACCCACGTAGAGCCATGAATAGTGCCTTAGGAGAGATTTTACTTCATTAATCGCACTATCAATATGTTTAAGCTCGTAATTGAGTTCCTTTTCAGATATGTGCCTTTTGTAAAATTCGTACTTGAACTTTTTTCTTAAACCATAAAGCTTGTCTTTTTCACCAAGCAAATACCTCCGCTCGGCAATCACTGCCTTTACAAAAAAGGCAGAAAAAAACGCAGCTACTGCAACTAAAATCGCGAGAAAAAGAGGGGGCAACAGGGCACAATATAAAGGCTGCTCAACTGAAGTGATCAAAGACTGTGAACCTCTGAATTCTCCGGTTAAGCTAAGCTTGATTACATGACGGCCCAATGAAACTGGCTGTGGTAAATTGCCTCTGTAAAAACCATTTTTGTTATCAAATTTTAGAGAGATACTGCAGGGAATATTGTTATCTACGGAAAAAAATGCCGGTACAGGGGACGATGATATAAATGGCTCTTTGTTCGGTTGATAAAGTTGAACCCTTATTTCTTTCAACGCTGGACCACCAGTAATGGTCTTTTCCTGTTCTGGAAGCAAAAAATGAATATTGAGATCGTTTGAAAGATTTATTTTGAAACTTTTTAGTGAGGCTATGGGCTCATCAAAAAAGCGGGCACTTGCAACAAGCTCGAATTCAATTTGTTGCAAGCCAGAGGAAGAATTTGGAAGCAACAGCTCATAAGAATACTCTCTTTTCACAGGATCAAACTGCATTCTTTCAGATAGGCCCAGTTTGTCACACTTAAGAACAAGACTCTTATCTTTAACAGCTGCATTTTTTGAAAATAGTTTTGCCTTGACACTCATGACCTGGTCAAAAACAAAAGCCCTGGCATTCACATCAGGCTCAAGAAGGACAATGTGCAAAAAAGGGTGTTCCTCACTTAAGGGAACTCTCTGGACAACATGGGCCTTGTTACCCCTTGAATCCTTTCCCTCAAATTTTACCCAGAGGCCCTTTTTTAAGTCAACCTCGCTGACTTTATGACCAAAAAGAACCGCATAGGTACGACCACTTTGCTTAAAGGGAATCTTTTTCTTCTCTCCATCGCCAGAAACAAGAAAAACATTGAGCTGCTCTAAATATGACTGCTTTTGGTCAAGCAAAAAACTCACATTTCTTGGCCCGATTTCCTCTTTTAAGTGATACTTTGTTTTTCCAAAAACATCAGTTACGCCAAGGGGCAGGCTCTTGAAATAAAGCGGTATTCGAGTTATAGTGCGCGAAGTTTTAGCTAGCCCATGGTACTCAGCATTTAAAACAACCAGCTCTATCGCACCCAATTCAGGCCACAGCTTCAGAGAGCCAGTAAAATAATTTTTATCATAGCACTTCGTTCTTATGCTATGACCTGCCAGGGACAAGTTCAATGAGATTTGGCTACAGGGAATTACATTGTTCTCTTTATCCAAAAAATAAAGCTTTAGAGTTAATTCACCCTTTTTTGAGAGAAGCGTGAACGGAGCAGGTTTAACAACAACTGCTTTAAACGGGGCCTTGAGGACTCTTACTTTTACCTCTGCAGCGGATTCGCTCGCTCCGCCCTTGAGCCTCACCTTTACAACAAAATCCTTATATCCTCCATAACCAGTTAGATTGTAGGAGTGAGCGGCCATTCTGCCAAACTCTTCAACTTTTCCATCTCCAAAGTCCCATTCAAGCACACTGTTCTGGTCCCAAGTGCTTGTTACAGCAGTAAACAGAAAATATTGCCCTTCAAACTGAACTCTGGTTGCAGGATCAACAGCAATAAAAAAAATCTTCAAGTTCTCTGTTTTTTTTAAGGACTTTGTTCTAAAAGAAAGAATACCGCTTCTGCCAGTAACATTACTATTGCTGGAAGAAACCCTATAATAATATTTTGTATCAGCTCTCAATGCGGTTAAAGTGACAAAATGGTTTTCTGAGGTTAGAGCATCAAATTCAACCGATCCGAGCTGGCGGCTTTCGCCAAATTCCACTTTTGAGTTGGCTCCGATGCTTGTCTGCCAGTAAATGCTGGCGTGGTCACTGGCTGGAACTGCCACGATATTACTGATACTGAGAGACTGGGGTTTTTTTACACATTTTCGCGAAGAAAAATCGCAGTAAAAACCAGCGGCACATTCGTCGCAATTAATGGTTTTCCCGCAGCCATCATCAAAAACACCACACTGACCAGAAAAATCAGCACACGTCCTAGCAA
>CAZGDN010000033.1:0-11486 GCA_964525235.1 uncultured archaeon | reverse complement strand
ATTGCGCAGTGTTAATGCGTCCGCCGGGATTCGAACCCGGGTTGCAAGCTTGGGAAGCTTGAAGCCTAACCACTGGCTGACGGACGCGGTTTGTTATAGTATATTATCTACCTCCAACAAATCTTTTAAATTCTTCAGAATCGTAATCGATGTCTCTGTGCCTTGGCACCTGGCCTGTTCCCTTGAATTTCTTGTATTTGTACTGGTGTTTGAAGTTGTTTGGCTTCACTTCGGTGAAAAATTTGTCAATTCCGGCTTTAGACATTATGTAGATTCTGACCCATAGTAAACTGGTTTGAATCAAGGCTAACAAGGCATTTTGCCATGTCTTCTCTGAATTTTTCATAATAACTTGTAATTTCAACCTTGGCTGAAAAGGGATTGTGTCTGTGGAATCCACCACCAGTGTCAAACAGGCCGCGAATGAAGGCTCTTGAAAGATGTTTGTCTTGCATTACAAACAGAGTTAACCACTAGAGCACAGCCGCAAGTGGTAATAGACTGATTTTATTCCGTATTTTGAGTCAATGAGCTAAAAAAACATGAGTGCGCCCACTGAAAATGTTTTACTTCTTTTCATATTTTGAGTCGATGAGTTTTACTATTTTTTTCGCTTTCTTGGGTCCGAGTTTTTCCACTTTTTCAAGCTCTCTTTCGCTTGCATTGAAAACGCCCTTCACTGACCCAAACCTTTCAAGCAAGCGCTTTGCTGTCTTTGGGCCAACCAATGGCAGCGATTCAACAATGTAACGCTGTTGTTCTTTCAGCGTTAATCCGGGGCGGCCCTTCCTCAGTGAAACCTCGTTGTTTTTTCCAAGCTGGAGCTTCTTTGCAATAACGTAAATGAACTCAGCTGTCTCGCGTTCGTTCTCGGAGAAAAGCAGTGGAACCCTGTAGTCAAGTGCTATCGAGGAAAGCGCTCCGAGGAGAGCATTCTTGTGCATGTTGCTCAGCGCAAAGAGTTCGTGGGGCCTGCCTTCAACAATAACAAGGGGCTTTTCGTATGAGTCTGCGAGGAAGACAAGCTGGGAGAAAAGGCGGCCGTCCATTATTGATGTCAGGAAATCCTGAACTGACTTGCGCTCGATGGCAACAGTGTTTGAGATGATGTAGTCCCCGATTTCGAGCTGTATTCTCCTGACCTCACAGCCCATCGATTCAAGGAATGGCACGACATTGCAGTTTCTCTCCCTGTGGTCTGCAAAGACAACAATCCTGTTACCCGAACCAGCCAGTGTTTTCTGTTTTATTTTAGCCATTGAATTCACCAAGCCTTGTTTGCTTTTTCTTGCCCTTGTGCTCTGTTTCGTGAAGAGCTGGTTTTCCGGACTGCATTTTTCTGAGAACGCGTTTCATTTTTCCCTCTTTTCTCCTTGCACTCCAGTAAAAAGCCTCGTCTCTTGTTCCCTTTGCCATTAAAATTATTGCCCTGCCTTTTTTAATTCTTCCAGTTCGGCCACGTCTTTGAATGTAACGGATCTCGCTTGGCACTGGCTCGTAGAAAATCACAAGGTCACAGTTTGGGATGTCAAGGCCTTCCTCTGCAACCGAGGTTGCAACCAGGACGTTAAATTTTCCACCTGAAAAATCTTGTATTATTTCTGCTTGTTCTTTTTGGCTCATGCCCCTTGCCTTGCCTTTCTTTCCCTGCCCGATAAATTGAGTGGGTCTTGCGTTCTTTACGCTGGAAACCTCTTTTGTTAGAAATGCAACAGAGTCACGGAAGTGGTTGAACACCAGGATTCTTGAATCTGGGTTTTTTTCCAGTTCTTCTGCTATTATTCTCTTTAGCTCGAGGAGCTTGGGGTGCTGTTTGTTTTCTGCAAGCAGCTTTCTTGATTCAATGAAGACATTTTTCACGCGCTCGTCTTTCACGAACATCCTGAGAGAACGTGAGGCTTGTTGTTTTTTTGAGTCCCCAAATCGTTTCTCGAGGTATTCGCTGAGTGCTTTTGCTCCCTGGGTTTCAGCCAAGAGCAGTGCGTGTGAGCCCATTAGCGTGCAAGCAATCCTTGAGGAAATCCCGTAAAGTGAAGGCATTCTCCTGCCCTGCTTTTTAATTCGTGCACTTATCTTTCTCTGGAGTTCAATCAAGCGCGAGCGACTAAAGTAAAGAGGGTTGTCTGTTGGAACCTGCCCCATTCTTTTAAGTTCTGAAAGCTGTTTTTTGAGGTATGCTCGCAGGAGGAAAACAAGGCGCTTGTATTCAGGGGAGAGGTCAATCGAGTGCCATTCGAGCATTATTTCTTTGACGTAGGGTTTTACATCTGCGTCCTCGTGGCTCTTTATTTCAAAGTTTTCAATTGAGAGATTTTCCGCTATTTCCCTTATCTTTTTTTTCTCGTGACCAGGTGAAGCGGTCATGCCGAGCACTATTCCATCCGGATTGCTCCTGGTGAACTCCCCTGCAATCGGAACATAAGCATACCCTCCGACAGCCCGGTGGGCCTCGTCGAAGACCACGAGCCCAAAGCCCCTTAGTGAAATCCTTTTCTTTGCCAGGTCATTCCTGATGCACTGGGGTGTTGAGCAAACAATTATTGCTCTTTCAAAGAGCTCTTTTCGCTCAGGGGGCTTGACGGCGCCAGTGATAACTGCAATGCTGCTTTCTTTTAATTTCATCAGCTTTCTTATGGTTTCACTGTGCTGTAACACGAGTGGCTTTGTTGGGGCAAGGAACAAAATTTTGCCCTTGTTTTTTTGCAGCACACCAGCTATTACAAGGACTGCAACGATTGTCTTTCCAAGCGCTGTTGGCGCTACGACAAGCGAGTTTCCCTTTTCAAGCACATTCCTTGCAAGCCCTTCCTGGTAAGAGCGTGACTCAACAGTGTTCTCTTTTATGAAAGGGTGCTCTACAAATATACCCATGTTATTCAAAAAATGGAAAAAAAGAGATATAAAAAGAATGAATCCCACTAAAGCCCTCCGCCTGCCCACTTTTAAAGGCAAGCACTGCGCTTTTATTGAAAAACCGCTCTTCACTGACTCGCTTTCACCAAAAAAAGCAAAGATTTAAATTCTATTGCGTTTTATTCCTTTTAGGTGATGTTTATGGGTGAATTGCCCCTTGCAGCTGTTGACAGGATTATTAGAAAGGCCGGCGGTGAACGTGTCAGCGAGGGTGCTGTCGAGGAACTCGCAGGCATACTCGAAGAAGAAGGAATTCGCATTTCGCAAAAAGCCCGCGTTTTCGCAAACCATGCAAAGAGAAAAACCATCACGGCAGCCGACATAAAACTCGCAGTGAAATGAGTCACAACCCAAAGTATTTTTTTACCGCGAGCCTCGCGATGCTGAAAACTTCCCCTTCTGATAGCTCGTTCGAGTCAATTACGAGCTGGAAGGGTGTGAAGTCCTCGCCTAACTCAAAGCCGTAAAGCCTTTTGTAGATTTTTCTGTCTGCCTCGTAGCGCTTTTTCATCGAGGCAATTATTTCCTCTGCTTTCTTTCCATCCCTTTTCGCAATGCGTTCAGCTCGAACGCGCTCGCTTGCCTTTAGCCAAATCCTGAAGGCCTCGCCCTTATAGAGCCAGGGCATTGTCCGGCTGTCAAAAATAACATTTTTCTCTGTTTTTGCAATTCTCTGAAGTTCCTCATCAAGCCTTCTGTCAAAATCCAATTCCTCCAGCCTTTTCCTGGTGAAAACCTTGCCCTCTTTGCTTTCCCAAAAGCCCTCTCCCTTTTCCGTCCTTTCAAAATCAACAGCTTTCCTCTCCCTCAACTGCCTCAGAATACCAGAGGCAAACACTTTTTTGAGATTGAACTCTTCAGCAAGCTTTTCAACAAGCGTGCTCTTGCCAGAGCCAGGCAGGCCGGAAACAATTACAATCACGCACTTCACACTCCAAAAAATGGCATTTATAAAAAGGGAATTGAAACTTATAAATAACCATTTGTTTTATTATTATTGGTGATTGCTGTGAAGAGTTTTATCAGGCAAAAGTATTCCCCAAAAGCAACTGAGTTAGTGGCGAGCTTTCGCGTAAAACCCGCTAGAAACATTTCTTTCAAGAACGCCCTTGACTCGATTGCGCGTGAGTCATCGATTGGAACTTGGACAAAACTGTGCACTCTCACTGATGCGACTGCCAAGAGGCTTGGTCCAAAAGTCTTTGCGTTGAACCAAGAAAAGCACAGCGCAAAAATCGCTTACCCCATTGAACTCTTTGAAAAGGGTTCCATTCCCCAGTTTCTGTCAAGCGTTTGCGGGAACATTTTTGGCATGAGTGATGTTGAAAAGCTAAGGCTAGATGATGTTTTTTTCCCCAGGGCATACACCAAAGCCTTCAGGGGACCCAAGTTTGGAATCAATGGTGTTAGAAGAAAACTTGGAATTAAAAAAAGGCCATTGGTTGGAACCATCGTCAAACCAAAACTTGGCTTGACCTCCAAGGAACACGCAAAGGTCGCATACAATGCCTGGCTTGGAGGATGTGACCTGGTGAAAGACGACGAAAACCTCACGAGCTTGAAATTCAACGCATTCAAAAAAAGAGTCGAGCTAACCCTGAGAATGAGGGAAAAAGCCGAGCAGGAAACAGGGGAACCCAAGGCCTACATGCCCAATGTTACAGCTGAAGCCCTTGAAATGCTTGAAAGAGCCAGGTTTGTAAAAGAGCAGGGCGGGAGATATGCAATGGTTGACATCCTCGCAGCCGGCTTTTCAGCACTTCAAACGCTGAGAAAACAAGACCTTGGCTTGATACTCCACGCTCACCGCGCTGGCCACGCTGCTTTCACGAGAAACAAGGAACACGGCATTTCAATGCTTGTAACAGCCAAGCTCGCAAGGCTCGCTGGCGTTGACCAACTGCACGTTGGAGCAATATTTGGAAAAATGGAAGGCGGCAAGGAAGAAGTGAAAGGAATAATAAAGGGCATTACCGAAAAAAGCACACTCAAGCCAGTCTTCCCAGTCTGCTCCGGCGGCCTTCACCCGGCAAGAGTGTATCCACTGATTGAAACGCTTGGAAACGACATCATAATACAGGCAGGGGGCGGAATACACGGCCACCCGCTTGGCACCATCAAAGGAGCAAGGGCAATGCGGCAAGCTGTTGAAGGCGCGCTTGAAGGGATTGAACCAATGGAATACGCGCTGACACACAAGGAACTCGCAATGGCACTCAAAAAATGGGGCTTGTGATGGACTGCGAGGAAAAGTTTACGGCAATAGTTAAGGGCACAAGGCGTTATTTTTCAAGGGCTCAGGTCAAAAAAGCAGTCCTTGGAGTCAGCGGAGGCATTGACAGTGCGGTAACAGCACTCGTGCTCGCAGAAGCCCTCGGAAGAGAAAAGGTCTACGCGCTCTATATGCCTCTAAAGCTAAAACAGGGGGACAAAAATCTAAGAGACGCCCTAGCAGTAACAAAAATGAGCGGAATAAACTTTGCTGTTTTCAGCATCGGAAACGCCTGCAGTTACCTCGCCCAAACAGTCTGGAAACCAACCAAGCTTGCAAGGGCAAACCTTGCAGCAAGGACAAGAATGGCAGTGCTTTACTCGTTTGCAAACTCAAAAAAAGCACTGGTGGCAGGCACATCCAACCGCTCTGAGTTACTGCTTGGCTATTTCACCAAGCACGGGGATTCCGGCAGCGACATAATGCCCATTGCTTCCCTCTACAAGACAGAGGTTGTAAAAATGGCAAAATGGCTTGGCATTCCAAGAAAAATAATTGAAAAAAAGCCAAGCGCAGGGCTATGGCATGGTCAGACAGACGAGAAAGAGCTTGGCTTGAAATACGAAAAAATAGACAAAATCCTCTCAGGAAAATTCGACCACAAAAAAAGCACCCCTGAACTGGAAAAAGAGTTTGGAAAAAAAGCAGTTCAAAGAGTGCTGTTGCTCGTTAAAAAAAACGAACACAAAAGAAAAAAGCCAGTTATAATAAAAGCATAAAAAAACACCTGTTTTGAAGAGGAAAAAAACCATGAAAATCGCCTTGTTCGGGGGCTCATTCAACCCGGTTCACCATGGCCACATTCAGGCAGCGGAAAAAGTGCTAGAAAACACGCCCTTTGAACAAGTGTGGTTCCTGCCCTGTTACGTTCACGCATTCAAAAAAAACCACGGTTTTGCATCCGAGCAAGACCGCCTTGAAATGCTAAAGATTGCCCTTCAGGGAAGGAGAAGAATGGAACTCTCACTCTTTGAAATAGAGCTTGGGAAAAAAAACAAGAAGGAAAACAGAACACTGGAAACAGTCAGGGCAATCCGAAAAAAATTCCCACAACACGAATTTGCTTGGGTTATCGGCTCCAACCTCGTAAAAGAAATGAAGCGCTGGGCTGGATTCAAAGAACTCATAAAGGAAACAAGGTTCATTATAGTTCCAATAAAAGGAAACCAGGGGTGGAAAAAGGAAAAATGGCTAGAGCAAAACAATGCAATAATACTGCCAAAAAAAGCTTCAGTGAAAAGCATTTCCTCCAGCAAGGTGAGAGAACTGCTGGGGAAGGGAAAACCAGTAAAGGACTTGCTTCCACCACCAGTAGAAGAATACATTCGCAGAAAAATGCTCTACTTTTCAGAAAAAGACTTCGATAGAAGAGTCTATAAGGCAACAGCGCAAATCCCAAAAGGGAGGGTTTCAACGTACAAAGAGATAGCAATTGCTGTGGGAAAACCAAAAGCATTCAGGGCAGTTGGCAATGCATTGAACAAGAACCCTTTCGCGCCGCGCATTCCATGCCATCGCATTGTGAAGTCAAGCGGTGAAACAGGGGGCTTCTCCGCTGGCACCCAAAAAAAGGAAAAAATGCTCAAAAAAGAAGGCATTCCAGTCAAAAACCACAAAATTGAAAATTTTAACAAGTTCATTGTAAAAGCTCAAGAGTTAAAAAAACAAAACTAGGAAAAATTAAATGTTTCCTTTGCAAATAATAATGTATTATATATAAGTTAAGGGTATAATATAACTGGTTGGGTAATTTATCACCCCGAATTCTGTAACAAAGAAGGCAAAAGAAGGCAAAGGAGGAAAGAAAAAAAGGAGCAAGCGCATCCTTTCTTTCCTTCTCTAATTTTCCTTGTTCACTTGCACTATCGCGGTTACCGTACTGCGACTTTTCCAATTTCAGTAAAAAAACTAATTTTTGCCGAGTTTTTCACCAGTCAAGAAAATCCCCGATTTTGATATTAGTGGCTTTTTCCACAGGCAATTCTATCAGGTAAGCAGCTGGTTTTTTTGGAACATAATTCAATGCGAAAGGTTTTAGGACAGCAATGTCCACAACGCGCTTTTTTGAGTCAAGATAAACCGCGGCAATTGGAAAGAACACAAAGAGCATGTGAATGCTCGCACCAAGCCTTGTCTCCCTGCCAAATGAAAACACAAGAGCATAGTCGAAGCGCTCTCTTTTCTCAAACATTAATCCCCTGGCCTTGCTTAAAGTGGAATCAGCAAACCTGACTCTTCCCACCAGCTTTTTTTTCCCGGTTTTATTGTAGAGCACGAGAATCAGCTTTTCTTGTGTTCTTCCCTGAAGAGCTTTAAGGGGGGAATTTTTATTTCTTCAATCATCTTCTTGTTCTGCTGCGGGGTAAAAAAAGAAATCTTTTCCTCTCGAACACGTTTCCTCGCGCGTTCCACTACCGCCATTTCTTCCCTGAGTTCGTCCAAAATACTTCGAAGTTTTTCCTGCTTCTTCTCGGTTAACTTTACCACCCTGGTTCCCTCTTTTCTTGGAGCAGGGACCTCTATTTTTAATTCGTTCATTTAAAACACCCAGCCAAAAAACTATAAAGACAAGGATATTATTAAACCTTTTCATGAGTGCTTGCCTTTTATGATTGTACCAAAATTAACTTTTAAATTCTTTCCCGGAATAAATTATTCTTGCTTAACCGGGTTGTGGGAGAGAATGCTTTCTTCTATTGGTTTTATTCCAGATGGAAATAGGCGTTTCGCTTCAGAGCACAAGATTTCAGTGCTCGAATCATACAAGCTTGGAACGCAAAAGGCTTGGCAGACAATCAAGTGGCTCCAGCGCTACCCTGAAATAAAAACCGGCTACTTTTACACTCTTTCATTAAAAAACCTCGCGAGAAAAAAACACGAGCTCTCAATCCTGTTCAGGATATTCGAACGCGAGCTGAAAAAAGTCACAGACTCGGATTACTTTGAGCGAAACGGCATCAGGCTCAAGTTTATTGGCAGGATAAGCGAGCTACCAAAACGTGTTCAGTCAAGCATTAGGGAAGCAGAGGAATCAACAGCCAACAACACAAAAAAACTCATAAACCTTGCCCTTGGCTACGACGGCCAGGCTGAAATCGTTGACGCTGCAAAACAATTTGCACTTGATTTCTCCCAGGGAAAAGTCAACCTTGAAAAAGTGAACGAGGAATTCTTCTCGAAATATCTCTACTCAGCAGAACAGCCAAGCATGATAATTCGCACCTCCGGCGAACAGCGCCTCTCCGGCTTCCTGCCATACCAGAGCACTTATTCCGAGCTCTACTTCTTGAACAAGTACTGGCCAGAGTTCGAGGCAAGCGACCTTGCAAGCGCAATCCGCGAGTACAATTCAAGAAAGAAAAACTATGGGAAATGATTTTTAAATACTCCCATTGGATAAATCTTATTACACCTAATAGCCCCGTAGTGTAGTGGCCAAGCATGCAAGGCCCTGGACCTTGCGACGGGAGTTCGAATCTCTCCGGGGCTATAAGCCACGGAGTTTTCGAACCGAAAGGTTCGATTTTCTCCGGGGCTATCCTTTTCTTTCTTTAAAAAAAGAAAGTTTAAAAAAGAAAGCACTTCAGTTAACCATTTTCCTCTCTTTTTCTTTTAGAAAATATTTAAGCCTAAACTGTTTCTACCTGAACTTCAATGCCAGCCATGCTAGCCTCCACATGCTTGGCTTTCTGAGAATTCTTCCAATGAAGCGAGATGGCCTGTCCATGTCACCGTGTTCTTCGAGGAATTCTTCCACCCCGGCTTTCTTCAGCTTTGAGAAGAGCTTGTCAAGCTTTTCGTCACTCAAGCCGTTCAAGTAAGAGCGAATCTTCCAGTGCATTCTGAGCTCGTGGTTAATGTTGGAGAGAAGCCTGTCATAGTTTGAAAGGGGCTTTTTTTCCTTTAAATGCGCGGAAATCGCCTCAGCACACTTCAATGCGGAGTGCAAGCCGAGGATTATTCCACCACCAGTTGTGGCCTTTGTTTGAAAAGCAGCGTCTCCAACCAGGAGAATGTTTTCGTGAACCGCGCTCTTTAAGGGTGGGCCAACCGGGATCAGGAAACTCTTTCTTTCACTTGCTTCGAACTCGAGGTCAGCGTGGGAAACAAACTCTTCAAATGACTGCTTTGGGTTTCTTCCCAGGGTATTGCCAACGCCAATCCTTGCAACACTGTGGTTCTCCGGCACAACCCAGCCAAAAAAACCAGGCGCAAAAGAGCCAAAATACATCTTCACAATGCCTGGATTAAAATTGCCGGTTGCTTTCACTTGGTAGCTGTGAACAAAGAATTCTTTGGGAATCTCATAGTTGGCTTCCGTTCTCAGTTTTGAGTTCACTCCGTCAGCGCCAACAACCAGGCCCGCTTTTTTTATTTCTCCCCTGCTCTTCTTCTTCAGGAAGAGCGTGTTCTCCCTTAAATCAATCAGCTTGGTGTTCAATTCAACCCTTGCGCCCAGGGCAAGGGCTTTCCTGTAAAGGCTCTTGTCAAAGGCCTTTCTGTCAACAACGTTTGCAACAGGGCGTTTTTTGTTGACTTTTAAGACAGTGCCATTTGGCGAGATTAACTCGGCGCCATTCACTTGGTTTACAAGGCAGTCTTTTAAGTCCAAGCCAAGTTCCTCTGAGCCAGAGCAGGAGATTAAGCCAGTGCAGTTCTCTGGAACGCCAACAGAGCGGTCTTCTTCCAAGACTGTTGCGTTCCAGCCAAGCTCGCGCAGCCTCATTGCGGTCATGAGGCCGGCTGGGCCTCCGCCCACTATAACAACAGTATCCATTCAATCCCCCAAGACTTGGATTAAAAAAGAATTAAAAGGGTTGTTTTGCTTCCTGGAAAAAAAAGGGGGGAATGGGTGCTTTCAGGCGCCTGGCCTGAGGAAAGCTCACTCGCCCTTGTAGCTCCACCTGCTCTTCTTTTCCTCTGCCTTGTTTCCCCCAAGGCCACGCAGGAAACTGCTTTTTCCCTCAACTCTCCTGATTGCTGCTCCAAGTGCGGTTGTTTCCTCTTCTTCCACTGGCCTGTTTGCAAGGAACAAGTAGGCAATGAATCCTGCAATTACCAGGGCAATGGCAATTCCTGCCAGTGGCAGTAAGCCGGCAAGCGAGAACATTGCAGCTGGCTGTGCTTGGTTTCCCTGTGCAAAAATTGCACTTTCAATTTTTTCTTCTTTGGGGAAAACAAGTGATGGTTGGTTAAAGGACTCAAGAGCACCCGATGCCTTTAGTTCTTCTACTTCGCTTTTTGAAAGCGGATTTTTTAAGTAGTAAGAGATTGTTGCAGTGTTGCCTTTTTGGATGCCTGCGAGTGTGAATTTTATCACTGGGTCTTTTGCCAGCACTTCAAATGGAAGAATCGAGGCAAGCTCGTCACTGGATTTCACGAGCTCTTTTGGAATTACCTCAATTAATTGGAGTGCGTTATTGTCTGTTGTGTTAACAAACGAAACCTTTATTGCAATAACATACTCTTCCTTGTTTCCGTCTTTTACGCTGTAAACCACGATTTTTCTCCCGGCGTTTGCATCTGCAAGGTTTGCTTTTGCCTTGTCTGAAAGGGACTTGTCTGAGAGCATGGCTGAAATGCCTGCAAGTTTTGCGCTGTCAAAGCTGAACTCTTTTGAGAAAAACTCCTTGGGTGCAGGGAATTGCAGTAATAGTTTTTCAAATCCAGCCTTTGAATTTTCAGCGTGCTCTTTTGCTTTTTCAAAGTTTTTGGCTGAAAAATAGGACTTCGCGGAAACGAATTCTGCACTAGCGCTTGTTTTCAGGGCCTGCATTTCCTTTGGGGCTGTGACTCCAATTGCAGTGAAGGCTTTCACTCTGCCCAAGGCTGCTTTTTTTGCTTTTTCTGCTGCGTCAATCGCGCTCCTGGCCCCTGTTTCCTGTGCTGTTTCGCTGGTTTTCACGTTCACTTCAATTGTTGCCTCTGCAGTGTTTCCAGCGTGGTCTTTTGCAATGACTTTAAGGGAAACCTTTCCAGACAGGCCTGCGGAATCCCAGTTCGCCTTGTACTTGTCTTCCTCGAATGGCTTAGTAGCGGTTCCAATCTTCTTATTCCCGTAATAGAATGAAACCTCTTTGATGCCATAACGTTGATCCTGGGCTTCAGCCACCAGTTCAACCTTGCCGTTCACGTCAGAACCGGCTTTTGGCGAAACCCACTTCACGCTTGGCTTCACAGTGTCAACCCTGAGATACCTCGTGACCATGCCGTCAAGGTTGGTGCAGGTTAGCCTGAACTCTGCCTTGCCAACGCCGTCAGCGCTGTCAAAGGTGTAATACTTTTCCACCGGCCCATATGT
>CAZGDN010000032.1:0-12113 GCA_964525235.1 uncultured archaeon | reverse complement strand
GCTTTAATGCAGGCATCAGCGTAAAACCTTACAGCTTTCTCAGAGCCAACAGGCAAATAGTTGACCATTACCTCAGCGCCACTCTTCTTTATTTCTTTCGCTACATTGCACTCTTTCTGCGATTCGTCCACAAGAAACACATCCTCTGTTGTGGAGGTTATGCCGTCAAGCACCGGCCCCTTTTTCACTATAACACCTGTTCTTGGGACATCAGAAAACTTTTGCGTGCAGTTTGGCTCTGAGAAAATGGCCTCCGCGAGGTCTTTTCCAACCTTGCGCTTGTCAATGTCAAACGCTATAACTGGTTTTATGTCGCCAATCCTGTAACCCGCTATGACGTTGTGCATTATTCCCGGAACACGGTCACTCTTTTCATCAACATCCTTGTAGTATTCAAGCCCTTGGACAAGCGATGAAGCACAGTTGCCGACACCAATTATGCCGATTTTTATGGACATAAAGCAAAACCATTAGCCGATTCAAACATGTAGTTATTCTGGGAATTAATTAAAAATCCTTTGCCAACAATCAATAACTTGGCTTATATAACTATTCTGGAAATTAATTAAAATTCTTTGGGTGCTGTTATCCTGTTTTCTTATTTCTTTTTCTTCTAAGCTGTCGGATGGGTTTTCATACCTCCTGCCAGGTGTGTGACAATGGCCCTGGCTGAAACAATAACCCATATGCTGTTAAGGAAAAGAAACGGCCAGCTGTGAATGGCTAAAGCGTACACCACAAGCAAGAGGGCGCCAATGGCATTAAAAGAATCATAAACGAGTGCATCTGTACTCCACCGGTGGGATTCATTCATAAAAAACGCAACTAGAATCATTGCCATTCCAGTAAATCCGATGCACAATTCAAGCATTTAATCATTCCCATTCAATCGTTGCAGGCGGCTTGTTTGTTATGTCAAAGAAAACCGCGCCAACACCCTGCAACTCTAATATTCTCTCAGCAATTTTTTTAAGCACTTCTCTTTCAAGCCTGAAAAACTCTGCAGTCATGGCCTCCCTGCTCTTAACAGGCCTTAAAACAATTGCCTCCCCTTCACTGTTCACATTCAATGGCAAGAGGACAACGGGAAACTGCCAAATGCTCTTGTACAAGCCGGCTTTTTTTATTTCCTCGTGCACGATTGCATCCGCTTCCCTGAGCAGGTTAAGCCTCTTTTTTGTCAGCGTTGCCTTAACGAGTTTCACTGAGTCAACCCTTGGCTTGACTGCAAAAACAACCCTGTTTATTTCACTGAATTCGTTTGTGAGCATGGTTGAGGTCTTTTCAAGTTTTTCCCAGTCACATTCGCCTTCAAGCAATGCCGGATGCGCATAAGTGCGCAGGTCTGCTTGCACCCCCACACTCTTCACTGGCAGAATCTTGAGTGAAAAACCCAGTTCTCTTGCTTTTTTGCTTGCTTTTTTTTCGGCTTCAATTAAGCTCTTGCTTTTCTCCTTTTTTCCATCAGAGCAAAGCGCTCTTATTGCAAGCCCTGGCCCTGGAAAGGGATGCCTCCACACGAGTTCGCTCGGCAGCCCCAGCTCTTTTCCCAGCTCCCTGACTTCGTCCTTGTACAATTGCTCCAGTGGCTCGATAACATTGCCAAGTTCAATCATTTTCACAATCTGTTCAACGCGGTTGTGGTGCGTTTTAATCTTGTCGGAGTGCTTTGTCCGCGCTGTTTCAATCGTGTCCGGGTAAATCGTGCCCTGGGCGAGAAACCAGTTGTTTTCTTCAACGCCCGCTTGCTCAATTTCTCGCTTGGTTATGTCCACGAAAATTCTCCCAATTATTTTCCTCTTTTCCTCCGGTTCCACCACGTTCTTGAGCGCGGATAGAAACTCTCTTGAAGCATCGACCACATGCAACTCTGCAAGGTCTAACTTCCGCAGTGTTTTTTCGATAATGGTTGTTTCGTTTTTTCGCATGAAGCCGGTGTCAATGTGCAGTGCAAAGACCTGTTCTTTTGGCAATGCCCTGCTCAGGAGTGCCAGCACAACGGTGCTGTCCACGCCGCCGCTTGCGAGCAGTAATACTTTTTTCTTCCCGGCCCTTTTCCTGATGCTCTCAATTTCTCTTTTTAAGTAGCCCTGCACTGACCAGTTCTTCTCACACTTGCAAACGTCGAAGACAAAGTTCGCGATCATCTCCATGCCAAACTCCGTGTGAGCTACTTCTGGGTGGAACTGCACCCCATAATATTTTCTTCCATGGTCGCCCATTGCTGCTACCCTGCACTCCCTTGTTGTTGCCAGGAGCTCGAAGCCAGCAGGCATCTCTGTCACCTGGTCATAGTGTGACATCCACACGACCTGTTTTTCAGGCGTTCCCTGAAACAAGCCCTCTTCTCTCTCTAGTTCCAGCTCGGTTTTTCCGAATTCCCTTGTTCCAGCCCTCCCGATCCTTCCACCCAGCTCTTTTGCCATTAGCTGGTGGCCATAACAGATTCCAAGCAGGGGAATTCCTAGCTTGAACACTTCGGGGTTGAATTTGAGGTTCTTGTCGGTGATGGAGTACGGCGAGCCGCTTAAAATAATGCCACAGGCCTCTTTTAGCTTCTCCGTTGATGCGTCAGGCAGTGCTATTTCCGAGTAAACCCCGAGCTCGCGCACCCTTCTAGCTATTAAATTTGCTGTTTGACCGCCGAAGTCTAAGATTAGTATTTGTGATTTGATTTTCATGGTCATCCTCAAAGTAAATAATAATATTCTTTAGATATGGGGAATCCTTTAAATTGCTCTGTTTGTTTTGCAGGTTTCTACTTTTTATATAAGCTACCGATTTTTATCCAGCCCTCGAAAGCACACACTGTCGTTTCCAATCAGTGTATTTGGTAAAAAACCATTGATATTATGGAATTCCATAAGGCTTTTCCAAGAGCTAATTAACTCTGTCTTTTTTGGTTTGGGTATTATTCCAATTTTTAGATATTTTTGCCCAAGCCTCTCTTAACGCAACAGGTTTACAGCCAATTACAAGCGTTGGTCTTATTCTAGAATAATATTTTTTGTTGTAACCATACTTCTCAGTGCATATTTCAAACGATATAAAACCATCACAAGAAAAGGCAATTCTAATGCATTCCTTTAGAACAGTTTTGTTATCTATTCTTGCAAGGTTCTTTGCTGTTTTTTTGGTCATTTTCAAAACAAAAACGCCTAATTTCACTGATAAATTTCTGGTGTCAAGGGGCAACATATCTTACGCTTTTTTGTTTTATACTCAGATTTGAATTGCTTGGCACTTCATTAAAAACAATAAACACAATATCGCTGGGGGCTTGGACTAATTCTTTGTTAGTATTCGAAAAACCCAACTCAAATAATTTTTTTTTGCTATTCCTCGAAATCCAACCATCCATTAAAATAAGTGCTGAAAGCAATGCAATTCTGCTTTTTTTGTCAAATTCTGTCATTTTGTTCTTTGAGAGGTATTTGGCGTAATCGCTTTCAATTGAATAGTTTTCTTTTTTCATATTTTTTTCTATGATTCAAAGAGAGTGATCTGGGCCTTGTTTTAGATCTCTTTCTTGCCTTGCAATTCATTTATCAATTGTGCCTTAGCCAACTTTTAAACTATTGTAAGTAGGATTCCCCTAAACCGAAATCAAGAACAACGATTTTATTTTCGGGCATTAGCTAATTTGTGAAAATCTAATTTTAAAGATTTGGTTCACTCATTGCCTTTTATGCCTGGTTCACAAGCCAAAAAAATCAAAATTCGAATTCCAAACCGATTAGGCTTTTAAAAAGTTCTTGGATAAATAGTAAACGTGTTGAGAGTCAAGGGGGCGAGCTATACCGCCGAGCGGTTCCCTGGCTTGCTCCTTTTCCTGCTCATTTTTGTAAATGCATCTTTTTCTCCGTGGTTGCTTTCACAGCTTTAACTCGAAAATTTTTTATTCTCCTACACTGATATGTTATCATGCCAAAAATCTTTGACGGAGCAGATTTTGACATTCACGAGCTAGAAGAGCCACTCGAGCCAAGGCTTGTCACTGCAAAGGAAAAAATAAGCAAGCGCATGCTGGAAGACCTCAAAAGGGCAATCAGAACAGCAAAACCAGTTAAAAAAAAGAAGAGTCTTATTGTGCTGCTGGCATCCAACATTGTCCTGCCTGGGCTTGGCTCTGTTTACTTAAAGAGAACCTTTGTTGGAATATCCATCCTTGCATTTAACACCATGTTCTTAATCCTTGGCTTGTCCTTTTTCAACATATTGACTCACTCCTTTGTTTACCTGCCATCTGTCGGGTTTTACTCCCATGGGTTCTCTTTTGGTTATGCCCCCGAGGCATACTTTTACTTTCCAGACTGCTTTGTTGTTCTCCTGTGGTGGTCTGTTCTCTTCACAATTGCTGCATGGGTGCACTTGGCTTACCTGCTTGTCTTACACAGGGGGGAATTTGAGCTTCTCGCCTGACCACAGAAACCTTGCTCTCTCAGCAATGTTCTTGGGGTACACTGGGAGGTATTTTGGCTTGACAAGCTTTGGGATTGATTCAAGCTCTTCCACGTCAGCAAGTGAAATCTTTCCATAATAGAGCTTTCTTGGGTCTCCTCCATTCTCAATAAATGCCTGCACTTCAAGCGCTCCCTCAAAATAAAAATAGTCCTTTGTAAAAGCCCCCGGCTCAGATGTATCATTCATGCCGCGCTTGACCCTCTGGGTAATCTGGTAAGCTTTCTCCTCTGGAAAAAACTCCCTTAAATACTTAAATGTTTGATAGAACGAGTTTCTCCTCGCGAAATCCACTGCAATTGTGCGCCCGGCATAGGTTCGCAGTTGCTCTTTTTCAATCAAGCCAAAAATTGACTCGTTTACTACCGCTAGCCCTTCCTCAGTCTTCAGCCACAGGGCATCCGCTCCCTCAATGAAGAGCCTAAATGGCTGTCGGACGCCATTAAGGTGCCTGTAGATATGGGTTTCAATCTCGTGCTTTGTAAGCCTCTTGATATCCGCCAGGGAAAAAAACGAGTGCTCTCGCAATTTCAAGACCTTGTGGCCAGGGAGAACAACAGCATTAGGTGAAATGTTCTCGTCCAGCACAACTTTCCACCCAAGCTTTCTCTGGCGTAGTTCCCTTCCAAGAAGCCCGGCTGCTTTTTCGCTTGGGAGGGTTTTCTTGTCCTCCTTGCTCTCAAGGCTTGAAAGCAATTGAAAAGCCATCGAAACAGTCTTCTTAGCAGGCTTGCCATAAAACTTCTTTGACTTCTCCCCAAACTCGCTCGAGCCAATACTGCGAATGAACTCCATTCTGTCAAGAGACTCCTTTTTCTTTTTCCTGAGAAGCCGCCCTACGCCAGAGTTCTCTATTTCGATTCCCTCCAGTTCCCTCTTAATCCTGGCATAGTCTGGAGTGATTGTAAAGTGAGCGAAAATCGGGTTCTTTGGAAGGTAAGAAAAACGCGGGTTTACCTCCAAGCCATTTCTGAGACCCTCAAAAAACCTCTTTTTCTGCTGGCTTGAATTGGTGGGTTCAACAAACTTTATGATGTCAGTCTCAAGGGCGTCGGTTATCTCAAAAAGCTTTTTCTCCAACCCAAAAAAATCAGGACCGCGATCTTCACCCATGTATATAAAACGAACTTCTAATATTTAAACATTAGGCGTTAAAGCGCAGGCAGTAACACTTCAACGGAGCCTGGGTCCAAGTGCAGGAGGCACCCCTGTCATTCTCTGGTACTTTGCCAAGAGCTCAAGCTCTGCTCTTGGGCCGATTACTCCCCCGGGGTTTTGCTCATAGCACTCAAGATAGTTTTGGACAAAAAGGTAAAGCCTCTCAAGCCACCCAAGGCTTATCATGTAACGGCGTTCCCTGCAGTCAAGGATGCCCCTCCTTGAAAGTTCCTTAACATGCTTGAAAACAGCCTGGTAAGAGCACTCAACAGCATGCATTCGCCTAAGACGCTCGTAAATCTGCCTCACGCTCAATGGCCATTCCTCACTCAAAATCATGACAACAATTTCCTTTATCGAACAATTACTGCTGCTGGGAAACAAAGATGTGTCCATTAAATAACAATTAAACCAAAAAACACTTTATAAAATGAACTATTGGTATTTTAATTGTTAGAAAAGCTAATTTTGTGGTTTTGTTGGCGGAAAACAACACCTTTCCTTCTTTGTGCCCTTTCCCCAACAGCACAAGCAAGATAAAATATATAACTTTGCCCGCCTATTTATAACAAATGCCGAGGTGGCGGAGCGGTCCAACGCGTCAGCCTTGAGTTCCCTTTTTTCTTTTAAAAAAAGAAAAAAGGTAAGTTCCCAAAAGAAAACCTCCAAGGTTAAACGGAAATAAGACAAGACAGCTGATGTGCCTCTGGCACGCGGGGGTTCGAATCCCTCCCTCGGCGTCAGCCTTTCTTTTTAGAAAAAAGAAAGGCATGTTGCGAAAGAAAAACTAATTTTCAAGAAAAAAGAAGGGCCTGTTGCGAAAGAAAAACTAATTTTCAAGAAAAAAGAAGGGCATGTTGCGAAAGAAAAACTGGTTTTCTTTGGAGAAGAAAAAGGCACGTTGCGAAAAAGAAAAAAAGTTTCAGGAAAAAAACGTTTTTCTTTTTAGAAAAAAGAAAAAGTAAGCTGCGAAAAGAAAAACTAAAAAAACTAACAGTTTTTTCTTTAAAAAAGAAAAGCCTGGGGAAAAGAAAAGCTAAACTGCACAATTTATTTCCCATGTTCTTCACATGGTTCTGCTCCCTGCAGTTTTCCCTCCAAGTAATCCCCCAGGATATCTTTTATTTTTCTTGGCTCTGTGGTAAGCGGTTTCACTTTGAGCTGTTCAAACCAGTCAATTGCCCTTGGCCCCATGCCCCCGGCAATAACAACATCGGCCTTTTGCTCGGCAACAAACCTTGGAACAACTCCTGGCTCATGCCTCTCGAAAAAAGGATTTTCTTTTGTTTCCACTTCTTTTACCTCTTTGCCCTCTGTTTCAACAAAGACGTAATAAGGGCATCTCCCAAAATGGTGTGAGAGAACACTTTCAATTCCTTTGCCTTCGGATGCAAATGCTATCTTCATTCTCAACTACCTCCATAACTAAAAGTTTTATCAATCATTCACTTTTTCTATTTTTTTAATAATCTCTGAGAACTCTTTGGAGTTTGTCTCGTTCACGAAGGGCTTGCCCTTGTCTCCGCACCTGGATATTTCTTTGTTCAGGCCAATTGCCCCAAGAAATCTGACACCTTTCTCTTTTGCCAGCTCTTCAACCTTTCCACTTCCAAATATTTCACCTGACATGTTTTCAATTATGCCGACTATTTTAAGCCCAAGCTCTCTTGAAAATTCTATTGCTTTCCTGACATCAAGCAGGGAAACTTCCTGGGGTGTCGAAACCAGTATCGCTTCAACTGGTTTTGGTATTAACTGCGCAATACTTATGGCCTCGTCGCCAGTGCCAGGGGGGAGGTCCACTACGAAAAAATCGTTGTCGCCCCACTTCACATCATTAAGAAACTGGTTTATCAGTTTGTGTTTTAAGGGCCCTCTCCAGATAACCGGCTTGTCCCTGCTTTCAAGCAGGAAACCAATTGAAACAACCTCCAGGTTTTTATTGTACTTCACTGGAACAAGCTTGCCTTCCTTTTGGACCAGCTTTTCACCTTCAAGGCTGAGCATTCTTGGAACATTCGGGCCATGGAGGTCTATGTCCAACAATCCAACCCTGTGCTTGTCTGCCAACCTGACAGCAAGGTTAACTGCAACTGTGGTTTTTCCAACCCCGCCCTTGCCGCTCATAACAAGTATTTTTCTCACTTTAACCACCACTGGCAGCAGGGCTAGTGCCTGCAATCAAGAACTCTCCTGCTTGTGGGAAAAACCATGAAAACAGTTTCATTCCCTCCCAGGAGCAGGCTCTTTTTTTGGTCTGAGCCTCCTTATTGCCCTGTTATTCCTAAGAAAGTCCCAAAGCCTTTGCCTGGCACTCGGTTTAGCTTTTTCCTTTTTGGTAATCACTGAGCTTTTTCTTTTTATTCTTCCCCTGAATGGCATTCTCATGCTCTTACCCTAACAACTCTTCCTCTTTAGTGTTTTTAATCATTGCTTTTTTCAACTTTTCTGTTATCTTGCCTGATATGGGTTTCCTCGAATTTTCAGCGAAGTGCCTTGAACTCAAGGACCTGAAGCGCACGGGCTGGCTTGTCCGCAAGGTCAAAGAACCAGAGAGTGTTGCAGCCCACTCATTCTTTGTCGCACTGCTCTGCATGCTCTACGCTGAAGAGGAAAGACTCAACGTGCAAGATTGTGTCTCCCTTGCCCTTGCGCATGACCTGCATGAGTCAATCTCTGGCGACATATGCTCGCGCGAGTTCGAACACCAGCAGGAAGTGACCAATGCAGAAAAAAAACGCTTGGAGAGAAAGGCAATCCTTGAACTCAGCGAAATCCTGCCAAAAGGCAAAGCTGAAAAAATAGAGAGCCTCGGCCTTGAATACCTTGAATGCTCAACCAAGAACGCAGTTTTCGTGCGTGACATGGACCTGCTTGAAATGTGCCTTCAAGCCCTATACTACAAAGAAAACAAGAGAACGAGCCAAGACTTGAGTGATTTCTTCAGGAAAACAGAAAGGGAACTGAAAACAAGCACTGCAAAAAGGCTCTTCTCCAGAATAAAAACAAGCTTTGGCCCAATAAGAAAATAACCCCTTTTCTTAAATGAATCCTTAGAGGAACAGAACAGCCTAGGCAGCCCATTGAATAGCATTAAAAGTTTAACTTGGAAGGATTTAATGGGGGGAATCAGTTTTCAACCGGGAAAGCGGCTGGTTTTTCTCTCTTTTTCTTGCAATTAACATAACTGCCAGTACTGCCCCCAGCACTGCGGGCATGCTTGTCTCAGGCGACCTTATCCTGGGGTTTGGGGGCCGGACTAGGAAAACCGCTGTTTTTGGGCAGTTGCTGCAAGCATGCCCCTCTATGCTGGCAATTGCGCGGTATGCCCCACTCTCTGTGAACGTATTAGCAGGCAAAGGCGGAGTTACCTTGAGACCATGGCACTGTGTTTTAAATCCGTAGACGCTATTCCCATCAGAGTCAAGAATGTTTATGTCCACAACAAGCCCCGGGTCAGTGCACTCTGCCACAACGTTTATGTCCCCCCCAACCAGCGTGTTGTTGACGTCAAGGACAGAAATTGCGTACACAGTCACTGATTCCACCATTGAATCAGACCACTCAGACCAAGCGCCGTCCGAATCCATTGCCCTCACCTTGGCATGGAAATTGCTGTCAGTAGCAAAAACGTGGGTGCTTTTGTTGCAGTTTGGGTCAACACCGCAGTCAGTTGTTTTAATGGGCGAGCCATCCCCATAATCCCAGTCCCACGCGCTAATTGAGTCGCCATCTGGGTCAACAGCATCAGCAGTAAAGTTAACAGTCAATGGCGTGAAACCCTTGCTTGGCTTTGCGCTCACAACAGGCTTGTGCGGAGGGCGGTTTGAAATTATGACACTCTTAACAACGTTGTTTGTATCACCATCGTTGTCAGTCACAGTAACAGAGACAACCTTGTTGCCCTTGCTCGCATACTGGTGGACAAACTGGCTGCAGGCCGGGCATGATTCTGTGTGGCCATCTCCAAAGTCCCACTCGTACAACACAACAGAACCATCTGGGTCAGAAGCATTTGCAGTAAACGTTACATCCTCGGTTGGAAAAGAACTCGGCGGGTTAATATCAAGGGACAACAATGGCTCCTTGTTGGGGTTTGTTTTTACAGTGAGAGTTGCAGAGCCGCTCACACCAGCCTTGTCCACTGCAGTCATTGTAACAGTGTAAGTTTTGTTCTTTTCAGGGTAAGAACACGAAACGCTATCAGTGAGCGCATGGGTTGTAAAGTCCGTGACTCCATCGCTCTCGCAGTCCCACTCAAATCGGTCCAGTGTATCAATTCCATCCGGGTCAGTTGTGCCCTCTGCATTCATTTCAACAACAAGCGTTGCATCGCCCTGTGCTGGAGTCAGGGCGTTTATGTGGGCAACTGGGGGCTGGCTCATCAACACCTTTAGCCATGCATCGTCATAAATTGTTGTACTGCCCTTCAGCTTAAGCCTGTACTGGAAGTAAACAAAGGGTTTTGCGTAGGTTGGAGGGGTTGTGAGATTGATCGTGAATGTTGCCGTGCCACCTTCCCTTGCAACATTCTTTATCTCAAAGTTTCCACCAATGTTATCCCAGTTCTCCCCCTGCTCGCGCGTAACCGTGAAGTCATCATTGCTTAGAACATAATTAATTGCATCCTTTATCCTTGAGGGAATCTGACTCGGATTAGTGTAAAGGTAGACATCGCCGGGAGTGGCGGCATCCATTGTCTGCATATTGGCTTTCGCGGTTTCATGGTAAATTCCGAAAAAAAACGCGCCTTGGCTGTTTATGGTGTTGATTGCTTTTGTGCAGCCACTGCAGTTCGAACTGCCACAGCCGTTCGATGGCTCGTCTGAAATCGCAATTACTACCCTGACAGCGTCATTTCTCCACCCGAAGCTGTTGTCATTCAAAACGTTGTAAGTGAGGTAAGCCCATGGCTCTCTTCCACAACTTGCCTTTACTTGGCCAAGCCTTTTTTTCAAATTCTGCGCATCACTGCTCAAATAAATCGCGCCAACATCATTGCTTCCCTCACAGTAAGATGGTTTTTTGGTGAAGCCCTCTTTATTGCTGCCCCAGCCCTCAAGCACATAAATTCCAACACGCATTCTCCCAGGCGCATCCGCATTAATCTCGTTTATTATCTTTTTTATGCTGTTTTTCACTGAGTTGATTTCTGGTTGCATGCTGCCACTGGCGTCAAGTATGAAGACAAGGTCAAGGTTTTTCTCAGATGACTCGATTGCCATATTATTGACAATCTTGCCTTGCAGGGTGAACGTTCCAGGGCCCTGGACAACAACCGAGTCATTTAGTACGTCTGCTTCGGAGTCGTTTATTTTCAGCGAAACAACCTTGTCCGCGTTAGCAGAGGCAAGAATGAAAACAAAAAACAGGCCAGCCAGGAAAGGGAGAAGTTTTTTCACATCATCGCCCTCCTTTTTTTGAGAAATCTCCTGGTTCCAACCACCAGGGTGATTGCTCCAACAGCAAGCAACCCAGCTGGCAGTAGCAGGTCTGGTTGTTGGCTTGTCTGTCGCTTGCGCTTGTTCAGCACTTCGATGCTGGCTGAAACAGGCAAAAAGCCCTTCTTTGAGGCTTTTATCTGGTGCATGCCTGCCTTGACACTGGAGAATTCCACCAAGCCCCTGCTGTCAGATTCTTTTTCTTCTTCGTCGAGTGAAACTGTGGCGCCCTCCACAGGCGCGCCACCAGCCCTGAGAGTTATGTATATGCTGTCTCCGGCGTATGCCTGTTTTGGAGCTATTATCTTTAGCCCTGGTCGTGCTTCAGCCCTTGACTCAAGGGTTTTTGAGAACTCACTAAAGCCTTCTTTTGAAACTTTTACGTCAACCATGCCCTCGCGTGCCACTGAGAAAAAAGCCATCCCTTCTTTGTTCGTGGATTTTTTTTCTCCACCTAATTCCACCACCGCGTTCTCAACCGGTTTATTGCCATGCAAAACCTTTACCGGGATCAGTTTTCCTGGCTCGGTTTTTTCCGGCATGATCACTTTTAGTTCTTCGAACTCTTTCACCACCTTTACTTGCTCGCTTGCTTCCCGCATTCCCTCTATGCTGGCCTTTATTTCGAACTTGCCAGGCTCGCTTGCATCAAAGACCACTTTTCCGCTGCTGTTCGTTGTTTTCTCTTGGCTCATAAAAGAAACCCTTGCGCCTTGTGCGGGCATCGAGTTGTCAAAGATGCTTACAATGAAGCTATCTCCCTGTTTTACTGTTGCAGGCGCCCTGATGGAGAGGATTTTTCCAGCCTCTACTTTTATTGGTTCTTTTTCTGCATCAGGCCTTGCCCTGACAACAAAAGTCTGAGATGCTGTAGTGTACTCAATGCAATTCTTTTTATCTGTGGGAATGATTGTAAGCGAGTTATTGTCCAGGATTTCAACTTGGGGTAACGCCTCGTCAGAGCAAATGAGATAGCTATTCCCGCTCCTTGAAATGGAAAAGTTGAACTCTGGTGGTTTGTAAACAACCTCTGTTTCTGTTGGTTCTCCCTTA
>CAZGDN010000031.1:0-12721 GCA_964525235.1 uncultured archaeon | reverse complement strand
GCGAGGGGCCCTGGAAGGAGTACCCGGAAAGATTTGGCTGGAGCGAGTTCAAGCCAGTGGAAGGCGAAAAGTTTAAGAGCAAGGAAGAGCTGTTTGACTGGTTTGAAGGAGAACGCGAATGAAAAAGGCATTTGTTGCATGCATTATAGCGCTGTTTTTTGTACTGTTCTTGCTTGTTTACTTTTTATTCAATCCACTGGATTTTTCCAGAAAGCCAGGCAAATCAGCTGAGAGCACGCCTTCTTCAAAGTATGACTGGGACAAAATCCTTTCTAAAACCACTCCCTCTCCCCCCCAAAACCTTTACAGTGCACTGCAAAAAAATGATTCCTCCTTTTGTGACACTGAACACGGGATTAGCTCAGGGCTGTGCAGGGAAATTTTTTCCTTTGCAAAAGAAAAGTGCCCTGCTGGAAAACCTATCGAGAGAATTTTTTGCGTTGCATTCCTCAACAAGAAAAAGGAACTGTGCAGCTTTATTTCCCTTGAATGGTATGCAGTTACCTGCAGGGCAATAATTGATGCAAATGCGGCAGAATGCCTCACTATTGATTCACTTGAAAACAGGGCGCTTTGCCTGAGGGACCTTGCCTCCAATCTTGAAGGCTTGGATTGCTCTTCTCTGCAACCGGGCTGGCAGCACTTTTGCATTGCCTTCCATGACTCTAATTCTTCAAAGTGTAATTTGATAAAAAGCAGTGAAATAAAGCAGCAGTGCATTGAATTGTTTAATATTTAAAATATTTGTTTTCTTAATGGATAGGGTTCTAATGGTTCAAAGCTTTTATGCAACGGATTATGCTGCGGACATGCCTTTTATTGTGAATAATTATAACTCTTACAAGTTTGATGACTCCCATATCCTTGTGACCACGGAGCATGGTGCCTGGGTTGTTTTGTCCGGGGAAGAATTCAAGTTATTGCGCCTTGGAAGAGTTCAAGAGGATCCAAGCTTGTTCAAGGCGTTGGAGGAAAAGGGCATTATTTTAACAGAGGATAGCGTTCAGCAGGTTGTTCTTGAATATCATGAGAAAAAAAAGTTCTTGTTTTCAAATCCTTCCCTGCACATAATTACGCCCACCATGCGTTGCAACCAGCGCTGTATTTACTGCCATTCTGCTGTAAAGAACACGAAGGCCAAGGGTTTTGATCTGGACTGGGATACTGGGAAGGCAATTGTTGACTTCATCATGAAGTTCCCAATTAAAAGTTTTACCATTGAGTTCCAGGGCGGAGACTGCCTGTTGAACTATGATACAACAGAGAAAATAATCGACTATGCAAAGGAAAAAGCAGAGAAGGACAACAAGAAAGTGTTCTTTTCACTGGTTACAAACCTGACACTTTTGGATGACCAAATACTCGAAAGCCTTGCAAAGAGAAAAATCATTGGGCTGGCCACTTCCTTTGATGGGCCAAAAGAGGTTCATGATAAAAACAGGCCCTTCTCAAATGGCAGTGGCTCTTATGACAAGGTGGTTTACTGGATTGACAAAATAAAAACCGAGTGGAAGTATAATTTTAACCTGAATGCCCTCTGCACTGTCACAAGGCATTCCTTTGGTCATGAGAAAGAGATAGTGGATGAGTACCTGGCTCACGGGTTTGACTCAATCTGGCTTAGGAACCTGAACAACGTTGGGTTTGCCAAAACGGCATGGGGGGCAGTTGGATACACTGCCGATGAGTATCTTTCCTTTTGGCGGAAGTCAATGGATTACATTTTTGAAAAGAACCGCGAGGGCAAGAGGATTGTCGAGCTTTTCTCTGTGATTTTTGCGAAAAAAATTATTGCTAAAAGGGATCCGATGATGGTTGACATCATGTCGCCCTGTGGGGCGGCCATTGGCCAGCTCCTGTACAATTACAGGGGTGATATTTTTACCTGCGATGATGGAAAAGTCCTCTCGGAGTTCAAGCTTGGAAACGTGAAAGAATCTGAAATAAAGGATATTTTCCTGCACCCAACCACCATTTCAATGATTGACATTTCGTCCAAAAAAAACTTTTTGTGCGACCATTGCCCCTGGGAGCCATACTGTGGTTACTGCCCTATTTACGCTTATTCCTCTGAGGGCACTATTGTTTCAAAGCTTGCCATGAACGAGAGGTGCAAGATTTACCGTGCTCTAATCAAGGAGATATTCAAGAAGTTTATTTTTTCTCCAAGTGACAGAAGGGTTTTGTTTGACTGGATAAGGGCAGAAAAGGTTTTCAGTTGAGTGCATGATAGAGTTTTATTTAATAGCGGTTTTCATTGGCTTGCTTGTTTCACTTGATGATTTTAAGAATGGCCTGATAAAAAACAAGTATGTTGTATTGCTTTTGCTTTTTGGATTGGTTTCGAAGGTCTTTTACCCGGTTGAAGTTTCTTCATTTGTTGTAGTGCTTGCCTATGGCCTTATTGTTACCTGCTTTTTTTGGCTCTTGGGCATTTGGCCGGCGGGAGATGCAAAGTTTTTCTGGGCATTGCTGTTCTTTTTACCCCCCAACTTGTACACAAACACGAGTGTGATTTGGGGTTTTTTGGTTAACTCGTTTGTTCCGGTTTTTTTCATAATGCTTTTTTTTATTGCTCGCAAAAGCAAGCTGGGTTTGGTGGTTGGCTCACTGCGGGAAGCTTTTAATCCTTACACTGTTTTCATGCTTTTTTTAATGATTACTGGTTTTCTCTGGGTTTTCCAGAGAGCAGTTTTGTTGCTTGGGTTCAAAGTGGATTTCTTGGTTCTCATCATTGCCTTGTTCCTAGTTTTTGAGTTTTTCAGGCGATATTGCACTTTTCGGAACGAGGTCTTGTTTACTGGCCTGGCTGTTTTGAGGGTGCTGTTGGATTTCAGGGCAGTGTATTCTTTCAGTTTTTTATTTGAAGTACTAAAATTTATCCTGGTGTTTGTTTTTTTCAGGTTTTTCATTGTAAAGCTTGCATTCAAGCTTTACACCAGGAAAGTGCCAATAAACAGGTTGAAAGAGGGCCTCTGCCCGGCAGAGGGTATTTTTAAGAGGGGGAAAAAGTATGAAAAAGAGAGCCTCATTTCAGCGAGTTTTATTGGGTTCATGCGGCAAAAAAGCAAGAGATTCATACACGAGCTTGACTGCCTTTCAAAAAAGGACGTTCAAAAAATAAAAAAACTGAAGAAAAGCAAGAAACTGCCGTTTTCTTTCATTCTGGTCCACCAAAACCAGCCCTTTGCAATCTTCTTGCTCATCGGTTTCATCTTGACAGTTTTGAGCAGTGGCTCGTTCTTTAACCTATTTAAACTACTTTAAGAGAGCAAAACAATTTATAGCATTTGCTCCACACCCTATTTATGCCAGCAATAATTAAGACATCGGTAATGCTCGGCTTCAGGTGCAATAATAACTGCAGGTTTTGTCTCAGCAGGCACAAGGATAAAACCGTGAAGCCACTGAGCACCGAAAGCGTAAGGGAAGAAATACGCCTTGCCGCCAAGAGAGGCTCTACTTTTATTGATTTTCTTGGAGGAGAACCAACGCTAAGGAAGGATTTGCCAGAGCTCATTTCTTTTGCCAGGGATAACGGTTTTGAGCTCATCAGCATTACCACAAACGGCAGAATGCTCTCCAACAGGGATTACACTGAAAAACTGGTCAAAGCCGGGCTGAACTCGGTAATTTTTTCAATTCACGGCCATAATGCCGAGTTACATGACTATCTCACAAGAGTGAAAGGCTCGTATGATCAATGTGTTCAGGGTGTGAAGAATTTTAAAGAGCTCATTGGCGAGCCAAGGCAACCAAACACGATTGCAACAAACACGGTTATGGTCAGGCCAAACTTGAAGTTTTTGCCCAAAATAGCAGAGCACAACATTGCGCTTGGCTCCACAAACCTTGAGTTCATCTTTCCTGATCCAAAGGGCAACTGCTGGGACAACTTTGAGGAGCTGGTGCCTCGCTTGCCTGAACTAATTGAGCCGATAAGGGGAATAATAAAAGCCGGGGAAAGGCACCACATAAAGCACTGTGTTGTAAGGTATCTTCCCCTGTGCTACATGTACGGTTACTTTAATCACTTAAGCGAGTACATTTCAAGGGACCATTTAAGAGAGCAGCACATTGGGCCGGATGTAATCAACCTTGAAGTGGAAAAGGGCAGAATGGAGGTTGGCAGGGTAAAAGGGCCCCAGTGCGCTGGCTGCAAGCGCTCTCCAGATTGCGAGGGAATATTCAAGGAGTACGTTCTTAAGAGAGGGTTTGAGGACTTGGTGCCAATGCCCTGAGTATGGTTTGTATGAAGAAGCTCTCTGTTTTTAATTACTGGGAATATCCATTCATCCTGAATATGGTGAGAGGTCATTTAAAGGGCAAGTGTTTGGATGTCGGTTGCTATCTGGGCGGGGTGATGGCTCTTGCTAAAAGCAAGAAAGTTATGGGGCTTGACAAAAACATTGCTTTTTTGCAGGGAAATACCCCGAGAAAAAATGTGGTTTGTGCAATTGCAGAGAGCATTCCGGTGAAAAATGAAGTTTTTGACACTGTTTTTTGCGGCTTTGTTTTGAGTTATGTCCAAGACAAGGCCAGCGCGGTGAGAGAAATGTTCAGGGTTCTTAAAAAAGGCGGTCGTGCAATGGTTGTTTTGCATCACCCAAATGGGTCAATTGGAAAAGTGAACAGGGAGTTCGTAGAGGGATATAATGAAAACTTTGAATTTTTAAGGGAATTGAAGAGCACAGGTGATTTAAGCAGAGCAGAAGAGAACCCGTTTATTTCGGAGTGCTATAGCCTTTACAAGCGCAAATCCAGAAAAGAGCCTTCAGTGGGTGATTTCCTTGAAAAGCTTTCTGCGCAGCGTGCCTCTTCTAGTTTTTTTGTTCAAAACAAGTTCAGGAGCATAAGCGAAATAATAAATCTTTTCACAAAAAACGGATTCTCAATTAACAGTTACTTTGACGTAGCAATTCCATTGGAGTGCGGGCACATATATGAATCTGCATTGCTTTCAAGGCCGGTTAAGAGAATGCTTTTGGTATTTATCCTTGAGAAAAACCCCCAAGCTATGCGCTTGAACAAAAGAGTTTTTTTCGAAAAAAGCCTTTCAGGAAATAAGTATAGAATCGAGGCTCACACACAAAAAGCAAAAAGTGAACGCAATGTACTCAAAGCCAGGAAGTAACATAAGGTCTAAGCCTGCTTGAGTTTTGAGAATATGTTAAAAGTGTTTTTGTGGCTATTTCAAGAGTGGGTTTGGCTTGAGGTGCAATGGTTTGACTAAATTTTTTACTTTTGTTCCTGGTTCTTCTTGCAACAACAACTGCGTTTTTTGCACTCGCCCGAATGACCCGGCAATTCCTAACACGTGGGGCTTTGAGCCAGACAGAGGAAAAGAAGAGGTCTTTCGCGAACTTGAAGCAGTCAGGCGCGACTTTGCTGGGCTTATTCTAACTGGCGGCGAGCCATCTACCAGAGCTGACTTCTTTGACATTTTGGAAAAGTGCTCCGAGCTTGAGTTTGAGCACGTAATGATTCAAACAAACGGCAGAATGTTTGCAGATAAAACCTTTTGCAAGAAGACAATCGCCACCTTGAATGGAAAGGTTAGCTTTTTCTTTTCTTTTCATTCCCAGAACAGGGAAACAATGGAAATGCTTGCAGGAAAAAAAGGCGTGTTTGATGAAACCGTTCAGGGCCTTAAAAACCTGTTAGCTGAAGGTGTTCCTCTGAGAACTGCTACCGCTGTAATGAAGCCAAACTTCAAGGAGCTTAAGAACCTGCTTGAATTCCTCCAGGGCTTAGGTGTAAAAAACTCCGAGCTCGTTTTCGTTCACCCAAACGGAATGGCCTGGGTTAATCGTTCCAGAATAGTTCCAAGGATTGAGGAGACAATTCCTTTTGTTAAGAGAGCACTGGATTTTGGAAGAGGAGTTGGGATGACTGTAACAACGCAGAAGTTTCCATTTTGTGTTCTTGGGGGATACAAGGAATTTGCAGCCGAGTTTTTTATGCCTGCTGGAATGATTGCAGGTAATTCAAAAGTCCAATTCAAGGCAAGGCCCTGTGAGCAGTGTGACTATTACAACAATTGCCCCGGCATTTGGGCAAATTACCTGAAGGTTTTTGATTTCAAATTCAAGCCCTTCAAACAAAAAAGTTAAAAGTAGTTAATTCATTATATTGTTGGTTCCAATGAAGAAAATGCTAAGCAAATATGGATTAGCAGTGCTGCTTTTTATTCTGGCTTTTTTTTTGCTTTCTGGTTGCTCTAATCCTGACCCGTACACTGCTGACAATGGCGCCAGGGTTGCCCAAGAATTTGATTTTAATTACCCCTCAACTCTTTTGGATGCCAGCTGTGAGAACATTACCCTTTCTCCTGACACCCGCTATTCTGAGGTAACAAAGAGGCTGGTTGACTCAAGTGTTGAGGGATTAAAACCCTTAGTGGAACACCTTTTCTCCCAGAATCATGTTGCCACAAAGCCGGAAAAAATGAAGTTAATTTTAAGGTTCGTTCAGACCCAAATTGGAACCCAATTCAAATTCTTTGATGAAGGCATAACCCTCAAGTGTCCTTTGAATACTGTTAAATCACGAGCTGGAATAAAAGCTGAGAGAATAAGCCTGTTTGCTTCAATGGTTAAAGCTGCTGGTTTTAAACCACTGATTGTTACTGCTTACTCAAAGGATGAATCGGAAAAGCGCTCTTTTGTTGGTGTTGCATTCAATGAAAAAGAATTAAAACAACTCAAGGAATATTTTTACTTTCTCCACAACGGAAAAAAATATGTGGTGTTCTTGCCTAACAGCATTTCCTGTGATTTTTCTTGTCACCCTGGTCAGCTTTTTGTGACTGGAATTGGAAAGGATGGTCACCAACTATTGCTTGAAAACAAGACGCTGGTTATTGAAGTATAATGCTGAAATAGTCTTTGGGCCATATCAATTGATAAATTTAATAGCCTCTGTGAATCAGTAAAAGTGTAATGAACAAGGCCATAAGCCCTATGCTGCTTGTGTTAGTCCAAGTTTTTTCTGCATTGGTAGTCCAAGATTAAGTCGACCACTTAATTCTCACTCAATTTTTTTTGAAGAACTCTTTTATTTTTGTTTTCTTATTTTTACTGTTTTTTTCTTTAAAGCCAGCTTTTTTGCTTCATACAATTGCCTGCTGGTTTTCTGTTTCTATTTTCATCTTTGCAAGTTCAACGTTGTAATCTTTTTTCATCATTTTCAAGAGTTTGTATAGTGCTAGTGCTCCAATGTTTTTGTTTCTGTATTTTTTTCTCAAGGCAAAAGCGGTTAGTACGGCCACATTCTCTTTTAGTTTGTCTTTGCGGATTGTGATGAAGCCAATTGGTTTGCCTTCCAGTTTTATGGTTAAGGAGATAACTTTCCTGCTTTTGGGCAGATTCAATTTTTTTCTCGGGTACTCCAAGAACTCAGATTCCTTGATTGTCCTTTGCACTACTCTTAAGTGTTTTTTTCCATTGCACTGACTGACACTTCACGCTGCATTTAAGAATTTGAAAGAAAATCAATAAAACCATACAAGCAATGCCTGTTTGCAGTTATTGCCCTAAAGAGCGCTGTTTGTAGACTAAGCAGCCACCCTGGCACTCACCTTCTTGGAAGTAGTGGCAGCCTGTGCATTTTTTCATTAGTGGTTTGGACTGCAGTTTTAAGAATCTCTCCTTGAGGGCTCTTTTTGCGTTGTCAAGGTTTTTAAATGAAAGGATGTTTTTTTCGTTTATGGGGAGCTTCAGGCAGACGTTGAATGAGAGGTCTGGCTGAATCAGGATAGAAGGGTCAAATTCTCCACGCTTGTTAACACAGCATTTCCCCCATGGTTTTCCTTCCTCCAATGGGAGCGGAAAACCTCGCTCTTCAAAAAAACAGAGTGGCAAAAGCGTTGCAAGAGCGCTCCTGAAACCGCTTGCCCTGGCTTTTTCAATCGCTCTTAATGCAGTTGGAAGGATTTCCTTTACTGCTTTTAATGGTACATACTTGTTGTTTCCCAGCAGGCCTGGTGTTGCAATGCTGAATGTTATCTCTTTAATGCTGTGCCTGTTGCAAAACCCAATTAATTCATGCAGGTTGAATTCCTTTGATTGGATTACGTATCTCAACGAAAGCTCTGAATCCAGCTCGCTTAAAAAATCAGCATTGCTTTCCAGTTGAGAGTATTCCGCTTTTGAGTAATTGGGTTTTTCATCAATGTGGAGGGTAACTGATTTCATTGAGCTTGATTCAAAACCTGGCCTTTTCTCTTTTCCAAACAGCCCGTTTGTTGAAATTATTGCACTCAGCTTGTATTTCTCAATAATTTTAATCAGTTCTACGAATTTTGAGTGAATTGTTGGTTCTCCACCAACGAGCCCCACAAACCTAACGCCTTGCACTGAAAGCCAGTTCAGCAGCCTTGAAAAATCCTCTGGACTCATCTCTTTTTTGAATTTTTCTTCAAGGCCAAGGGCATAGCAGTAATTGCACTTCCTGTTGCACTCATAAGTGAGGGCAACATATGGTTCTTTTTCAAGATACATTATGTTCTCCTCATTAAAGAGATGGTAGGGATTGGTTAAATTTCTTTTGCACTGGCGGGCCAATTAAGACAGAGTTCACCATGTTGAACAAGAAATGCCCACACACTGGACCAAGGATGTTTTGAGTGGAAAGCATTATGGCTGAAAACGCAAGTCCCATTAAAAGGGCAGTAATAACACTGTGAGGACTTGATTTGAGGTGGACTAAGGAAAAAAGGGCGGATGAGGTAAGAGTGGCAGTAATGGCGTCAAAGGAGGCTGCAAGGGATAGGAGTATCGCACCCCTGAACCACGCCTCTTCATTGATTGAAATGAAACACTCTTCCAACAATTTTCTCAAGGAAATCAAGGATGTTCTTATTGCAAACCTGTTGTTCTTTCTCAAGAGATAGAAAAACGCCAGGTGAAGCACTGTCAAGATCATAAAAACAAGAAGGGACACCAAGACACTCAAGGGCATTTTTTCCGTGTTTAAGAAAGCGCTAAAATCCCAATCTGTTGTAATGCCTAAAAAAACTACGCCCCCAATGAAGACCAGGCCCCTGACAATCGCTCTTTTGCCTTTCTCCTTGGAAAACCTGACTAGTGCTACTAGGGCTGCCAAGTTCATGGAAACAACGGCAGTCCACAAAAGTGTTTTTCCAAAAAAGGCAGTTAGGGCAATGGAGCAGGCGAACAGACCAGCAGATGCTGTCATCCAAAAATTCTTGCTTGTTTTACTCAACCAATCCACCACACTGTTTTCTCCAAAGGTAAATGCATTCCCGGCATGTTTTTGGGGGTGAAAAGGATTTTTTTTTGTTGAATCTTTTTTCTATTTCCTCCCTGCTTTTGACATTTTTTAATTCAAGCCCTGAGTGTTTTGAGCCAAAAAATATTTTTCCATCTTTAACAGTGAAGAAGTCTAGGCTTTCCTCAAGCTTTCTTGGAATGGAGTACTTTTCCAAGACACCAGTGTAATCGCTTCCAAAAATGCATTTTGGCAGCGGCCTTGTAAGCTTGAAGTGAACCTTGTTTTTTTTGAGCTTGGAGAAAAAGGATTCAACCTCTTTCCCTATTTTCAGATGTAAGTTTTTCTCCTCAAACTTGAACCTTAAAAAGAAAAGAGTTGGCTTGAACTGCCTCTTGTCCCTGTGCTTAATAACTGTCGAAGCAAGCAATTCGAGGTCTGTCCCGACTGGAATTTCAATCAATGGATTCTCTTCAAGCACTTTTAGGCTTTTTGCCTTTTTTACCCTCAGCTCATTAAAGAATATCGAATACACAGTTTTACCGTTCTTTTCTTCAAAAAATGGCTTAATTCTTATAAAATCTTTTTCAATCCTGTAATCGAGGTATCTTGAAACCACTCTCTTTTTTGCCTTGCACCTTTCTTTCGAGGGCTGCATTAAATTCTTTGATTCCTTGAACTCGTGTGAAACACAGCCCCCAGCGCATGTCCATTTTAGCGGACAATCCTTGCATTCAGCCATGTTTTCAACTGTCCTGCTTCTGATTCTCTCCAGCGCTTTCACGTCGAATTCTGGCCCTGCAGAAGTTATTTTTCCGTAAATAAACTCTTGGGGCCCGCTTTCCTTTGAGGTTGTTTCCCAGCAGGCAGAAATAAGACCGTCAGTTGTTATTGCCACCGAGGGCTTGCAGAATCCACAAAGGGAATACCTTGCCTTCAATGGCAGGAATTCGCTCTGAAGGCGTATTCCAAATTCTTCGGCGAACTCTTTTGCCTTGAGGAAGCCATCACCAAATGCACTGAGTGAAACTGAGAGCTTATTCCTGTTACTCCTGTCACTTTCAGTAAATGGTCCGAACTCAGCGCCTTTTACTCCCAGTCTGAAAACGTATTCGAGCACTTCTTCCTGCCTGTTCACTGATTTCGAGGTAAATGTTGCTTTTACCCCAAGCCTTTTTTTTGCGGAGAGAAATTTAATGTTTCTTTCCATTATCTTGCTTGAACTTTTTCCGTTTTTGAGAGGCCTTTGGACGTCCTGTATTTCCGGCGGGCCATCGCAAGAAATTGAAACAATGTCAACATTTTCAGCTATCCACCTCGCGGTTTCCCTTGGGAAGAATCCATTAGATTGAATGCCTATCCTGGTTTCTGGGTTTTTTTTCTTTGCATAAGCGACGATTTTCTTAATTAATGGAAGGGCAATGGTTGGCTCGCCCCCCCCATGGAAGAAAATTTCCCCCAGGGGCTGTTCTTTTGAATAATAATCAATTGCGTTTTTCGCAGTTTCAAAATCCATGGTTTTGCCTTTCTCTTTAGAGTCAGCATAGCAGTAAACGCAGGCAGCATTGCATTCTGTTGTCGGAAAAAGCGCGAGAGAGTGGTGCTCTTCCAAGTCGGTTCTGCGAGGAATGCCATCTTTTTTCCCTGGCGGGTAGAGCCCTGATTCAACCAGTTGCCTGTTTTCTGCACTCCCTTCAACCTCGGCTCTTTTTTTAATGAAATTCCATTCTTTCCGTGTGAGGCGGTATATTTTGGATTGAAGGGGTGAGTAAACGAAAAAACCGTCGCTCTCCTCTTTTATAACTTGCAGTAATTCAACCCGGTAACTTTTCCTACCTGTCAGCAGGGTGTTTCCTTCGCATTCGCCTGAAAAGCAAACTCCTTTAACCATTTAATCACATGCAAATTCCAAGAATACCTAGTAATTGCAATTTGTTTTGCGTAAGCTCTAAAAGAATAACTGGGAGGAGAGTTGTGCAAAAGCAAGCAGGTGTAAGCCAAAACCAGCTCAGAATAGAAGCTTGCAGCACTCAACGCAGCTGTAATGACTCGCGTGTTGTGAGTGTGATGAGTGTGAGCCGTGTGATCCGTGGCTTGAGTGTTGTGAGTGTGATGAGTGTGAGCCGTGTGATCCGTGGGACGTGTGTGAGCTGTGTGATGAGTGTGAGCTGTGTGATGAGTGTGAGCTGTGTGATGCGTGGTGGCCGTGTTCTGCTGTAATGTTGCCAGAGTTCCAGCTTACATTAAAATAGTTTGAGTGAGCTGCTTGCACTTCCGGGAGAAGATTGAGTAGGGAAATCGAGCCGAGGAATGCCCCAACAGTAATCATTTTATGCTTTGAAATTCCGCCTTTTTCTTCCACTAAGAAAGAGGAAATTTTTTTCTTAATTTTTGGGAGGTATTCTTTTTTTTGCATAATAGTATTACATCCTCTTTTTTTTAATAGTTATGCTATTCTTTGGAAATGGCTTTGAATTCTTTTTCTCCTGCAAGTGGGAGGTAGCTGATCCATATTCTTGGGCATATGTCCTTTACTGTGCAGCCCCTGCAGTTCTTTGAGTAAACAAGTTCGTTTTCCTGTTTTGTAATGCCTGCTGCCAGGTTCCAGTATTTCTCTTGTATTATGCATAGCGGGAAGTGAAACAATTTGACCTCAAACCCCTTTTCAATGAGTGCATTGGCGGCTTTTTCCACAAAAGGTGCTAGTTTTGAATACCTTACAAAGAGCTTTTTTCTGTTTATGAAAGCGTTGCCGGTGTACTTCATGTTAATGAATACCACTCTTAAAATGCCCTTTAAGTTTTTTGCGATGAACTCGGCTGTTTTGCTCATTTCCTGGTAATTCATTTTGTTCACTATAATGCGAAGTTCTACTTCCACGCCGAGTTTTATGAGGTTCTCTATTCCCTTTATTGTTTCATCAAAGCTTCCTTTCGCCCTGGTTATTTCATCGTGTATGGCAGGATTATGGCTGAATATTGGAATTCCAACCTTGAAGTTCCCTAGCTTCAGTTCTGCGAGCTCTCTTGCATAGTTTTTTTCTGAAAATTTGCGACCGTTTGAAACAAGGAAAATGTGTTTTTCTGGCCACTTCTGGCGCGTGTACTTGAGTAATTTGAATAAGTGCTTTGAGAGTGTGGGTTCGCCGCCAGTGAAAGCAATGCATTCTTCGTCTTTTTGCTCTCCAATGAATTCTTGCAGGGATTCGGGTAGCGGGTCCTGCATCAGCTTCATCTGTCTTGTGTCAAAGATGCAGGAAATGCAGTCGTTATTGCACTGGAATGTTACAGGAAAATCCATTTTTTTGCACCGTGTACTGTAAAAACAGCGTGTTCCAAAACAATACGCCTAGTAAATATTTATATAAACCATCATCATACGCATATGCTGATTGGTTGAAAAAAGAGCTTGGCTATTTTTTTTAAATTCAATTTTTTTAGCGTGTGAGCGGGAAACCTACAGCTTTTAAGCTGTGAGATGAGAGCGAACC
>CAZGDN010000030.1:0-14215 GCA_964525235.1 uncultured archaeon | reverse complement strand
TTTGTCAAGGCTCGAAACATGCCTTGAAAGAATCTCCATATCCTCTTTAGAGTAATCCACTTTCCCCATGCCAATAATTGAAGTGAAAAAGAATTAAATGCCTTACAGGCACAAGGCAAGGCAATAACCCAGCCATGGTTTGATGGAAAAGATATTAATTTTTATACTACAAAAACAATACTTTTTTGGTGACCCTGTGAGCATAGAAAAGGCATGGGTGATTTTGCTTGTTTCACTAATTATCCTTGATATTGGGGCGATCACTGCATACTTTGCATTCTTCTACGAGCCTGCGCAACTCCCGGACATTTGGCACGCGTGGCAGACCAATAGGCTGAAAAATACGGATAACTATACTAGTTCGAAAAAAACAGTGCGTTACTGCTTCGATACAGATGGTGGAAGAAATTTTTATGTGAAGGGGGAAGTTGTAGTTGGAGACCTGTACTCAAAAAAAGTTATCCCAGACAAGTGTTTGAGTGGAGAGAACGCAAGCCTTGCGGAAGCAGTTTGCAGTGGAACAGAAAATTCACGCCATAGCTCGCAGGTGTATTACAAGTGCCCAGCGGGCTGCAGGAACGGAGCCTGCATTGGCGGCAAAGAGCTGGAAAACCTAATAGAACAGAGAGTGACAGGGTGTGTTACTGGTTTCTCCAAGCCAAGAGAGCAAGTCGACTGTCTTTCAGACGCATACTATGATTGCCTTGGTGACACAGAAGCCGGCAAGTTTCTCGAACCATTGTGTGAAACAATGATGAAAATTGCCTGGGAGAACAGGGAAACCATTTCATATTATGACAAAGGCTACCTGATAACGCCATTCTACAATGTACCGGATTGTTATGCGTTCAATGCATACTCAAAGAACGAGGACGACACAAAGTGCAACCAGCTTGGAGGAAAAACAGTGAAACTTAATGGCAGAGACTTTGACTGGAGTGCACGGTGCACGGGAGAGCTGGCAGGGCTGATTGGTGAAACAGTATATTGGGCGAGTGAAGTACCACAGACAATCAAAGAGTGCACTTCAAGAGTTTCAGAAGAGGAAGCCCAGGTAATTTGCCTGGCACATGCACTAAAATACTATGAAGACTACAACCAGCACAGCCCGGAATTCATTCAGTTGTGTGAAAAGTTAGAGGAACTTGTGTGGAGGCATCAAAACGCCATTGCTGGAACACCCTCGCAGGGTTTAATCACCCACATTTATATTGTGCCAGAATGCTACGCTTATGACGCAGTTCATGGTGGAAAAGGCGCTTTCGCTTGCAGTAGGCTCTCAGGGAAAAAAGTGCAAGGAGTTGACTGGGAAAAAAAGTGCATGGAAGAAATTTCAACAATGTCTGGAGCAGAATAAATCCTCCTTTTGACACCCAACACCACAAAGGATGAAAGCAGCCTTCAACAAAAAACGAAGAAAAAAAGGATTATGGTGGCAATTGTCGAAATTATGTTTGCTGATAGACGAAAGCTTTAAATAGTTTAATGTGGAATGGATTATATCTGCGAGGGATTGCATGAACTCCGGGTTAAAGAAGTTTTATGAGATGTCTTGGGCTGAACGCGTTGAAACCCTGGCAAGAGAATGCAGGCTAAGCGAAGAGGACAAAAAACTTCTCAGTTCACTAAAACCACTGAACTTTGAAACAGCTGACAGGATGGGTGAAAACGTGGTTGGGGTGTTTGGATTACCGTTCAGTATTGCAACAAACTTTAAAGTAAATGGCAAAGACTGCCTGGTTCCAATGGCCACAGAGGAAAGCAGCGTGGTTGCCGCAGCAAGCCATGGTGCAAAGCTTGCGAGAAAAACCGGAGGGTTTAAAGCAGAATGCCCTGAGCAAAACATGCTCGGCCTTGTTGTGCTTGAAGGAATCAAAGACAAGGAGAGAGCAATAAAGGCAATCACGGAAGAGAAAAGCATGTTGCTGAAAAAAGCAAGCAGTGTTGATGAGGTCCTAGAAAAGTTTGGCGGCGGAGCGCTTTACCTGGAAACAGAGTGGCGCGGTGAATTTCTTGAAGTAAGGCTTGCAGTGAATGTCCTGGATGCCATGGGCGCAAACGCAGTCAACAGCATGTGCGAAGCAATCGCCCCAGAACTCGAAAAATTAAGCGGTGGAAGAGTGTTAATGAGCATCATCTCCAACTACGCGGTTAAAAGAATTGCAAGAGCCAGAGCAAAATGGCTCAAGGAAGACCTGGGGGAAGAAACAATCAATGCTATAATCAAAGCAAATGAGTATGCAGCCAAGAGCATTTACCGTGCACCAACCCACAACAAGGGAATAATGAATGGAATGGCAGCACTGGCAATCGCAACAGGCAACGACTTCAGGGCAATAAGCGCGGGAGCACATGCATTTGCTGCCCGCCGTGGTAAATATATGCCGCTTACAAAATACTCAAAAGACGCGGAGGGAAACCTGGTTGGGGAAATTGAACTGCCAATGCAGGCTGGAATCGTCGGCGGCTCAACCAAGGTTAACCCAATGGCAAAGCTGGCTTTGAAGATTCTGGGCGTGAAAAGCGCAAGAGAGTTGTGCGAGGTGTTTGCTGCCCTTGGCTTGGCTCAAAACTTTGCAGCACTGCGTGCAATTGTAAAAGAGGGGATTCAAAAAGGCCACATGAAACTGCACGCTGAAAACATTGCAGTCCAGGCAGGCGCCAAGGGCACACAAATAAAAGAGATCGCAAAAGCAATGGTTGAAAAAGGCAAAGTAAACGAAGCCGAAGCAAGAAAGCTCCTGGCTTCAATGGGGAATTAAAACTGGAGGGATTAAAACGAAAGCTGGAATAATCGGTTACGGTGTGGAAATCCCATGGCGGAGAGTAACAGTTGAAGAGATTGCGAGAGTCTGGGAAAAAGACGGAGAAAAGATTGGAAAAGGATTAAATGTCAAGGAAAAAAGCGTTGCAGCAATAGACGAAGACGCCTGCACGCTTGCAGTCGAAGCAGCAAGAAAGGGCCTGAGAGACTTTGAGATTGACCCAAAGAGAATAAACGCGATATTTGTCGGCTCGGAATCACACCCCTACGCCGTAAACCCAACCTCCAGCATTGTGGGAGAGGCACTTGACTGCACTCCAAACTATTTTGCAGCAGACCTCGAGTTTGCCTGTAAGGCCGGAACAGCAGGAATTCAAGCCTGCCTTGGAATGTGCGAAGCTGGAATGATTGATGCTGGCCTAGCGATTGGCTCTGACACAGCACAGGGAAAGCCAAACGATGCACTCGAGTTCACTGCCGGGAGCGGGGCAGGGGCATTCTTCATCGGAAAAAACAAAAACGAAGTAATTGCTGAAGTGGAGTTTACGTGCTCTTTTACAACCGACACGCCTGACTTCTGGAGAAGGCCAGCCCAGGACTTCCCAGAGCACGGCGGCAGGTTTACCGGAGAACCAGCCTACTTCAAGCATGTACTGGGAGCAGCGAGAAGGGTGTTTGAGGAAACAGGGCAGAGCCCAAAAGACTTTGACTTTGCAGTATTCCACCAACCCAACGGAAAATTCCCACTAAAAGCCGGGAAAATGCTCGGCTTCAAGCCAGAGCAGTTAAAGCAAGGACTGATAACGCCGTTTATTGGAAACACTTACTCCGGGGCAACACCGATTGGCTTGGCTTCAGTGCTCGACGTGGCAAAACCAGGGCAAAAGATTCTTGCAGTGAGCTACGGCTCCGGAGCTGGCTCTGATGCATTCTCATTAAAAGCCACAAGCCAGATAGAGAAGCGCAGGGCAAAAAAGGCAGTTTTTGAAATGATAAAGCACAAAAAGCAAGTGGACTATGCAACTTACGCAAAGCACAGGAGAAAACTAAAATCGCTGTAAGTGAAAAGCAACTGAAAAAAAGGCGGGAGGGAAACCAAAACCAGCACGCGGGAAACCCGTAGTTGCGAAAAAGAAAGGAAGAAAAGCAAAAATCGTTGTAGGCGAAAGCAGTGCAAAAAGAAACACTGGAGAAACAGGAATGTGGAGAAGACAAAAATCGTTGTAGGTGAAAAAATGACCAAGGTTGTAGTGGTTGGAACTGGAATCACAAAATTCGGCGAGCTGTGGGAAAAATCATTCCGTGACCTCATAACAGAGGCTGGAATCAGGGCCATCGAGGATTCCGGCCTGAGCGGGAAAGACATCGAAGCAATTTACGGGGGGTGCATGGCCTCAGGCAGGTTCATTGGACAAGAGCACATTGGTGCACTCATAGCAGACCAGCTTGGCTTGAACCCAATTCCAAGCACAAGGTGCGAGGCAGCATGCGCTTCAGGCGGCGTGGCCCTGAGGCAGGGTTTTCTTGCAATCAAGAGCGGCGCATACGACTGTGTGGCTGTTGGCGGAGTGGAAAAAATGACCGAGGTCAGCACAGAGGAAGCTGGCTTTGCATTAGGAGGAGCGGGCGACCAAGAAATAGAATTATTCCACGGAGCAACCTTCCCGAGTTTGTATGCCCTGCTGGCACGCGCTCACATGAACGAGTTTGGCACAACAGAGGAGCAAATGGCGATGGTGGCAGTGAAAAACCACGCAAACGCCATGCACAACCCAAACGCCCAATTCCACAGAGAAATAACAGTTGAACAGGTAATGAATTCCGGTTATGTGGCAGAACCAATAAAACTGCTTGACTGCTCACCAATAACAGACGGCGCAGCAGCAGTAATACTGTGCTCTGGAAAAAAAGCGAGAGAACTCGGCTTGAAGGGAGTGGAAATTGCAGCCTCAGAACAGGCCTCGGACGCGCTTGCGCTCACAGACAGAAAATCCCTCACTGAACTGAACTCAACAAAGGTTGCCTCCAGCAAGGCATACAAGAAAGCAGGTGTCAGGCCAAAAGACATCGATGTTGCGGAAGTGCACGACTGCTTTACAATAAATGAGATTATTTCAATTGAAGACCTTGGCTTCTTCAAAAAAGGCGAGGGTGGAAAAGCAGTGGAAGAGGGAAAAACCTCACTGACTGGAAGCATTCCAATCAATACATCCGGTGGCCTGAAAGCAGCAGGGCACCCGGTTGGGGCAACCGGGATAAAGCAGGCAATTGAAATAGTTGAGCAAATTGAAGGAAAGTGCAATGGGAGACAGGTGAAAAACGCCAAGCTCGGGCTTGCTCACAACGTTGGCGGCTCTGGTGCAACAGCAGTTGTAAGCATTTTCAGGAGGTGGGGCAAATGAAGCACCCAATGCCATTGAACTGGAGAAAGTACGCGGAGAGATACAACCTCTACGGCACAAGGTGTGAAACCTGTGGCACGGCATTCTTTCCAGGCAGGAAAATCTGCCCAAACTGCAGGCGCAAGGGAAAAATGGTGGAAGAAAAAATGCCAGAGCAGGGCAAAATTGTTTCCTTCACGCGCGTTCACACAGGCCCAAGTGGATTCAAGCACGAAACACCCTACTTTCTGGCAATAATTGAACTGGACAACAGGGCAAGACTCCTGGCCCAAATAGTTGACACAGAACCCGAGCAGGTAAAAATTGGAACAAGAGTTAAAAGAGCATTCAGGAAAATAATGGAACCAGACAAAAAAGGCGTTATCTCCTACGGCTACAAGTTCAGGATAACAGAGTGAATTAACTTGGAAAAACTTGAAGGGACTGTCTCTACAGCTACAGGACAAGAGAGTGAATTAATTTAAAAAAACTTGATTCCCACTATTAAGGGTTGCTTATGGGTTCAGGCTATGGCTTTGGAAAAACAATTGTCTTCGGGGAACACTTTGTTGTATACGGCCTACCAGCAATTGCGTCTGCCATAACAAGCAAGACAACAGCCAGAGTGAAAAGAATCAAGGGCAGCAATTACAAGCTCGTGGACAACAGGCCGGCAACTCCAGGCTACAAGGAAAAGAAAAAAGAGCAGCAACTCGATTCAATAAGAAGAATTTTTGAATCCCTCAAAATTGACCCAACAGAGAACCCAGTTGAAATAGAGCTGGCTGGCGACCTCATTGCAGCAAGCGGCGTCGGAGCAAGCGCTGCAAGCTGTGCAGCAATTGCAAGGGCATTAAATGAAGAATTCTCCCTTGGCCTGAGCGACGAAAAAATCAACGAGGCAGCATTCGAGGGCGAAAAGGGCTACCATGGAACACCAAGCGGTATAGATAATACAGCAGCAGTTTACGGCGGTCTGATCAAATTCACAAAAACAGAGACAGGTCCAAAAATGGAAAGGATAAGAATTAAACCAGTTGAAATTGTTCTCGGAAATTCTGGCATTACAAGCAACACAACAGAAGTGGTGGCAGACGTCAGAAGAAAAAAGGAAGAAAAGCCAAGAGAATTCGAGCAAATATTTAAAGACTACGCGAGAATTGCAGAGGAAGGCGTGAAGGCGTTCAAAGAAAACGACACTGAAAAAATTGGCTCCCTGATGAACAAAAACCATTCCTTGCTGCAAAAAATAGGAGTTTCATGCCCGGAGCTTGAGGAGCTTGTTGGAATTGCCAGAGAGAATGGTGCACTTGGAGCAAAACTCACTGGCACAGGGCGAGGTGGCTTAATTATTGCACTCACTCCAGGAAAAGAATTACAGGAAAGGATCGCAGGGGCAATCGAGGAAACAGGAAAAACCGCTTTCAGGACAAGAATCGGGTAATGCCCACACAGGACTAGGTTAAACAATTAAGGGAAGAAAAGGTTGTGAAATGAAACTAATAATTGGTGTTTGCGGCGCAAGTGGTTCAAATTATGCCCTTGCATTACTCAGGGAACTGAAGAAAAGAAAAATTGAAACACACTTAATCGTCAGCGAGTGGGCTGAAAAACTGCTGAAAATTGAAACAGGAAAAGGAATTGCAAAACTAGCCGAGCTCGCAGACTATTCATACAAAGAGGGCGAAATGGATTCACGTATTGCAAGCTCGAGCTTTCTCTGCGATGGAATGGTTGTGTTGCCGGCGAGCATCAAAACGGTTTCACAAATAGCGAGTGCGGACACTTCTACTCTGATAAGCAGGTGTGCTGATATAATGCTGAGAACAAGGAAAAAGCTCGTGGTATGCGTGAGAGAAACACCACTAAGTGCTCCGGCCCTCAAGAACATGTACAACATCGCACTATACGGTGGAATTGTAATGCCGTTGAGTCCAGCATTCTACCACAAGCCCAAAAAGATTGAGGACTTGGAAAAATTCATTGCTGGAAAAATAATGGACTTGCTTGGAATAAAAAACTCAATGTTTAAGAGGTGGAAGGAATGAACCTTGAAGAGCTTGCGGAAAAAATGAGGGAAAAAGGAAAACTGAAAGTTGTGAGCAGAGAGGTCTCAAAAGAGTTCGAGTGCTCAGCAGTAATGCACGAGCTTGATGGCAGACCAGTCCTATTTGAAAAAATAAAGGAATCAGGTTACAGGGTTTTAGGAAACCCTTTTTCTTCAAAGGAATTAATTGCAGAGTATTTAGGAATTCCGGCAGAACAACTCGTTCCAAGAATGATTCAAGCAATGGAAAAGCCAAGCGAGCCAGTGGTTGTGGAAAAAGGACAGTGCCAGGAGGTGGTTGAAGACAAAGTTGACCTGAACAAGCTGCCAATCCTGCGCTACACTGAAATTGACGGCGGCAACTATATTACCTCCGGGGTATTCGTGGCAAGGGACAAAGAGCTTGGATTGAACGCAGCATTCCACAGGTGCATGCAACTCGACGAAAAAAGGTTTTCAGTGAGAGTGCTGGAGAGAAACACAATGGAGTACATGAAAAGGAATGGGGGGGAAATAGGTGCTGCTGTCTGCATTGGCATGCCAGCGCAAGCGCTCCTGGCAGCTGCCACAAGCCCAAAAATCGGAGAGTTCGAATTCAACATTGGAAATTCACTAAAACCCTTCCAGGTCGTAAAAGCAAAAAGCGTTGACGTTGTGGTGCCAAGCGAAACAGAATTCGTGTTAGAGGGAACTCTTTCAATGAACGAGCACGAAAAGGAAGGGCCATTCCTGGACTTGACTGGAACTTACGACTTTGTGAGGGAACAGCCAGTCTTCACAGTAAAAAAAATAACCCACAGGCAAAACGCGGTGTGGCATGCTTTGCTGCCCGGAGGCAACGAGCACCGCGTGCTAATGGGAATGCCACGCGAGCCAACCATTTTCAGAGAAGTGAACAAGGTGGCAAAATGCCTGGATGTAAACATTACAACCGGGGGCTGCTCCTGGCTTCACGCAGCAATAAAGATTGACAAAAAAAGCGACGAAGAACCAAAAAAAGCCATTGAAGCAGCCTTTAAAGGGCATTCTTCTTTAAAGCATGCTTTCATTGTAGACAAGGACATAAACATACTGGATCCAAACGACATTGAATGGGCTATGAGCACGCGCTTCCAAGCAGACAAAGACCTTTACACTTTTTCGGGAGAAAAAGGTTCCTCGCTTGACCCAAGCGCTGAACAGCCGGCGAGAAAAACCTGCAAGGCAGGCTTCGACCTAACGATTCCGATTGAGCGAAAGAAAAAAGACTTTGAAAGGGTGGAATATCCAAAAATTGGACTGGAAAAGTTTCTGGGGTGAAGGAATGGAGTTAACAAAAGAAGAGCGGGAAATGCTTGAAGGCAAGCAGGGAAATGCCGTGAAGAAAAGCATGGAAATACTGGTTGCCCTGGGAGAAATATACGGGGCAAAAAGGCTAATTGGCATTGAAAGCGTGCAAATTGCAGGCGTGAGCTACCACAACCTCGGGGACGCGGGCCTGGAGTACTTGGCGGAATTGGCAAAGGACGGAAAAGCAAGGGTTCTCACCACACTAAACCCAGCTGGAATGGATTTAAAAGACTGGAAAAAGCTTGGGATAAGCGACGAGTTCGCAGAAAAACAGGTAAAAGTAATAGAGGCATTCGAGAAAATGGGTGTGACTGTTACGTGCACTTGCACTCCTTACCTTATTGGAAACCTGCCATTATACGGCCAGCACATCGCCTGGAGCGAGAGCAGTGCAGTGTGCTTTGCAAATTCAGCCATTGGAGCACGAACAAACAGGGAAGGCGGCCCAAGCTCGATTGCCTCTGCCCTGACTGGAAAAACCCCAGAGTACGGCTTGCACTTGGAGGAAAACAGGCAGGCACAAGTGAAAGTGAAAGTGAATGCAAAAATTGACACAGTGCCAAAATTCGGAGCAATTGGAAAAGTAGTCGGGGAAAGAATCGGCAACAAAATACCACTAATTGAGGGCATTGAAAAAGCCACGCTTGAACAACTCAAAAGCCTGAGTGCATCAATTGCAACCTTTGGCGGAACAGCACTATTCCACATAAAAGGAATAACACCAAATAGAACAAGCGAGCCCAGGGAAAGCATTGAAGTAAGCGAGAGAGAAATAACACAGGCAATTGAGAGCATGAGTGACACTGAAGAAATAGACTTTGTTGGGGTGGGCTGCCCGCATGCATCCATTAAAGAGATTCAGGAAATAGCAGCATTACTCAAAGGAAAAACCGTGAAAAAAGAGTTCTGGGTGTGCACTGCCCGCCAGACAAAGGAACTAGCAGACAAAATGGGTTACACTGAAAAAATCGAAAAAGCAGGGGCAAAGATTGCAGCAGACACATGCATGGCCGTGGCTCCAATCAAAGGAAAATACAGGGGAATGATGACAAACTCTGCAAAAGCAAGCTATTACGCAGCAGGGCACAACGCTTTCAAAACCAAGATTGGTTCAATAAGGGAGTGCGTGGAGGAGGCGACAAAATGAAACTCCGGGGAAGAACAATTTCAAAGGGAAAAGCAGAAGGAGAAGCCCTTGTAAGCAAGGAAGCAATCTCGTTCTATGGCGGCGTTGACCCTGAAACCGGAATAATAGTGGAAAAGGGGCATTTTCTGGAGGGAAAGAGCATTGCTGGAAAAATCCTTGTGTTCCCGCAGGGAAAGGGCAGCACGGTTGGCAGCTACGCGATTTACAGGCTGAAAAAAGGCGGAAAAGCCCCAAAAGCAATCATCAACAAGGAATGTGAGACAATTGTTGCAGTTGGCGCGATAATCTCAGAGATTCCCTGTGTTGACCACGTAGACATTGAAAAAATAAAAAATGGCACGAAGGTAAGGGTTGACGCCGAAAACGGAGTTGTTGAGTTTTGACTCTCACCCTGGTAAAACTTGGCGGCTCGCTGATAACAGACAAGCGAAAAAAAGAATTCCTGGAAAAAAAAACACTCGCAAGGCTATGCAAAGAAATACACTCAGCAAGAAAAGAAAAAAGAATTGAGCTGGTTGCAGGGCATGGCGGCGGCAGTTTTCCACACTACCCAGCCCACAGGTACAAAGTAATGCAGGGAATTCACAACAAGAATTCGCTCAAGGGATTCGCTTTAACAAATGATGCGGCAGCAAGGCTGAACAGAATCGTGGTAAAAGAGCTAATAAAAGCCGGAGAGAACGCGGTGAGCGTGCAGCCCTCAGCCTGGCTCGTTGCAGAAAACGGAAAAGTGAAAGCATCATTCACAGAGCCAATTCGCACATACTTAAAAAACGGTCTGCTGCCAGTGCCATATGGAGACGCAGTGGCAGACACAAAAAAAGGCATTGCAATCCTCTCAACAGAACAAATTCTCGGAGAGATTGCAATCAAACTGAAAGCGGAAAGGTTCATCGTGGTTGGAAGAACGCGCGGTGTGTTCACAGACGATCCATTAAAAAACAAGAAAGCAGAATTCATTCCACTAATTGACAGCCACAGCTATTCCTCAGTCGAGAGAATGCTAAAAGGGTCCTATGGAAAGGATGTAACAGGAGGAATGCTCCACAAGGTAAAACAGTTAATGGCGCTCTCGAGAAAGGGAATTAAATGCCAGATAATCAGCGGCACAAAAAAGGGAAACCTCAAAAAAGCCCTGCTCGGGGAAAGCATTGGGACAATTATTCAGTGAGATAAATGAAATGGGTTATTGCATTCGACTTTGACGGAGTACTCGTGGACCCATTGGACGGGGTTGTGATTGCCGCAACCCAAACATTCAACGAACTGCACAATGCAAGCCACCCATTCGGGTTTTTTAGGGAAAAATTCGCTGACTCAACACACATTATCAGAACAGGAAAGGACGTAATGCCAATAATGCAGCTCATTGCAGAGGGAAAAGACACTGCGAGAATGAAACGCGAGGAACTAAACACCCTAAAGAGGAAAATCGGCCAGAAAAAGGTGCTGGAACTAGAAGGAGAGTACTACAAAAGGAAAAGAATGCTGCAACAGCAAACAAAAAAATGGCTCCAGGCAATGAAAGAACACAAAAAAGCAATAAGGGCATTCGAGCAAGCAAGAAAAAAACTGGAAACATGGATTTTAACGACAAGGGACAAGGAATCAATCCAGTCATTCTTCAAAAACAAAAACCTCCAGCTGGAAGCAGAAAAGATAATCGACAAGGGCTTTTCACACGACAAAAGGGAGCAATTCGCGCTCTTAAAGAAAAAAACCGGCGTGCCCTTTAAGAGAATGATTTTCTTCGAGGACACAATTTACAACGCAGCAGCTGTAAAAGAGTTGGGCGTGCACGTGTTTCTCTCAACCTGGGGCTTCTCAAAAAAAGAACAATGGAAAAAAGCAGAAAAGAAAAACATTAAGCCAATAAAACAAGAAGGAATACTCCCAAGCATTGAACAACTAACCGGAGTGCAATTTTAAGGCTTTTTGGGGGGCATGGTTGTTATGGGCATCAGCAAAAGAAAAGAAGAACACATAGAAATTGCCCTGAAAGAAAACGTCTCCTTCAGGGAAAAAACAACAGAGCTTGAGAGAATAAAACTCGAATACAACTGCCTGCCAGACATCAGCCTTGAAGAAGTAGACACCTCAACAGAATTCCTTGGAAAAAAATTCTCCGCACCCCTCATGGTCAGCGCAATAACTGGCGGGATTCCAAGAGCAAAAAAAATAAACAAGGACATCGCAAAAGCATGCCAAAAACTGGGCGTTGGGTTTGGGCTTGGCTCGCAGAGAGCAATGCTCGAAAAACCCGAGTTAAAGGAAACATACATGGTAAGAGACGTTGCACCAGACATCTTTCTGGCCGGAAACATTGGGGCGAGCCAGTTAAAGGACTATTCAATTGAACAACTCGAAGAAGCACTGGAAGAAGTGAAAGCAGACGCACTGGCAATACACCTAAATGCAGCACAGGAAGCACTACAGCCAGGCGGAACACCAGATTTCAGGGGAGCACTTGAAAAAATCAACGAAGTTTCAAAAAACCTAAGCAAGCCGGTTTACGTGAAAGAGGTAGGGCACGGCATTGGGTGGATCGTTGCAAAAAAACTATCAAAAACAGGCATTAAAGCAATAGACGTTCAGGGCGCTGGCGGGACGAGCTGGGCTGGCATTGAATCACTGCGCGGGAACAGGGGAATAGGCAAGACATTCTGGGACATTGGCATTCCAACCGCGGTAAGCATTTTCGAGTGCAGAAAAGAATTCAAAGGCCCAATAATTGCCTCGGGCGGCATTAGAAGTGGGCTGGATGTAGTAAAGGGAATAATCCTCGGGGCAGACCTGGGTGGAATAGCACTACCAGTACTAAAAGCACAAGCAAAGGCTGGAGAAAAAGGGGTTGGAAAATACCTCCAGAGAATAATCGATGAAATCCGCATTGCAATGTTCCTGCTGAACGCGAAAAAGATTGCAGACTTAAAGAAAAAGAAAAGGTAAAGTATACATAACTATTTTATGCTCTTTGCCCTGATAACCGGCAGGCCCTGTTGCTCAAGCAGTGCGAGGATCCTTTGCTTTTCAGAGCCAAGGCCTTTGTACTCAACAATTATTTCCTCCACTTTTTCCAGTGAAGCACTAACTGCTTTTTCAAGCATTTCAAGGTTGAAATTTGGAAGATTGTATTTCGGGCACATGTGGGAAAAAGCATGCTCCGTGAAAAGGGCAATCTTTGTAAACCTTGGATTGTAGTGCAGGCCACCGAGCCCAATCGCAGCCCTGCACTCTGGAAAAGCGGTTTTTTCCACTATTGTTTCCGCTACTGCCAACCCCGCTTTCTCATCCCTCCACTGTGGCTCTGTGCTCCCAATTTCAATAAAACAACAAGGCGTCTTGAGGAAAGGACCATGGTGGGTTGCCTCGTACGAAACCTCGTACTCAAGGTCAAGCTGTTCTTGTTTTTCCTTCAATCCAACGAGATAACTCTTCATGAGCGCAGCCGAGCTCAAGCCAAGCTCTCTGCTCACTCCGCCAAGCTCTGCTCTTCCCCAGTTTCCAACCGGGTGCACACTCAAAGTGGGCTTTCCGGACTTGGAGGAATGCCGCGAGGCAAAAATGATAAACTCCGCGTTCAACTCGTCAAGGTGCTCTGAAAAAATGTGCAGAGAATCAATCAGGATTAAACGCAGACCTGCTTTCTTGGACTCGTAAAAAGGGTTTTCCCTGTAAGAATGCCCTGTTTCCACAAAGTCAAAGTTTTCCAGCAAGCGCGAATAAATATTCATTCCGCCGATGTCCTCTTTTGAAACAACGACCGTCTTCTTTTCCTTCGGCGCTCGGGCTTCTTTTCTCTCTAATAAAGCAACTTCCCCCATTCAGTGAAGAAAACAGCAAAACAATTAAACAATTAGTGTTTATTTGGAAAACCAAACGGCTCTGTAGAAATCCTTTATAAATAGTGATAAATAGGAGTTTGCACTCCTATTTACCGGTGAATCACTATGATTGTATTGTACCCTGTTAAACTTAATACTTTCTATCAGCTTGTTGAGCAGCTTTGCGGGCTTGCTGGAGTGAAAAACACCAACTCGTGGTTTTCTAAGAAAATGTACGGCAACATCAAACTCGCTTTCCTGGTTTGTTACAGGGAAAAACTCAACGTTTCATACCGCAGGTTCGTTGAAATCTGCGAAGAAAACAACCTGCAGAGAATGCTGTGCATCAAGCGCATTCCACACTTCACCACTCTCCAAAAGTTTGTGCAGCGAACACCAAAAAGAGTGTTCGAGATGCTTGTTAGAGCTTGCAGAAAACTCTTGGGTTTGAAAGACGTTGAAGCAAGCATTGACGGAACAGGCTTCTCCAACACCAACCCATCTCATTACTACCTCAACAGAGTAGATGGAAAAAAGGCCAGAAACTACACTAAAACAGTGTTTTTAACAGACAACAAAACCAAGCTCATCTTAAACGTGAAAACACACTCCAATCACAGAAGCGAAACACTGGACTTTATCCCGTTAGTGAAAAAACTACGAAAAGTCTTAAAACTCATACTCGCAGACAAAGCATACGACAGCGCAAGCAACCGAGAATAC
>CAZGDN010000029.1:0-15122 GCA_964525235.1 uncultured archaeon | reverse complement strand
ATGCTGAACCGGAAACAACAACAGTTGAGCCAGAGGGCCCAGTGCCAGAGGATGCTGTGGCAGAGCCTGGCCCTGCGTGATTTTGCAATCAAGTGTGTGGGTATGAGTAAGCGCCGTTATAACAGAAGGTATTCAAGGAAAGCAAAAAGGCCAAAGGCACCAAATTATAACAAAATGCCCCTTGAGCGTCTAAAGACATCGCTTGTTGAAATAATCAATTCCAACCAGAGCCACACCTCAAAAGTTGAGGCTATCAAAAGGATTGGCCGGGCAATAACCGCAAACCTTGAGAGGCTGAAAAGTGAGGGCGTGCCAAGGGAAAAGATTGTCGGATTAATAGAAGAGCAGTTGGCTGTTTTGAACACTCTTAAATCAAGCCATCTTTCCTCCAATGTTGACTTTTCACTCGTGTTGTTCGAGCAGAAACTCAAAAGAGTTCTTCCGCGAACTAGAATTCGAGCTTTCTCCATGCCTTCTGCCAAAAAAAACTTTATGGACAGGGTTTCACGACTTGCCGGGAAAAAAAGCAGCCAACGTGATATCGAGTCAGCTTTGGATAAGCTGATTGGGATTGCTTTTAGGGAAGCTGTAATTGCTTTCCTTGATGGTCAGCCATCAAAAGCTTTCACAAAGCCACTTGATGAGACGCTCTTTTTTCTTGAGATGCTTGGGAAGAAAAACCCAACTGTAAACGAGGAGCCGTGGAGAAAAGTTTTAGCTAAAAGAAAGTCTTTTTTGAAGCAAATGACAAACCCTGAAAATGTGAGATTCTACTTGGAGAAACGAAAGGACCGCCGCTTAAAAATCAGTGAACAAATCAAAAGAGCAAAAACAATAAAGGAAATAAATGAACTAGCACAAACAATTCGCCAACTGCACAGTAAAAAGGCACTGGACAAACTGACTAACAACGCTCTTCTCTTGGAACTCTCTAAAAAGAAAGAAGCATTATCAAAAAAAATTATTGGTAATAGAAAAGAACCAAAAAAAGAAGAATTTGAAATAAACAAAGGCTCGGTTTGGCTTGGAAGCTGGGTTCCGCTTTACAGGCTTGAAAGATATTTGAAGAGAATTCCCCCCAGTCGCCATACTGGAGCACTCGCAGATTTCCATCCAAGACTGAAAAAAGCCCCGCTTGGCAAAAAAGCGGTTGATGCTTTGCGGGAAGCCCAGAACATCCATATAAGAGAATATGGAAAACCTGCAAGTGTGATAACACTGCTTCACGAGATGGAGCAAAGGGGCAGAAAGCTCTAAAAAAGGGCAGAAGAGAACTCTTTGCTCTCACCAAAACCCTTCACAGATCACTTGAACACAAAACCAGTTTCATGGGCCCACAGGGCAAGGTCAAGTTCCTCTGGCTTGATTTTTTCCCTCTTGCAGAATGCAATGAGTTTTTTTTCAATCGAGAGGTAATTTTTCCTGTTCATGCTTGAAGGGATTTTCCCGATTACACCCAAGCTCACAAGGTTCTTCAAGATGTGCCTGTCAAGAATGGCAATGTTTTCATAAAAGCCAATGTTGCGCAGGAAATGGCTTGCTTCCTTGAAGCCAAGCCCCTTCACGTTCCGCACAAGCCACTCTCTTGTACCCAAGTGGTTTTCTTCAATTCCATGTTCTTTCAGAATTTCCTTTACCCTGATGTTTCCATTCCTTGAAAAGAGCTTTTGGGCATTGAGGATGTGCTTTGCTTTGCTGTTATGGAACCTTGCTCTTCCTTTAAGGCATTTTTTTATCTCGCTCTCCTTTCCCTTCAGAATACACCCTCTTTCTTTCAGAATTCTTACAGCTTCATTGCATTTCAATGCACTGCTCTGAGGAGTGCAGAGGCAGAACAAGAGTTCTGAAAAAACTCTTCCATCGCTTTTTTTCCAGTTCGACTTGAATTCCGCAAGCGCTCTTCCTATTTCACCTTTTCTTTTTTCCAGCTCTTTTTTCAATTTGCTTAAATTGCTCATTCACAATGCGCCCATCAAAGCCGGCAGACCCAGTTCTTCAACCAGGAACAGCGCATAAAGCCCGCATAATACAAAGCCGTCTCTCTTTGTTATCTTGCCCTGTTTGCTCAGCGTGAACCAGATAAAAAAGAGAGTCATGAAAAAAATTGGAAGCAAGCCAAGCAATGGCTTTACCTCAATTCTTGGTGCTCCAATGTTGATTATTGAAAGCGTGCCCAGCACAAGAGTAAAGTTTGTCACAGCAGAGCCAAACAAGTCACCCAATGCAAGAGCGTACTGCTTCTTTCTAACCGCGCGAAGCTCGACTGTTAACTCTGGGAGAGTTGTACCCAGCGCGACAACCGTTGCGCCAACAAGTGTTGGAGCCATGTTAAGGGCCAGGGTTATTGAGCGCGCGCTTGAAACCAAAAAATAAGAAGCACCCAAAAGCAAGACAAGGCTTCCAGCCAGCCTCAGGAACGCACCGGTTCGCTTTTCTTTAACTCCATCAAAGACCTCTTGTGGAACCCTTCCCCTTTTGTAGAGCCGAAATAACAGGAAAGCAAACAATGCAAGCAAGACAAGACCGGTGAAAGGCAACAGCTGTGCACTTCTGAAAATTAGAACAGTGACAAGCGATGTAATAAAGAGCAATTCAATCAAGCCCATTAACTCTTTTTTCTTCAGGTAAATTGTCCCCCCAAAAATTGCGCACAACCCAAGGATTAGGGTTAGGTCAGTGAGATTGGCGCCCAGCACATCTCCCACACTCAAGCCCGGAATGCTCTGAGCAGTTGAAAAAATTGCCACGCCGAGTTCAGGCAAAGAAGTGGAAACAGAAACAAGAATGAAGCCAATGGAAAACGTTGAAACACCCAGGAGCCTTGAAAGCCTCACGCTGTGTTCAACCACCCATCCACCGCTCTTGGTCAGCACAAACAGGGAACCAAGCAATACCAGTACATCAAACCAAATCATCAATAAATATTAAACACAACTCATATTAAAGGATTGCCCAAGGGCCCTGCAGCAAATCGGCTTGTGACTCCGGCATATTTGAAAAGCTTTTTATACACTTGACTAACAACAAAGTTAATATGAAAAAACTAACCGTTATTATAGCTATGGCAATTATGGTGGGTTTGATACTTTTCTTTTTTCCAAAGCCAAGCGGCAGAGGTGGGAGCTGCGCTGGGTGTGAAAAGACAGAGTGCAAGTGTTTTGGTTTTCAGAAAAACTGGCAAGCAATAGGTCCCTGGAGTTCAACTTGTTACGGGCTCCCCTACGACTGCGAAACGTACACAATCAACCCATTGCCCCAGGAATGAACTCTGACCGCGCCCCAAGCAGCCCAGTTTCACTAAAAAACCTTGGCATGGAGAACGCTCCCCGCATCGGCGTGGAGATGAAGTATGTTATAGCGAAAGAGAACGCCTTGGCTTTCAAGCCAAGGTTTTTACCATGCCGCGAAAGCTTCTTTTACCCATGTAATTCCAGCAATAAACAGAACCACTTTAGTGCTCAGTTCTGAATCTAGGCAATGCAGGAGATTGCCTTAAAGGCTTTCAGAAACCCTTTTAATAACATGTGAAACATATTTCACATATGGTTTCTGTGCAGAAGTGCTTTGCTGTGCTTGGCAATGATTTGAGGGCAGGCATTCTCGAGGCATTGAAATCCGGGCCCATGGGTGTAGGTGAACTTGCGGAGAAGCTTGGTGAGGAGAGAAGCAATGTTTCACACTCCCTGGCTGTTCTTAAGAAGTGTGGTTTTGTGGATGTTAGAAAGAGTGGCAGGAAAAGGCTTTACTCGCTGAGCAGCTGCATTGTGAGCGACATGAAGGTCACAGGAAACATTTTTGAGTTAATGGAGTATCACATAGCCCACCACTGCCATGGCAATTGCGAGTTGAAAAAATGAGGGTTTGCATTCTTGGAGAACCTGTTACGGGGGCAATTGTGGATACTGCGGGGTGAAAAAAATGAAGGTTTATATGGACAACGCGGCAACAACCCGCGTAAGAGAAGAAGTAATCGAGGCAATGAAGCCCTTTTTTGACTTGGATTATGGAAATGCTTCCTCGCTTCACTCTTCTGGGGTGAGTGCAAGAGATGCTGTTGAGGAAAGCAGGGAGAGAGCTGCAAAGTGCATTGGCGTTTCGCCCGAAGAGATCTTTTTCACTTCTGGTGCTACCGAGGCTGACAATATGGCGCTCAAGGGAATGGCTTTTGCTGCAAAAAAACAAGGAAAAACGCACTTAATTGTTTCATCCATCGAGCACCATGCAATTCTTCACACAGCTGAGTGGCTTGAAAGCCAGGGTTTTAGCATTACTAGGCTTCCGGTGGACGAGTTTGGGTTTGTGAAAGCCAGTGAGCTCGAAAAGGCTATTACGGACAAGACATTTCTTGTATCAATAATGTACGCCAACAACGAAATTGGCACCATTGAGCCAATAAAAGAGCTCTCCAAAATATGTGCTGAGAAAAGTGTCCCATTCCACTCGGATGCAGTGCAGGCATTTTCAAAAATTCCGCTCAACTTGGAAAACGTTTCAATGGTTTCCCTCTCTGCTCACAAGTTCTATGGTCCAAAAGGCGTTGGAATCCTTGTCAAGAAAGCAGGCGTTGACATTGAACCACTTCTTCACGGTGGAGGGCACGAGTTTGGCTTGAGGAGCGGCACAGAGAACGTTCCGGGCATTGTGGGCATGGCGAAAGCAATGGAACTTGCAAAAAAGGAAATGAAAACCGAAGCAAAGAGGCAGTCCAGAATGAGAGACAGACTCTTCAAGGGCATTCTTGACATTCCTGACACTAGAATTAATGGTCATAAAACAAAGCGCCTGCCAAACAATGTCAATGCCTCTTTTAGTTTTATTGAAGGTGAATCCCTTATACTTCGCTTGGACAAAGAAGGAGTAATGGCCAGCACTGGTTCAGCGTGCTCTTCCCCGGACCTCGAGCCAAGCCACGTTCTACTCGCAATTGGACTAAAACCAGCAGAGGCCCATGGTTCACTGCGCTTGACACTTGGGCGTTTTAATAAAATGAAGGAAGTGGGCTACGTTCTTGAAGTGCTGCCAGCTGTTGTTGAAGACCTCAGAAAAATAAGCCCTTTTGGGAGGGGATAAAATGTATTCAAAAAAAGTAAGAGATGCTTTTCTTAAGCCTCACCACATGGGAAGGATAAAAGAACCGGATGGCATTGGCACAGTTGGCAACATCGTGTGCGGGGATGTAATGTACCTCTACATCAAGGTTGGAAAAAATTCAAAGGGCGAGGAAATACTGAAGGACATCAGGTGGGAGACCTTTGGCTGTGCTGCTGCAATTGCAACCTCTTCCACTGTTGCAGACCTTGCAATTGGAAAGCCATTGGAGTACGCGATTGACCTCTCAAACCAGGGCATTGTGTCTGGCCTGGGTGGGCTGCCAAGTAACAAGATTCACTGCTCTGTGCTGGCAGTTGACGCACTGCATGAAGCAATCTACGATTATTTAAAAAAGAACAACAGGAAGATTCCGGAAAAACTCCAGAAAAGACACGAAACCCTCAAAGCCGAAATAGAAGAACTCAAAGAAAAATACGGAGAATTCATTCAAATGCAGGACAATCTCCTGAAAAAGAAAGCCTGAGCGAAATGTATATTGGCTTTGAAAGGCAGGTAAGACAGGCAATCTCCTGAAAAGGAAGGCTTGAGCGAAATGCTGTTGGAAAAAGGCTTTAGCTCAAATCCTCGCTTGGCGAAAACTAGAGCGGGATAACTGAAATTTACAACAGCTGGAATGCTGGAAGAAGTGCATGAAAGTTATTTATAACTTCCCCTGTTCCATTATATAAATTTCTCTTATAATCTTTTTCAGTGGAAAAAATGGACAAGGACAAAAAACACGATTTCACAGTCCAAGCAGAACACGACAACGAAAGCCATGAAAAAGCGCGTGGGCTTTCAATTGTTTCACTGGATGTCTGGACTGCCCTTGCAGTGGGACTTGTCCTCTTATTTGTTCTCACTGGCTTTCTTGTCGGCTGGGCTGGCTTTTACCAGCTCGCGGTGCTCCAGCCGATATTTTTTGTTTTTCTCTTCATTGTAATACTAAAAAAGCAAGGTCTCGGAAAACAGGAAGCATTGTTTCTTGCACTAATATTCCTCTTTGGCTACGGCATCCGCACCCAGAACATCCAGCCAGGCTACAAGTACTTCTTTGGATTTGACTCTTATTACCACGCGCGAATCATTGAGTACCTAATTGCAGATGGCAGCATTCCAAAAATTGACCCGCTTGGGTACTTTGAGCTGCCGGACTCAGACAGGCTTGTTCCAACCGGTGTAACATTCTTCTGGCACATTTGCGCTGGACTCTTCAGGCTCTTCACCTTGTTCGGGCCATACACGCACGCCCTCTGGGTTGAAATAGTCAAAGTGCTGCCTGCTTTCTTCGGTGCGTTCATCAGCCTGCTAATGTACTTCCTTGGCAAAGAGCTCTGGGGGAAAAAGGCCGGCTACATGGCTGCATTCACTGCTGCTGTTATTCCAGCGTATGTTTACAGGACAATGGCTGGCTTTCTTGAAGATGATGCCCTGGGTTTCTTCTGGCTCGTGGCAGGGCTGATTTTCTTGGTTCGCGCCCTGAAAAACCCGCGCCTCGACAAGCAGCACATATTGAACGCGCTTCTCTCTGGCTTGTTCTTCGCTGGCATGTCCTGGAGCTGGGGTTTCTTTTTGGTTATTCCAATAATCCTGATATTCTTCTTCCCGTTTGGAACAGTGCTCTTCCTCACAAGAAAGGAAATCAAGTCGCCTGAAGTTGTTGGATTGCTTCTTGTATCCTTTGTTTTAATGTCTTTCTCCCTCCTGGGCAACACTCTGGATAACTTTATTGGAGTCAGGGCAATGGCAACACTTGAAATGCTCGTGCTTGCATTGCTTGCAGTTTGCATTGGTCTATTGGCTTTTTTCTCTTGGAAAAAGGAAAGAGAATTCTTCTCACTGCTCGTTCTCTACATCCTCTCCAGTCTCGTTTTTGTCCTTGTATCGTTTCCCGCCAAGGGCTTAAGCTGGTTTGGCTCAATGCTTGGCTATGTTGACAGTGCTGTTCCGTTCTCTGCGGGCACAGGCGTGAACGCAATTGGGTTGTTTATAGCAATCGCGTTCGTTGCACTCATTGCAGGTTTCTTCATATTCCTCCTGTTATTTGGCACAAAAAACCCAAAAAGAAGAGCCTCTGCCCTTAGAATGCTTGCGATAGTCTTCCTCTTCGCAATAGCTATTGCCACAATTGTCATCATCCTTGACCCCAATGGCATATTCAGCTCCAGGATAGTGGAAAAAGGCGTTTTTATGTCAACTGTTGGAGAAGAAGGGCCTGGAAACCCGCACTTTGGCTACAAGTACGGCATTCTCTTTGCCTTTGCGCTCATTTCACTGTTTGCCATGCCAGCCTTTGTGTTCTACAGGAAAAAAGACTACCTCACGCCTGTTGCCTTTGTCTGGGTTGCGATATCGCTGGTAATGGCTTGGTACAAGCTAAAATTCACATACCACTTTGGACTGCCAATCGCAATCGCTGCCGGCTTTTGCGCTGGAGCAGTCTTTTACTTCTTCCGCGACTTCAAATCCTTGGAGTCAAAGGTTGTGGTTCTGGGGCTCGCGTTCATGATGCTCTCAGGGCTCGCGATTGGCGGCTACTTTGTAACACAGAGACCGCCAACGCTTGACACTGATCCGCTCTGGAGCCAGACACTCCAATGGATGAAACAAAACACGCCGCAAGGCGCAAAATACTTAAACTGGTGGAGTTATGGCCACTGGATTACCTTTGTTGCAGGCAAGTCAGTGTTTGCAGACAACAGGAACGTTCAATGGGTCATCAGTGACGGGGATTATGCGAAGTTCCTAATGGCCCAGGACCTCAACGAAAGCCTCGCACTTGCAAAAAAATACAAGCCAGAATACGTCATTGTGGACAGCACAATGTTCCAACAGTTTTCCTCAATGGCAGTCTACAACTTTAAAGTCCGCGCCAGCGACCTTGACAAAAACACCTACATCAGGAACCTTTTAATGTTCGCCCAGCCCGCCAGGCCAGGCACACAGCCATTCGCAAACTTTTACTATCCCTGCCATGAAACAGACCAGAATTCATATGTGTGCAGGGGCAGGTTTGCATCCTACCAAATAAAAAAAGAAAACTTTTCGACCATTGCCAGCACTTGGAGCAAGATTCCAACAGAGCAAGAAGAAGGCATTCCGGTGTGGACTTACAGGGATGAAAACAACTCCGGCCTGGCAAGGTTCCTCTCAACAGTCAACAACTCAACGCTCGCCAAGCTATGGTTCCATGACTCAGAAGCAATGAAATACTTTGAAGAAGTGTACAGGAAAGACGACTCCTCCAAGGCAATAAAAATTTTCAAGGTCAAAGAGGAAGCGTTTGGGTGGAAGTAACCAGACTTGAAAAAAATAAAACCGGAAAAAACCCAGCTACAGCAGAAGCGCTCAGCGGCACACTCCCACGCCTAAAGGCGCGCTATTTTGGCAAAAGCCAAAATGCGTGCATTTTTGCCAGAAGGCAAAAATAGCATGGGCTTCTTAGGGGAGAAAGTTTGTTAAAAACAAACGTGATACGAAATTACTACGCCTTTTAAAATTTTGTTGTATGAAAAAAATAGAAATTGGTTACTTACAGCAAAATTTTCCCCCTGCCTTAAGGCAGGGGCTTCGGGCGTAAGAGTGTGAAAGTCAATGAATATAGTGTTGCTCTCGTTACTGTTCACCTGCTCTTTTATCATAACCGGCCTTATTACTCCACTTCTCATCAAAAAAATGAAAAAGCGCGGTCTGGTTGGCAAGGACATGAACAAGCCAGGCAAGCCCAGTGTGCCAGAACTTGGAGGCATAGCTGTCTGGCTTGGTTTTTCCGCTGCAATAATGCTATCCATATTTTTCTACTCTTACCTCTCACAACCAGAGCTAAACCTCACAGCATTGCTCGCTGGCTTTTCAACCATTGCAATCGTTGGATTCCTTGGATTAGTGGATGACCTCCTTGGCTGGAGAGATGGCATGAGGCAATGGCAGCACGCGCTTGTTCCAATGTTTGCTGCTTTGCCCTTAATGGCAATAAACATCAACAACCCCCCATTTTACATCCCCCTCGTTGGCTATGTCAGCCTTGGAGTTTACTACTCGCTTGTTTTAGTGCCAGTGGGCATCACCGGAGCGAGCAATGCAACAAACATGCTCGCTGGCTTAAATGGCCTGGAAGCAGGCCTCGGCATCCTAATCATAAGCACGCTCACACTCATTGCGGCCATGAACAATGGCATTGAAGCGGTTGTGATTGGTCTTGCCCTGCTCGGAGCACTCGCTGCATTCCTCTACTACAACAAGTTCCCTGCAAGAGTGTTTGGCGGCGACTCCCTCACGCTGATGACCGGCGCAGGAATTGCAACAATGGCAATAATTGGAAACCTTGAAAAAATCGGGATTCTCCTCATGGCACTATACTTTGTTGAACTCTTTTTCAAAGCAAAGCACAGGTTTCAAAGCGAGTGCTTTGGCATTCCACAAAAAGACGGCACACTCAAGGCAGATCCAAGAGGAGGTTCTCTCACTCAATGGGTAATGCGCCGCGGAAAATTCACGGAAACAAAGGTTGTACTAATAATCCTGGCGATGCAGGCACTAATCTGTTTAACTGTTTTCCTTTTATCCTTTTTCCAGAAAGTCTACATTTAGGTGCCTGAATGAAAGTGTGCCTTGCTGCCTCTGCAGGTGGTCATTTAACAGAGCTGTTACAGCTTGAAAGAGCTTGGAAAAAAAAACCACACTTCTATGTAACAGATGCGAGAACAAACGGGGTGGAGCTTGCCAGGAGAGAAAAAACATTCTTTCTCACGTGCCCGCGCAGAAACCCACTGCGCTTAATAGTTAATGCAATCCAGTCGCTTGGTTTGTTCTTGTCAGAAAGGCCAGATGTAGTGATAAGCACTGGTGCTGACACAGCTGTTCCAATCTGCATAATTGCAAAGCTCTTTGGAAAAAAAGTGGTGTTCATTGAATCGTTCTGCAGGATAAAAAAGCCAAGCCTGAGTGGAAAAATAATGCGCTACTTTTCCGACTTGTTCCTCGTGCAATGGAAAGAAAACCTTTCCTTTTACCCCCGGGCAGAATTTCACGGGAGTGTATTCTAATGAAAATCTTTGTTGCCCTTGGCACCCACCCACAGCAATTCAAGAGGTTGCTTGAAAAAATAGACTCGCTGCTCGGCAGGGGAAAACTAAAAGCACAGGTTTTTGCCCAGACCGGCAACTCTAACTACAAGCCAAAGCATTTCCTCAGCAAAAAATTCCTGGCGCCAAAAGAGTTCGAGCGGGAATTCCAAAAAGCAGACCTTGTAATAACACACGGTGGAGCCGGCTCAATTATAAGCGCTCTTCGCTACAAAAAACCCCTCGTAATTGTGCCAAGGCGGAAAGAGTACGGAGAGCATACCGATAATCATCAACTGGACCTCGCGCTTGCCTTAGACAAGCGCGGCAAGGCAATAGCTGTCCTTGACCTGGAAAAGCTTAGCACTGCAATCGAGAAAGCCAGGGGCTTTAATCCAGTAAAACACAGCGAGAAAAAGAAGCTGGTTGAAAGAATTAAAAGGTTTCTGGTGGAGGGAAAGTAATGAACCCCGCCAAGCAAAAAGAACTGCCCAATGTTTCAGTCATTGTTGCAACATTCAACCGCGCGCCAACGCTAAAAAAAACCCTGCACGGAATTCTCTCAGTAGAATATCCCTCGAAGTTTGAGGTGATAGTGGTAAACGATGCCAGCACTGACAACACGAAAGAAATGCTAAAAGAAGAGTTTGGGAAAAACAAAAAAGTCAAAGTGATAAACTTCAAAAAAAACCAGGGGGTTTGCAGGGCACGCAATGCAGCAATCAAAAGAGCTCGTTTTTCAATCATTGCAAACATGGACCACGACTGCATCCCGGAGAAAAACTGGCTGGAGAAATTAGTGAAACCGTTCAATGATCCGAGAGTTGGAATCGTCACCAGTTATGGTGGTTATGGGGGAACATCAACTGCCTTCAGAAAAAGGCTTGCCCTGAGGGTTGGTGGCTATGACGAGGACTACTTTTACTACCGCGAGGACACAGACCTAGCATTCAAAATGATAGAGGCAGGCTACAAGTTCAAGCGGGTTAAAGCACCCTACACCCACGACCATGTTGAAACAAGGCCGCGTGGCTTTATTGCTCTCGCCAAATACGTGCTACAACGCCTCAAGTACCACCAGAACGACGTGCTGCTCTACAAAAAGCACCCCAATGATTTAACGCGTAAATTCCTGGACATCAAATTCGGTTTTCTTGTAAGCCCATTAGCTGATTTCAATCTTGCAACTGGCAGATGGCGCGGAAAAGGCGGCTTTGAAGTAAGCTCGCCGCGCGGCATCAGGTTCATTGAAAACAAGACACCCCTGCACTTCCTTGCTATAGTGTCCCTTGGTACTTGCTATATGCTTGCATTAAAGCTTACCCGGCTTTACGCCAGCTTCAAGTTTGGAAAGCTGCTCCTGTGAGTTTTTCTCCACTACTTTACTGCCTGCAACCACTGACTTAACTTTTAAAATTTTACTCCCGACTTCTTTTTCAATTTTCCCAGCATCTTTCTCTATTTTTTCAATTCCTTTTTCTATTTTTTCCTCTGCTTCCCTGATGTTCTTCCTGTGCACCTCAAGGTAAATGCCCGCGCCAATTAGGAGTGCCCCCCCTAAAAGAATGTGCTCTGAGAGAGTCTCACCGATGAAGAGGACAGCAAACTGGATTGCAAAAACCGGGGTAACAATGGTGCTGATTATTGTGGCATCCTCTGCCTCCATTCTCTCAAGGGCAAAGTTGTACAACAAGTAAGCAAGGCCAGTGCCGACCACGCCAAGCAAGAGCACAAGAGGCCAAACTTTTAGCATGTCCCCAAAGCCAAACAAAAAAATGGCGGGGGAGAGAATGAGCGTTGCAAAGAAAAAGAACCAGAAGACATCACCAATGCTGTGCTCTTTGTCTTCACGGCGCATTGCAATGACCATTAGGGCGCTTGCAAAAGCACTTCCAAGGGCAAGCATGTTCCCAAAGTGGTAGTTCCCTGACTGAAATGGGTTTATTATTGCGAGTCCAACGAATGCCACTGCAAGCGAAACAAGCTTTCTCTTTGTGGCTTTTTCCATTAAAAGAAAAGAGGCAAGAATCAATACAAAGAATGGGGAAACCCTGCTGATTAAAACAACATTCTGCACTGGCGCGAAAAGGTTCGCTGCAACGAAGAGCGAGAGCGTTACAGCCATCAGCAACCCAACAACAAAGTATGCTTTTGCATCCCCTGGGTTCAGTTTGAAGGTGTTCCTGTCAAGGAATGCCAGCAGCGGTGCAAGAAAAACCAGTCCAATAAAAAACCTCAAGAACACAATGCTCATGACCGGCACACTCTCACCGATCAATTTCACGAGCACTCCGACAAGCGAAAAGCACACAGCGGAAAGCCCCATGACAAGATGAGTTCTCATGCAATGACTAACACTGCAATGGTATTTATTTTTTTTGCCATGTTTTGTGCAATCAGCAAGTCCTGCTCAAACAAGGTATTTATTTTTTTTGCCATGTTTTGTGCAATCAGCAAGTCCTGCTCAAACAAGGTATTTATTTTTTTTGCTGGCAACTCGTTAATGCAGAGCAGCGAAAACGAAAACCACTCAATACTGTTAGCTGGGCGCGAGGTCCAATTCACGCTTCGCAGGAGCGCCAGGGCAAAGCGCATCAAGCTCCAGGTGAGCCTTGCTGCTGGGCTGGAGGTAGTGATTCCAGCAAGAGCAATGGTTTCCCTTTCAAAAGTTGAAGGTTTCATTCGCGAAAAACAGCGCTGGGTCCTGAAGCACCTGACGAAAATTGAAAAGGTTTCCGAAGAAAGCAGTTCCAAAAAGAGTCTTCTTCTCTTTCTTGGCAGGGAAGTCCCGATTAAAGTGAAAGAATCAAAGAGGAAGACCCCGCGGGCTTTTCCTGAAAATGGCTCTCTCACCGTAAAGGTTCCCATTGGGAAGAGGCAAATGGCTGGAAGAGCAATAACCGCGTTTTACAAAAAACAGGCTGCTGGGATTATTCCAAAGGTCGTGCGGGAAAAATCCGCATTAATGCTTGCTTTTCCTAAAAGGATTTCCATCCGCGACCAGAGAACGCGCTGGGGTTCCTGCTCTTCGCGCGGCACACTTTCTTTCAGCTGGCGCCTTGTTGCAGCCCCGCGCTCTGTGATTGAATACGTTGCAGTCCACGAGCTCGCGCACTTAAAGCACAGAAATCACTCCAAAGCATTCTGGCACGAAGTTGAATCCTATTGCTCAGAGTACAAGCAGGCTGAAAAATGGCTCCGTGAAAACAAGCACATCCTGCGCGCTAGGACCACTTTTGCAGAATAAGGCCTTTTTTTCCTTTCCTAGACAACCTAAGCTCCTGAAAGGCCTCTGTGGAAATGATTTATAACTGGCTTTTTTGCTTTTATAAAACAGCTGATTTTTAGTCAGCTGAGATCATTTTAAAATTCAACTAACAGTATTCCTACACCGCCTCTTGAAAGGATAACCTTATTAATTCTTCAAAAGCTAATTATAAAGGTGAGAAAATGCCTTTCTTTAGGGGATTCTTTAAGAGAAGAAAACTGAAAAAGCTTGCCAGAAAACCCAGCCCAAAACAGGCAAGAGTGGGAAATGTTAGCATAAGCCCGAGATACGCCAAGCTTGTTGAGGATGCAAAAAGGCTCAGCATTCCAACAAGCAACATTGGCAAAATGTATGAGTTGCTCATAGAGCACGGGAGAAAACCAAGAGAAATTCTGACAGCCGAAACCGAGAGACTCATTTACAGTGGCTCTGAAAAAAACTACCACGTTGCCGAGAGAAAAGCAAGGCAGAGCCTGGAAAGAATTGGTATAAAAGTTGACTGATACTCGTCGTTTCTCTAGTGAGTTTGCATGCCTGTTCCAAGAAAGATTTTCACCGGCACGGTTGCAAGAAGCTGCTATTTTTTCATCCAAAGTACTCGCAACCTAAAAAGAATACTTGAGAAAAAAGGCGGGCTTGATGCTGCCACAAGGCAAAGATTCCAGAGAACCCTTAAACTCATGGGATTGAAGCCAAACGCTAGAAAGGGAAGTGTCACACCAAAGCGTGTGAAAAAAGGTCTCGACTCACTGGTCAAAGAATTTGAAAGAGTTTACTCTGTCAGGCGAAAAGCCTTTCACATAATTGACCTGCAAAAGCCCAGTCCACGCGAGTCAAAGAAGCACTGGATTCAGAGAAGAAAAACTGAGTGGAAGAGAGCCCTAAAAAAAGAAGCCGAGCTAAAAGAACTTCATCGCAGAATACAGTTCCTCATGGCAGAAAACCCTCATGGCCTGTTAAAACTCCAAGAGCAAATCCAAAAAGAATTGTTCCAAAACGAGAAAAGAACCCTCTCTGAACTCAGAAAGCTTGGCTTTATCTTTGACCCCAAAACAAACTGGTTCGAGGTGGCCATTGTTCCGTTCTCAAAAAATGCAATTAAAGAATACGGCTTCGACAGGGCCCTAAACGCTTACGCTGACTCTGTGAAAAAAACAAACAAGGCCTATAACGTTCTTTCACATGGATTGGAAGAACTTGTTCATGGCCTTGAAAAGCTCTCCCTCTTGTACGAGTCCCTTGAGTTCGAGTCAGCTCACTACCCTCAAACTCCGCCCCGTGTTTTCAGGGAAATACAGAAAGAAATAGAGAGAAGAACCAAAACCCCAAACTTTCTCTGGCAAGTTGAAGACGTTTTCAGGGAAAAAATAATGGGCAGCCTTGCATTTAACTAAATTCCTTCAGGGTAGTTCAATATAACCCCAGTCTTCAAAGATTTTACTGTACCTTGCGGGCATTTCAACTTCTGGGTGTTCAGAGAAATACTGCCATGCCTCTTTTACAAGGGCTTCCATTGTAGGTATTTTTCCCTTTAAGTATGGCCCGAGTTTCGTTTGGTGTTTAGCCAAAGAATTGTAAAAGCCAATGTCTCTTAAGGCGTTCATTACTCCAAGCCTGTGCATTCCCTTTTTGTTTAATGCCTCCGCCAAGAAAGGAACTGCCTCTTTGCCAAAGATGTAAGCCATGCTTTCAGCGCACTG
>CAZGDN010000028.1:0-15511 GCA_964525235.1 uncultured archaeon | reverse complement strand
AGTGGAGGAATCCGCATTAACTGAAACAGAGGATGGAACTGTTGTGAGAGTGTAGCTGCTGGTTGTAGAAGAATAACCTGTTTCCGCATTATCCTCGTTGCGGGCTTTTACTCTATAAGAATACTGGGTATTACAAGCCAAACCAGAATCAGAATAATTCAAGGCAGTGCTCCAGCCAAAATCACTCGCGCCACTATTGGCAGTGGTTTCATCTGCATAGTATTCCGGAGAATTATTTGCACAAACCGAATTCCATGAAACATCCAATTGAGTTGGAGAGGCAGCTGTAACACTTGGAGCAGTGGGTGTATTAACCAAAGTATACTTGCATGCCTGCGAACCATAACTGGATTCATTCAATGCATTATCCCTTGCTTTTACCTTATAACAATACTGGGTGTTGCATACAAGGCCTGAATCAGAATAACCCGTGCCAGAACCCCAGCCAAAATCACTCCCACCACTATTAGCAGTTGTCTCATCAACAAAATAATCCTTCAAACCGGTGGTGACAGTGGCTGAGGCAACCTCGTGGATTTTCACGTTGTCCACTGAAAACCATTCAGTGCCTGCAGAAGAGCTATAATAACCCCAGCCAATTTTCATTTGTTTCATACATGTATCAACACCATCATCATAGCCACCGGCATCTTCCCCTGTACAAGACGATGCCATTTCAGAAGTGTAAGTAAATGTGTCGCTATAGTGCTGCCACTCACTTGTAATGCTTGAATTCGGGATGCTATCTAAAGAAAGGGTGGGCCAGCCTAAACCCTGTGAACACCACCCAACACTATAGCAAAAGTACACATCAAGTGAATCGGATGTAACAGTTGAACCCTTGTAATCAAATTCAAGTACGTAGGTTTTCCCCACCTCTAAATCCCAGTTGGGGTAGACGGTTGTCGCCCTCAAACCACCCCATTCATTGTTGTTGTTTGGGTCGCTGTCGTCATCGTGGACTCTCGTGCACTTTACTGCATAAGGTCCCGAATATGAATCAGTTGAAAGTGTGCAATCAATGTCTTCCTGCTCGTAGTAATTCCACCCATCCGGCTTGTCATCACCATCAACATCAGCATCCAAGCCAGGATTTACTGTCTTGCTACTTTCATTCCCGGCATCATCAAAGGCTTTTGCATAAAAATACCAGTCATCTCCATTATCACTCACAGAAGACCAAGAAACATTCAATTGACTAGTAGAAGCAGCTGAAACACTTGGAGCAGCTGGCGTATTGGGAGCAGACTGGTCGCTTGCACTAGAATCGGAAAAAGAATTGCTTGAATTCAAAATAGTTACTTTGAAGTTGTCAAAGTATCCAACAGAGTCATGCTCAAAGAGTCCTGCTTTTCCCGAAGCAGTGTCAACAGTATAAGTAACGCTATATACGCCATTGATATATACTTTTGCAGTTGTCCCGGTTACCACAATTTTTGCACGAAACCATTTATCCCACGGGATTGTTGCTGTACCACTTGTCTCAGACTGCAGCGAGCCATTTACAGTTTTCCTACATGCAACTGCACTCCCTGTTCCAGAGGAGTGCGGTCTAAAATAACAAACATGGTAGTTTCCTGTATCGGTTGCCCTGAAAACTATTCCAGGGTGATTGGTTGAGTCTCCAGCAGAAGGAGCATAAATTTCAGTTTCCACAACATAGTCAGTCCAAGAGCTTTGCCCAATAATTGATTCGCGGGTTGCTGAAGTTGTATCAGTTTGCTCTAATACATAGGTCCTGCCACCTGCACTTCCAACACTCCAAGTCCCATCGCCATGAGTCCAACCAGAATCATCTCCATCCTCAAAGTCATCCCATAATCCACTAACAGGCTCATAGGTTCCACTTGAAGTAGGAGAACGATACAATCCATATTTTGCTCTTGACTGAATTTCGCTTTGGGTTAACGCGCGGTTGTAAATGCGGACTTCGTCGATCAATCCTTTGAAATACTCTCCATTATTTCCCTGACCTATTCTTAGGGCCTCAGTATTACTCGCAAACCTATAAGAACACGAAACAGATGCCCTTTCGATCCCGTTAATGTAAACTTTTTTAGTAGAGCCATCATAAACAGCCACTACATGAGACCATTCATCCAATGGAATAGTACCACTAGCAGTATTTGCAGCACCACAACTCCCACCGTCCAATTGATTCGTTTCAAAGTGAATATATCTGTTAGGGCTATTCAAAGTAATGGCATACTGCTGACCATTACCCTTGCTGACAATTCCATACCATGTGACACCCCCGCTACTGGGATTTATCCAAGCTTCAATAGAAACTTCATTACTGCCATGCAAATTAACACTATCCGAGTTTGAAACCGAAACCCAGTCATCTGAGCCATCAAAACTCAACGCATTTCCAAATACCCCGTTAGTCGTCCAAGTTGCCCCGCTAATTGTGCCAGTGTTGCCGTTTCCGCTTGCATCTATTGTACTCGAACCAGAGCCCTCGTTGAAATGCCACAAGCCAACAGTTTCATACTTGTTGTTTACTATTCTATTTACTTCAGTTTCTATTTGGTCGGGAATATTATCAGTATCACTGTCTGTTGGGTCATAGGAATCTATATCTACTGTTGCAATATACAATGGAGTTATTGATGCCGTATAGCCTACACTGGGACAAGAGTAGTTTAAATATAGCCAGCGACCCCATGCCCTCATCTGCACATCACCCATTTCACTTACACTGCTTGCATCCCAGAATATAATTCTAATGGAAGAAGTTGAACCAGCTGAAACCTCATCCCAGTCTGCAATAAAATTCTGGGATAAAGAAGAGGCTGAATAAATATGGGTAGAATTATCAATCCAGGGACCTGCATACTGGCCCGGAACCCAAATAGAATCAGAAGTAGTAAGACCAGGATCTAAAGAATAACGTAAATAACCTGAACCAGTACCAGAACAGTGCAGTTCAAACCAGCTCTTAGCAAAAAGGGATCCTTTTTCTATCTCTACATATGAATCAATATAATCTACTTCATTACCAGTGTATCTTATATTGCCAGTATAAAGAGTAGGATCGCCAGAACAATCACAGTTATTGGCTAGGCCCTCAGCACAAGTGCCTTCATAATCATTTGGGCAATTAGTTGGGACATTTGCTTGAATGTTATCCGTATCGTTAATTCGTTTCTTTAATCGGATTCTATCCCCTGTTTGCAAATCTATGCTATAGGTTGTATTGGGATATTGTTCAGGAACAGCGCTATATGCGTCATAACAATACCAAGCGGTTTCATACCTGTCGTTATAAGAGGCATTAGTGATATAGAGTCGACATCCGCCAGAATCAGTGGAAAGATAAGTTTCCCACCAATCATTATTGGCATTACTGGAAGTATCATTCCATCCAGCATAATATCTTCCATAAGTGTTATTGTATTCGAACTTAATATTTTCGTTTCCAATATAACTATTATTAACATACAAGCCTGAGCCTCTGCCCCCAAATCCATCACTGCTCCAATCCCAGCTTAAATCAACCTCGTTGTTTGAGTTGTCAGCTGTTGCGGTTAGGTTTGGTGGGTTTGGACCAGTGCGGTCTGCCGTGGAAGCACTCGCTGTATTACTGTAACCGGAATTATACGAGCCATCATAGGCTCTGACTCGATAATAGTAAACCATGTTATCCTCCAAGCCAGAGTCAGTGTAAGAGGTTGTGTTGGCTCCAGCTGTTGCAATCTGGGAAAAACTTGAACCATCTGTAGAGCGCTCTATTTTAAAACCATCCTCAACTGTTGAGTTGTCTGCCCACGAAAGAGTTATTTTTCCAAGCCCGGAATTCAATGGCTTGTCTGTAGCAGCTGTAACAGAAAGGGAAGTTGGAGAGTTCAAACAGCCAACGTCAGCAATACACTGGCCGCCAGTGTTAAGAGTGCAGCTCGAGCCATGGGAGGCACTTCCATCACTACAAGTAATGTTTCCATAATAACAAGTCGAACCAGAAACATAACCATTTCCATAATAAGTGCCAGAAGCACCACTAGCACCACTATTGGCATTACAAGTAATATCGCCATAATAGCACGTGCCGGAAGTATCAGTTGCAGGAGAAGAACCACTCCAATAACCATTTCCATACAATGTGCTCGGACCGTATTTTGATGCGTTGAGACAACGAGTACAACTCAAAGAAGTTGCAGTGGTTGGATCTGCAGAGTGATAGTAAAAGTCATCGCTTGCTCCATCATCTCCACAACACTTTCCATTTGAGCCACCGCTTACACTGGAAAACCAGTTTGCACTGCTCCCAGTCTTGCAAGTACACCAGTTCTGCGAGGAATCCCAGTTCACTGAGTAAACGCTTGTCTGCCATGCACTTGTCTCCCAGGCACTATTGGTATAAGCACGAGTGCGCGCATCATAGGCGCCTTCCTGGGGACAAAAATTATAACCATAATTCCTAACCCATGTTTCTTCAGTGCAAGAAGTAGAACAAGTTCCAACTTGACTGGAGTAACTCATGTTCTGCCAGCCAGTTGTAGTGGAATCATCCGGTGCACGAATCTCAAAATCCATATCTGTTACGTCACAGGAATGGCATGGTGAAGCTGGAGTGCCGGTGCAGTCCTGTAAATTCGAGCCAGCTAGTCCACCGGAGCAGGTTTGGGCAGGGGAGAGCATTGGCAGGAGTAGGAAAAAAATTGCTGGAAATAGCCATATTAATGCACTCTTTTGATTATCAAAATGGCTCATTTTTGTTTCTCCTTCTTTTAAAACACTCTGGGCTTGGTGCTTTGAATTTCTGTATTTAATAATCTGTTGATTAATTTAAAGGTTTGTATTGCGAGTAACTGCTAACAGGATAGGAGGTTTCGCATTGTTGGGTGTGCTGGCTTGTTTTGTTGTTTCCATGTTGCCAGCATGGAGTGGATTGTTTCCATTGTTTGTGCGCCTTTTGGCCTGCGCAGGCAGCCTATGATTTTGCGTTGGACTACGAGTTCTCTGAGTGCTCGTTCTGCCGTGTTGTTGGTTGGCTTTACTGACAGGTTGGTTATGCAGGTGAACCAGTAAGGTAAACCGTTTCTGAGCTTGGTTGCAAACTTTGTGAAGTGCTTGTGTGTGTCCATTCCATCCAGCATGTGTTTCATGCATTCCTCTAGTTTTTCTCTAATGGTTTGCCGTTGTTTGACAGGAGGTGGCTTGTCTCTGGTTTTCTGTATTATTGCGTACATTTGTTTGAGGTTGTCGTGGAAGCCAGCGAACTCTTTGTGGTTTTCTTTTAGTTCGTGTGATTCCCTGAGCGCGTGCGCCCAACATCTCTGCAGGTTGTTTGTGTAGTGCTTGTATGCACTCCACCCATCACAGCAAATGGTTTCCTGAAAGCGTTCTCCAAGAACCTCTTCAATGACTTTTTTAGAGCGAGACTTGCGTATCACGAATATTGTCTGCTGCTCTCCGACAAAAACCCAAATGTGATATGCCTGCCTGCTGACCTTAATCTCTGTCTCATCAACATAAACAACCTTGTCGCCCCTGAGGCCAAGGACTTGCAATCAGTATTCTTCTCGCAGTTTTCTACTGGCCCTATTGGTTATCCTGAGTATGCCTGGGCTTGTAATGCTCACGCCATATTGTCTCTCCAAAGACTCTTGGGTGTCCCCTGGGAGCGCCCAGTTTGCCATTGCCCTGCTTAGGCGGTCGTTTCTTTTTACTCAAACTAGGAGGCGTGTGAGCATTCTCGCACGCCCGTAACCTAGCCTTTAGTTCCTCGTTCTCTCTATGAAGCGCAAGGTTGTCTCTTTCAAGCATTGCAATACGCTTGGATTGCTCTTTTATAAGTTCCACTTGCCCGATTACAGTTTTCTCAAGTCCCATAACACGCTCAAGCAGAACTTGGTGTTGAGAGTTCTGCATGAAAAAGACAAAAGAACAAACTCATATTTCCCTTTTTCGGTCAAAAACACAAAAAAAAGCCCAAAACCGTTAGCAGTTACTGTATTGCGATAAACTTGTTCCTCGCAGCAAGTAAGTTTTGAGTCATTCTTCTGCTCTTTTCATGCAAGGCTTGATTTCGTTCAAACCGTACTTTTTTGCATAATAATGCCAGACACCGGGGCACCTTTGGAAGAAAACGCACCCAGAGCACTCCTGTTTTTTCACTGAAGCCCTTGAAACGCCCTCTAAAAAGTTTGTTGATTGCTGTTTTGAAAAAACCAGTTTTACATCTGGCGGCAGGGAAAGGTGCTTTCTTTTCTCAGCATTTAAGAGGCATGCTGGAATGTTAAAAAGCTTGTATTCAAATGTGAAATTGGTCTTGTTTATTTCCCTGCAGCTTTCACTGTATTTGGGGCATAATTCAAAAAAGTTATCTTTTGCTCTGCCACTTGGTTTCACGTGGATGATGCTTATGGAATCAATAGAGAACCTCTTAAGAAAGGAGTCAAGTTCTGCTATTTCATTCAGGTTTTTTTTGGTTAGGACAAATTCCACCGAAAGACCTATTGCGAGCTCTTTTTTCAGCTCTGAAATGTTTTCCAGAGCCTGAATTGTTTCACTGAAACTGCCTGAAACACCACTAAGGGCATCGTGTGTGCTGGGGGTTATGCCAAGAAGTGAAACCTCAAAAGAGTTCACACCAGCAAAGACAAGTTCTTCCAGGAACTTTTTGTCTTGAAGCCTGCGGCCATTGGTGTCAATCGAGATTTCCTTAAACCATTTAGCTGCGTACTTTACAATCTTAACCAGGTCAGGCCTGATTGTTGGTTCTCCGCCAGTGAACTGGAGCTGCGTGCTGTTTTCCCTGTGAGCCAAGTCAATCATTTCCAGGACTTTCCTGGTTGACTTCACAAAACCATTCTTTGGAGAACAGGAATCGATGCTGCAAAACACGCAATTGTTGTTGCACTCTCTTCCCAAAACAATTGAGTTCATTTCTTATCATTACTGGTTTTGGTTGTTATTTCAGATAATAGGGGTGTTTTGATTACTCATTTAAATTTAACTATGAATGGAATAGGTATGAAGAACGTGGAATTGTTTCCAAGGGAAGGGAAGGCAATCATTTCCATTAACCCAAAAGTTTACTCGCTTGAGGTTGTCTATTCCGCTGCATATGTCTTCTTGGACAAGGCATACTTTTTCTTGGATGGAGACCCGGAAACAGACATAAAGGTCGTAATGAAAGCAAAAGATGAAAAAATAAAGCAAAAGGAACTGGGGAGGATGGCACGAGACTTTGGAAATGAGTTAATTAACTACTCTGTTTATATCGCGCAGGCTGCAAGAAACCAGGGCGTGAGAGAGGCAATAATCAAGAGAGCACTTGCAACAAACCTCGGAGAGGAATATTCTCCAGAGGAAATTGAAGAAACCGAATTGAAAGAAGCAGCAGAAAAAATTAAAATGCCGGAAGAAGACGAAGACTTATACATAAAAGACCCTGATGGAATTGCCCAGCCCTGGACTCCTGAAAAAGCAAAAGACCTAAAGAAACCAAAGGACTGAAAATGGAATTCAAAATTGAAAAGAAAAAAAATTCCGTAGAACTCAAATTCAGGAAGGAAATTTACTCCGAAGAATCAATCGGTGAAGCACTCAAAGCTGTTAAAAAAAACCTTAAAGCAAAAAAAAGCAAGGACAAAGAGTATTTTGTTGTAGAACTTGCCCCACCAGAAAAAACTGACTTGGAGGAAATTGCATGGGAGTTCTGTAACTTGGTCATAGCTTCCTACAAAAATGGTGTTCTTTGAGCATCAATAAACTCAGTTTTTTTAAACAAGAAACCCTAGGCATTTGAAATCTCTGCATGTGCACTGGTTGCAAACAGGAATTCAAGCACAATTTTGGAGAACTTCTAGTTTTTGATTACTCCAATCCTTTCTTTTAGTGGAATGAGTTCATCCGAACCATAAACTTTTAGGTACTCAGGCCACGTGCCAGGGCAACTCTTTGAATAAACGCAAGTCTTGCAAGCGGGCACTTTGACGCAGGTTTCCTTTGTCCACTTTGTCATGTTGTGACTGTGCTTTTTCGTCTTATCCAAAAAAACAAAAGCGCTATAATTTTGCTTTGTAGCAAAAAAAGGGGGGTTTAAGCCCTTTAAAACACAAAACGGGAAATCTAGCAATATTGTTGAATGGCGGGACTTGAGCTTGCTTAACTGGTTTCTTGTTTCAGTGTAACTGGGAGCAAGTCTTTTATAGGACTCAACAGCACGCCCCTGGGGTTTTACGAAAACAAAGCTAAGAAGGTCTATGGGGAGAGGGTTAAGCAGGGGACCCAGAGATTGAATGTCTTGGATGTTCTGTTTTAATATAACGAAATCCACTGATATGAAAAGCCCAAGCTTTTTTTTGAAAGAACAAACGTTTTTCAGGCCCACGAGTGTTTCTCTAAGGCTATTCTCTCTGCCGGTTATAGAATCATGCGTTTTTGGAGTGGCTCCAAGTAGTGAGATTTCAAAACTGGAAATGCCTGCAGCCAGCAGCTCTTTTAGGTAAGACTCTTCAGATAAGCGTCTCCCGTTTGTATCCAAGGAGATGGTGGAAAAACCACTTTTGCGCGCGTGGGAAACAAGCTCTGGCAGGTCTTTTCTTACAGTGGGTTCCCCCCCGCTAATCTTTAATTTTCGCTCACCTTGCGATGCCAGTGAGTCAATTAGCTTCAATAGTTCTTCTTTTTTTGGAACTGCTTTTCTTGCCTGCAACCCCTGGTTTGCATTCACGGAACAAAAAGAGCAATTGTTGTTGCATACAAAGTTCACTGCTAGCAAAACCATTTCCATGCCCCCATTAGTATAATAGAACCTCAAAAACCGAGTCCTTTTTAATTGTTCCAATCAATTTTTCTCCTTTATAAACCGAAAAAGAAAAGTAATCCATCACCAGTTTATTTCCCTTTTCCATCAAAGAAACCGTCTTTTTCAGTTTTTCTCTTGGAACAAAGTCCATTTCATAACACTTTTCTGCCTGAAGTGTTAATGGCCAAAACTCCTCGTATTCAATTGTGTTATCTTCTTTTACGCCATCAATGAGGATTTTGTTTGATTCATCCCAAAACAAGGAGTTTGTTTCGAACAAGAAATATTTAATGGAGTCCGCATAGAGCTTATTGTCTTCTTCAATGAAAGATAATAGTTTCCGCGCATATTTCTTGCTTGGCTTGCAGTTAAGGTGGCAGGGCATATGGGAGACCAGTGATTCAATTGAAAAAATGTTTAAGTATCTTGAAAACTTTTTTGAGTTCTGAAACGATATTTTCCTGATGTTGGAAAACCTCCAGCCTTTTTCTTCGTTCTCAGTTCCCTTAAAACCTGAAACATGGTCTGCAAAATCCACGCAACACTTTGGATAACCCGCCAACAAACCAAACTTGTGGCAATAAGAAGGGCTTTCCTTTCTATCGCTTCTTTTAAGATAATACTCGTTGGCTCTTTCTACCAGCTCTTTTGATCTTGAAATTGAAAAAACGATTTGCTCTTTTCTTGAACCAGTGGGGTGCGAAAAAGCCTTGAAATAGTTTTTGTCACTATTTACAAGTATTCGCTTCCCTGAATTAACCAAGTATTCAATGGAATAAATTTTCTTAGCTTCCTCTAAGCCGGAGAGCAATTCGTTCAAGTTATAGTAATTTGTAATATTTGTTGCCACTGGTTTTATTCCCTTTAAAACAGCAATAAATTCACTGTGGGGCATGAATTTTAATAACTGCCTCGGAATATAAACCTTGCTAACTTTTAGCCTTTCCTTTGAGGAAAACAGCGCCTGTCCCGCTTTTCGCTTAGCCCAGCTTTCCTCAAACCTGCTCTTCTTCATAAAAATCTCATCCGCTGTCTGGTTTTGCAAGAATACACTCGTACTTTGAGTTTTTGTTAATTGTTCCAATCAATTCATCTTCAGAAAACACCTTGACGCAATCATCTGATATCTCTAGGGAATCGCCTTTCTCAACCAGTGAAAAATACCCCCTTAAGCTTTTTACCCTGTTTTTGTCTGGGAGCGCGTAAAATGTTTCGGAACCAAGGAAGGGCATGCTGTCCCAATAACGGAACCTCTTATTTTTCCACTTCCCGCTCAAGAGGATATAACCCATGTTTTCCCACCAAAAAGAAGCTGTTTTAAGGAAAAACTCGGCATATTGCCTGAGTTTTGGATTTTCTTGTCCCAAGATGTTCAGCATTTCTTTTGCATATTTTTTACTTGGCTTGCAGTTAAGGTGGCAGGGCATGTGGGGCACGACACCAAAGCCATGGAAGATATTCAGGTAATAGGAAAAATAATTCGAATTACGAAAAGAACGAAGTTTTGCCCTTGACCAAACAAAGTCTTCTTTCAGTTTTTCCTCTCTGCCCACGTTGTTGCTCAAACTCTTGCCAAATTCAAGACAACACTCCGGGTAACCCATCACTCTGCCAAATTCAATAGCATCGCAGGCATAAGAGTTAGCCCCTCTTTTAACCAAGTCAAAATCCTTGGCTATAATCACGTACACATCACCTTTCCTCGGGTCGTCCAGTGGGATTGGTTCGCAGATATCCTTGTTGGAATTTATGATGTACTTATGCGTTGTGTGACCTATTTCAAACGAGTTTTCCTTCGCCCACTCTTTTGCTGACTGGTATGCTTTGGGTTCAAACGGAAGCCTGAATCCAACAGTTGGCTTCAGACCTTGCCTGAGCGCAAGTAGTTCCTTGTAGTCAGCGTGCTTTAATAGTTCACTTGAGGCATAAAACTCTTTGCTTTCTTTTTTCTCCGATTTTGAGAACTCGCGAATGCACTTTTGCAAGCTTGAAAAGACTTGTGAAATCGTGGTTTCCTTATCCACTGGCATCATATATCCATTGAATAAAAAATGATTAATACAGTTGCGGTCGACGAGGATTCGCTTTATTCTTTATCTGGGATAGCTAGCACTACATCAAACTCGTTTTCTCTTGAAATTTCACCTATCTTTTTGCTATAAGAAAAGAATTCTATTCTTTCCTTTTTTACTGCCAGGTTGTTCCCCTGCTTTACAAGTTCTAAACACGAACTGGCTTTTTCTCTTTCTGGGTCTTTTAAATGCCTTGGCGACAGAGGGTTGGCTATCATTGGCCTAAAATCGTGATAATAAAAGTTTCTTCCTTTAAGAATTCCCTGGAAAAGAAAGTGGTTATAGTAATTCCAGTAAAGGGACTGGGTTTTCATAAAAAACCCATACGACCTTGAAAGCAGGTAATGCTCCTCCTCAATCAGTTCAAGAAGTTTTTTTGCATACTTAATGCTTCTCTTGCAATCCAGTTTGCATGGAACATGGGATATGAGGCGAGCGTGATTAAATGCATTTAGGTAGGGCGAAAAATGCTTCGAATGCAAACAGGTCCAATTGAAAGCCTTGCTCCAATCAGGGCTTGAAACAGATTTTATTTCAGCAGCAACCTGGTACTTTCGGGCAGCTTTCAAGCAGCATTCGGGGTAACCCAAACTAAACCCAAGCCTGTAAGGATCCTTTTTGTAAAGCATTGCTGCTTCCTCAGCGTCCTTCTTGGAATAAGAAACCGCAACAAAAACACTTGCCTCTGGCTCTTCATTCAAATCAAAATCAGCATAATAACTTGTCTGGTCAACGTTAATGAATTTTTTTTTCGAGCGGGCTATTGCCATGTTGTTCTGGTGGGCCCATCTCTCGGCTTTAGCCCACAGGGTTCTTCTGTAGGGCAACTTAGAACCAATAACTGGTTTTATTCCTCTTTTCAATGCTATGACTTCCCTTGGGTCAAACACCCCAAGCAACGGCTTTGGAATAAATAAGCCTTTGCTTTTTCTTCTTGCTGGATTTGAAAAGTCTTGTATATAGCTTTTGAAACGATTGTATTCTGTTTCTATATTCCTTGTGCTGTTGTTTCCTTCAACAAAATCGCAATGCATGACAACCACGATACAGTTAAACTCTTATGCTGGCCACTCTTTGGCACTATTAAACATCTAAGGAAAACCACTTATAAAGCTATTTCGCTTACCTAAACAGGGGATTCATTGCATAGAGCTCTGAAGATTCTCAGACATGCTTCAGCAATCTCTTAGAATACACAATATGCTTGCAGGCAAGACGAGCAATCCAGCAATACTATTTAAAATATCTCAACTTAGTAATACTTGTTTCTGCCAATCCAGCTGGCTCGAGGCAGAGATTAACAGCAGAGGGAAACGGCATGCTTGAGGGAACATTGAATAGCATTTTTTTTGCAAATATTGCCTTTGCAGGAGTCGCATTGAACCTATTTTTACTCTTAGCACTTTTGCTGGTCAATGCCAGAAAAATCGTAGGCATGTTTTCAAAAATTGAAAAAAAGTGGTGGGCTGCACTTGCTGCAATTCTCATTCTTACAATAGCTACAAGAATGCTATTTCCTATCATTGATACCGCTTATACAGATGATCTCTGGAACATTGAGCTTGGGAGAAACATTCTTGAAAAGGGCTCGGCTGTAACCTGCGAGTACGCTGGCTTCCAACAAAAATGCACCCCATATATGAAACCAATGGGCATCCAGCTAATCTACACCACAGCATTCCTATTCTTCGGAGCAAACGCGGGCACAGTACTCTACACAAACATATTGTTCGGAACACTAACTCCAATCCTAATATTCCTAATCGCATTCCTCCTATTCAAAAACGAAAAAACCGCATTATATTCTGCACTCTTCTTCACGCTATTCCCAGGAGCAATAAAAATCTCAAAATACCTCGACAACGACGCACCAGCCATCTTCTTCATACTACTAACAATCCTCTCACTCCTCATACTCTCAAAGAAAAAAGACCCAAGCACCCAAACCCTATCAATACTCGCACTAACCTTCGCAATCCAAACAAAATCAACCGGCTTGCTATTAATCCCACTCGCAGCACACACACTATACAAAAACCACAAAAAAATAAAAATCTGGCCACTTGCAATACTGCTCCTCTTCACAGCCCCAATACTCATACAATACCACAACTACTGGCACCTAAACCAAGAAATCGCATTAAAGATGAGGGGTTCCTTGTCTTTTTCTGAAGAATACCTTTTGGGCAATCTTAAGCGGGTTCCGGACATCTTATTTAACTGGCTTCCTCTAGGGCTGATCCCCCTAGTTATAATTGCTGTACTGGATTATTTAAAGAAAAAGAATCCTGCTATACTTTTCTCAATTTTCTTTTTCTTTCTTTTCTTTACACCTCCACTTTTCTTTTTTTTATTTGATAGAAGATATGTTATTGTGGCATTTATTGGTTTGTTTTTCTTGGGTGGAAGCGGGCTTGGTGTAGTGGAAGAGAAAATAAAGCATTATTTCAAAAACGAGAACTATTCAACTATTGCTGTTCTAATTTTGCTTATGCTTTTGATTTGCTCCTTTTTGCCATTGATAGAAACCGAGATTAACAATGTAAAGCGCATACAAAAAAACCAGAACAGAATTATTTTTACACACCAGTTAAATAAAATTGAAAGAGATTTCCCTAGCAAGTGTTATATGGTTACTAAGGAGCCCTCTCTTTTTGCCAATTCGAGGATAAGAGCAATTAGCGAAAGTTACCTAATAGCAAATCCCTCTTTTGTTGAAGAGGCAAAAGAAAAGGGGGCCTGCTTGCTATATTACTCGGAAATAGTGCTCTATGGGCCATGGGCAGGGGAAAATAACAAAATAAAAAAATTGTTTGAAATGAGAAAATTCAGGGATTACCATGAAAAAAATCAAAAATTCACCATTTACAAGATTATATCAGCTATTCCCCAATGAAATACCAGAGCATTACACCAACTATGCATATAAAAAAACCGGCCTGAAAATCAGGATCTTTTATTCTATATAAATTTGCCCACAAAACTTAATCTAATCAGGTATTGTCTAATAATAGGGCTAAAAAATGGTGATAAAAAGTGAACTCTGCAAGCGGCTCTGTAGAAATGATTTATAAAGGGCTATAAGGGCTTTTTTGCTTTCATAAAACAGCTTTCCTTTGTCAATTGAATGCAGTTTAGAATTCAATGTAGGGGATTTCTACACCACCGAGGCAATCAAAAAGGTTAATAAACTCTAAAACCAGAATATATTGAATAGCCAGGCGTTAATATGTCAATCCTAGAAAGATTCAAGAAGAAAGTTTCTTTTACTGCCCCCGCATATTTACTCGTGCTATTGCTGGCGACCCTTACAGTAACCGGCTTTTTACTTTTTTCAAAAAGCACCTTGCCCACCCTGAGAAGAAATCCAGCATATCCTAACGAGTTCTATTATAAAGAATTTATGAAAGTGGTGGATGAGTGTACTGGTTCAACTCAGATTGAAGTGGACACTTGTGTTCTCTCCCATGCTGTTTCTTCGAATGATTTAAACCTTTGTAGAATAATAACAGAGGAATCTCTAAGAAAGCGATGTATTGCTACGATAAGAAAAGACAAAAATATCTGTAAAACAATTCCTTTGAAAACCGAAAGGCAACTGTGCATTTCCAAAGTTGAACTACTCTTAGAAGAATTTGAAAAAGGCCGCAAGGCCTGCCCATTCCCAAGGGGGAGTAAGAGGGATTCTTGTCTTTATGAAAAAGCAATTAATGTGAAGGACCTAGCTTTATGCAACGAAATAACAAATGAATCAATTCGTCTGGAGTGTATCGCAGTGCTGAAGGTTGATAAAAAACTCTGCTATAAGCTTCCAGAAAAAGACTCGAGCTGGTGGGATGTTAATCTACGGAAACGCTGCATTTCAATCATTGACAATATACTCAAAGGCCCAAGGGGAAAAAACCATAAATAGGCATTTGGTTGAGGTGAATATATGTCTGCAATAAATAGATTTAAAGAGAAGAAGGTTACTTTTACTGTACCACTCTACTTGGTGGCTCTTGTACTCGTTGGCATAGTTACGGGCTTGTTCTTCTTTCAACAAGTTTTCCCAATGCCACAAGGTGGAACAGGGCTTGACAGCAAATCAAGCCGGATAGAACTCTTAAAAGTTGCAGGTGTTTGCCCTTTAAATGACCCACTCGAAGCGGATATATGCATTCAATCAAAAGCCATAGAATCTGTAGATTTAAATCTTTGCATGATAATTTCCAGTGAAGGCACAAGAAAGAACTGTATTGCAATAGTAAAAAATATCAAGAAGTTCTGTCAAAAAATATCTGACAGTAACGAGAGAGATTTTTGCATTTCAGAGATCAGCCAATGGACTGGTTCGTTGCAAGACTTGCCCAAAGATTGCACGAAACTCCCAAAAGGCTATAAAACCGACTTTTGTGTTTACAACAAGGCAATGAAAACAAAAGATGCTGAGTTGTGCAGAAAAATCATTTTTAAGGATGAGATAAGGCTAATGTGTGTTGCAATACTCAAAGGAGACAAAAAATTATGCCAAGCACTCCCTGGTTTAGGGGGAAGTTGGGGGAACATAAGCCTGAGAGAACACTGCACTTCAGCCATTGACAAAACATTGAAAGAACAGAAAAAATGACAAATGGAAAAAGAAAGCTGACATCCTCCACACCCTAAAGGGTGTGGGTTCCCTTTAGGATGCATAGTCTTT
>CAZGDN010000027.1:14899-16403 GCA_964525235.1 uncultured archaeon | reverse complement strand
GAGAGTGTGAATTCCAAGAAATTGAAATCCACGCTGGGCAAATTGTTAGAGTGGAAGACTTTCCAAGGGCAAAGCATTCAGGTTATGGGTTGACCTCGGCGAGTTAGGGGTTAAAAAGAGCAGTGCACAGGTTACCAAAAATTATTCAAAGGATGAGCTGGTTGGAAAGCACATCATTGCAGTTACCAATTTTGCGCCTAAAAACATTGCAGGCTTTGAATCAGAAGTGCTTGTTTTGGGCATTGTTGACAGGGAAAAAGGTGTTGTTCTCGTTGGGCCCGGCCAGGGCGTTGGACTGGGTGAAAGGCTGGCTTGAAATCCAAGAAAGCAAAAATGACTGTTGACAGCGCCATTTTTTGCCCCTGCACCAGCCCAGACCAAAAGCCAAAAATATAAATACTCTTTTGAGCCTTTTCACTACCATGAAGCGCGCGTTGAAGAGGTACAGAAAGGTTTCTGGAAATGAAGTCATTGACTCGATACTGAGCGAAGGGCACGCGCTTAATGGAAAGCATATTGTTCACATTAGTTCAACGCTTTATGGCGGAGGCGTTGCCGAAATGCTTAACTCGCTTGTCCCGCTCATGAACGAGGCGGGAATTTCAACAGGCTGGCGAGTGCTAAAGGGAACGCCTGAATTCTTTGTCGTGACAAAAAAGTTCCACAATGCCCTTCAGGGTGAAAGGATTGAGCCCAGGTATTCAAGGAAGAGGGTTTACCTCGAGGTTAACAGAACCTTTTCCAGGATAACACACCTGGAAAAACACTCATGTGTCATAGTGCACGATGTACAGCCCCTGCCGTTGATAAACTTCATGAAAAAAAGGCAACCGTGGGTCTGGCGCTGCCATGTTGATCTGTCCAACCCTGACCCGCAAACATACAGCTATCTCAAGAGATTCATTGCAAAGTATGATGCTGCAATCATTTCCAACGAAAAGTTTCACAGGCCAAAAAACAAGTCTTTTGTTATTTATCCCTCAATTGACCCACTCTCGCCAAAAAACAGGGAAATGAAGGAGAAAAAAATCAAGAAAATGCTCTCAAAGAGAGGAGTTGACCTGGACAAGCCCATTGTCTCGCAGGTTTCAAGGTTTGACAAGTGGAAGGACCCCCTTGGCGTAATCAGAGCTTACAGGGCAATAAAAAAGAAAACAGACTGCAGGCTTGTTCTGCTTGGAAGCATGGCTGACGATGACCCGGAGGGGCCGGCTATTTTCAAGGCAGTTCACGAGGAAGCAAAAAGGTTAAAGGACGTTGTGGTGTTATCGGAGTACAACGATTACCTCGTGAATGCATTGCAGAGAGCCTCAAGCGTTGTTGTTCAGAAGTCCCTGAAAGAGGGCTTTGGTTTAACGGTCAGCGAGGCGCTCTGGAAGAACACGCCCGTCATTGGCACGAAAGCGGGTGGAATTCCATTGCAGATAGTGGATGGAAAAACCGGTTTTATAACGAAAAGCCAGCGCTCCTTTGAAAAAAAACTCGTTTTCCTCTTAAAGCACCC
>CAZGDN010000027.1:12931-14799 GCA_964525235.1 uncultured archaeon | reverse complement strand
CGGGCTGACTCGTGTTCTGTCACCTGGTCTGCTAAAGCCTTTAGTTTTGGCACAGCGTTTGCCACGGCAACCCTGAAACCCGGCACGTTGAACAGGTCAACGTCGTTCTCTCCATCGCCCACAACAATCGTTTTCTCTGGCTCTATTCCCATCCTGTGAAGCGCTAGAAGAACGCCTTTTCCCTTGTCAACGGACTTTGGCAGCAGCATAACCCTGTCAATGTTTTTTACAAACTTCAAGCCCTTCATGCCAGGGAGGGCTCTTCTGATCTCTCTCTTCATCTTAAGTGGAGCGTGCACCACAACAGAGCCAATTGATAGCTCTGGGAATTTGCCTCGCACTATTTTTCTGGCAGCCTGCATGAAATCGCTGTCGGTTATAATTGTTTCCTTTGACCGTGGAAAGAATACAACCGAGCCGTTTTCTGCCACAATTGCACTGATGCCGTGATTTTTTCTGCTGAGCTCGCGCATGAAAGAAGTGTTTCTGCCGGAAGCGAGCACCAGTGGCTTTTTCAGGGACTTCAACTCGCGAAAGGCCCTTGCATTTATCCTTCCTGGTTTTTTTGTGAGAGTGCGGTCGAAGTCAAGGATTACTGCCCTGATCTCCTCAAGGCTGAGACCCTTAAGGTTCCAGCCAGGGCTCTTTTCTTTCAAGAGTTCGTTGTAGAGTTTTATGTGCCTGGTTATTCCCCTCTCGCTTTCAAACCTTTTTTTGACTATTTTTCTCGAGTACTCCCCCATTTTCCTTGCAAGCACCCCATCACTCAAGATCCTGGCAATTGCCTCCGCTGTCTTTTTATGGTCATTCACTGGCACCAAAAAGCCGTTTTTTCCATGTTGCACCTGGAGCATTATTCCAGTAGTGCGGTTTCCGACAATTGGCTTTCCACAGGACATGCCCTCTGTTACCGAAAGACCAAAACCCTCCTGTTTTGAAACAAGTGCCACGACGTCAGCCGCAGCATACACTTCTGGCATTTTTTCATAGTCAACGTTGCCAAGAAAGATCACCTTTCTTGAGAGACCAAGCCTTTTGACAAGCGCTTTAACTTCATTCACGTATTTTTCCCTGGCACTCGAAATCTTGTTGCTCATTGACTCGCCGCCGACAAAGACAAGCCTTGCACTTGGCACGAGTTTAAGAATGCGGGGCATTGCTTTCAGGAGCTGCTCGTGACCGCTCTTGGGGTCAATTCGCTGGACACACAGCACAACCCTTGAACTGAGCGGAATACCATACTTTTTTCTGTACTTTTCTTTTTCTTTAAGTGGTTTGAAGAGCCTTGTGTTTGTTATCGGGTAAATGAGTTCGGCTTTTTCTTTTGGCAAGCCAAGGGAAACCGCTGCCTTGATGTAGTCAGGGGTTGAGAATATGACCCTGTCAAAGCCCTTCATGTGTTCAATGAGAAACTCTGCCAGCTGTTTTGGAATCTTTTTATTGAACGGGATGTGCCAGGTGAAAACAAGGGGAATACCCCGCGGGATATACTTGTAGAGAAACAAGAGCTGGAAGTCGTGAACGTGAACAACTTCAGCTGGCTGCCCGGAGAGAAGCTCTGCCACCTGCCTTCCAATCACATCATTTATTTTCTCGTACTCTGCAAAGCCCGGCATTTCCTCAACTTTTCCCCTAAAACCAGGCCCCTCGCCATGGCACTCCTTGTAAACTGATTCCTTGAACTGGGAGTATTTTTCGAGGAGTTCCCTGTCCAAGGGTTCCCTTGGCACACGGTACACGTCAATGCCCTTTACTTCACCCTCGCTTTCCTCGAAAGGGGGCCTCAGGTGAATCTCTACAACCTCGTGGCCGTGTTCCTTTAAGCCAACGGCAAGGTTCATGAGATAAGTGGAAACCCCGCCAATCAG
>CAZGDN010000027.1:10054-12831 GCA_964525235.1 uncultured archaeon | reverse complement strand
GTTCCTTTAAGCCAACGGCAAGGTTCATGAGATAAGTGGAAACCCCGCCAATCAGGGGATAGAAAGACTGGCTTGCAAAAACAATCTTCAATTCAGTTACCCCTGCATAAAACGAGCAAGAAAAACTTTTTATAAAGACCCCAATGTGGTGCTTTATACAGGAAAAACTATTTAATCCATAAATGTTTTATTTCAGTATAAGAGCGCACTGACTCGCGGCCCATCTGCCGCCCAATGCCGGACTGCTTGGCTCCACCCCAGGGACAGCCCTCTTTAACGCCGCCCCTGCGGTTTACTGTAACGGTTCCTGCAACCAGCTTCCTGGCAATTCTCTTTCCCTTTGCCCTGTTCCTGGTCCACACGCTTGCAGTCAAGCCATAGATTGAATCGTTCGCCAGCTTAATTGCCTCGTTGACATCCCTGGCCTCCATAACGGGAATAACCGGGCCGAAGGTTTCCTCTCTCATTATTCTCATTTTGTGGTTAACGTTAACAAGAATTGTTGGCTCAAACCAGTACCCTGGTTTTCTGGGCTGTTTCCCGCCCAGCAATACACAAGCGCCTTTTTTCACAGCGTCTTCAATGTGCTCTTTTACAACTTTTCGCTGGAATGCTGCTGCAAGCGGGCCAATGTCAGCATTCTCTCCAGCGCCAGCTTTTATCTTCTTGGTTTCTTGCACTAAGAGCCTGACAAATTCGCTGTAAACTGGTGATTCAACATAGACTCTTTCAATGGCACAGCAGACCTGCCCACAATTCCTCAGGGCACCATAGACAATTCCCTGGGCTGTTTTTTCCAGGTCAGCATCTTTGCATACAATCGCAGGGTCCTTTCCACCAAGCTCGAGGATTAAGCGGTGCAACTTGCCCGCGGAATCGCGCATTATTTCAATGCCCGCCCTCCGCGAACCAACAAACGAAACCATGTCAATGTCCTGTTTTACAATGAATCTGCCTGTTTCCTTTGAGCCAGCAGCAAAACACACCAGGTTCTTTGGCAGGCCGTGTTTTTCAAGCTCCCTGAAAATGCTCATTACAAGCATTCCGGTTCGTGTCACAAGCTCGGAGGGCTTGAAGATTACAGCATTGCCTGCAATGAGCGAGGGAAGAATTCCATCAAAGGGAATTGCAAAAGGAAAATTCCAGGGAGTGATAACTGCAACTATTCCCATTGGTTCAAAGAGCTGGATGTTTGACTCGGTTTTTGTTTTTTGCAGGGTTATTGGTTCAAGGTAGCCTGGGTCATTCAAGCAATGGAATTTCACTGACTCCGGAACAGACTCAATCTCTCTGACAGCATCCCAGTAGGGTTTGCCCATCTCCCTGTGGATTGTGAGAGCAATTCTCTTCATTCTTTTGTTGATTAAAGGAATTAACTTTAGTAGAATCCTGGCCCTTTGCCGCGCGGAGAGAGCCATCCAAACCTGTTGTGCTCTTCTCGCTTTGCCAATCATTACCTTAATCCTCGCGTTTGAGGTGATAGGGATTTTTTTTAGTTTTTTTCCGTTCAGGGGAGACCGGGGAAAAAGGTATTTCATAAAAAAAGCAGTGCAAGAAAAGAATAAAAGGAAAACAGGGTTCAAATAAAAAAAGGGGATTAAATGGAGTGCCAGATGGAGAAAAATTCCAGGTATTGCCCGTGCACTTACCCTGGTTGCCCACGGCATGGAATCTGCTGTGAGTGCCTGCGTTATCATCTAAAAAACAACGAGCTGCCGGCGTGCTGTTTTTCAACAGAAGCAGAGAAAGGTTATGACAGGAGCATTGAGGCATTCATTGAGGACTACAAAAACAGAAAATAAAAAGAGTTATTATACATAACTCTCTTGCTGTTTTGTTATTTTTTCCACAGTAAATCGCTGAGGTGGAACTTGCTCTCGCCCTCGTTCTCCCTGCCAAAAGCCCACCGCCCTTTTTTGCCTGTATCGCTTTCCTTTTCCTCGTGACCAAGGTCGATTTCTTCTGCATTGGGTGTTTCTTCGCCTGGCTCATATGGTGCTGTTTCAAAGAGGGTGCTCCGCGTGCTGCTCTTCCGTATAAGCAGCACCACAATAATAACAATAATTACGAGGAACAATCCAACCGCGATAGCTGGTCTCTCTATAACAAATGCAGCAAAGCCCGCCAGGGGGGTTGTCGGCTGCTTTTTTATTTCCTCGAACTGCAGGTTAATGTCTTTAATTGAGTTCTTGAGCTCTGATAGGGAAGCGTTTAGGTTTGCGTCTCTTTCACTGATGTCTGATGAGACTGACCGCAGCTTTTCAGTAAAGCCAGCGAGGTCTTCTTTAATCTTCTTAACAGATGCCTGGAGCGATTCCGTGCTCTGGCTCGTTCCCTTGAGCCCTGATTGGACCTCTGAAATGCTCGAGTTCAGTTTTTCAATGGATGCATTGAGAGAGTCCATCTCTGAGAGTTTTGAGCTAACGCTTTTCTTGAATTCCTCAAGCGATTTTTTCAAGTCATTGATACTGCTCTCTGCCTGGTTTGCTATCTGAACAGTGCTGGGTTCAAACATGTCAATATCTTGACTCAAGGAGTCCTGAAGGTTTCCTTCCCTGAGTATTTTCAGCTCAAGACTGTGCTTTCCTGCTGGGAGACCGCGAAACGAAACTGCAAGATCCTTTTTAAAGTTGTGTTGAATAAAAACAAGCCTTGAATAATCCTCAGTCTTGACTTCGCCCCATTCATAGACCTTGCTTCCGTCCAAGAACAGCTGTATTCTGTCATAGCTGGCATTTCCAAGGTTTGCGTAAACGCTCCAGTTCACGTTTGCTGGA
>CAZGDN010000027.1:0-9954 GCA_964525235.1 uncultured archaeon | reverse complement strand
GTCATAGCTGGCATTTCCAAGGTTTGCGTAAACGCTCCAGTTCACGTTTGCTGGAACGCTCTTTGGCAAGTCCCAGCTTATCGCGTTAACGGATAACGAAAAAAATAAAATCATCAAGGCAAAGAAGGCCCTCTTCATGAAATTCCTCCAAAAGTTTATTTAGTAGTATTGGTGAATTTCATTTTTTAAAGATTGGTGTTTTTTTAAAAGCATTGGGGGATGTAATTTACAAAAAGCAGGGTTTTTGGAAGAAAAAAACTTATTCAACATTTTTAAGTCTTTTTCTTGGAGAATTAATAGTATGGGCGAGTGGTCTAGTTGGTTAGGACGCCACCTTCACACGGTGGAGACCGGGAGTTCAAATCTTCCCTCGCCCACTCGGGGGATTTTGATTGTTGAGTGATTTCCTTAAAGGCAAGCCAGTGGAGGTTATTGCCCTTGTCTTTTTGTTTGCATTTTTTCTGACAGCAGCTTTTGTGAGCAATTACTGGCATTCCGCTGTTTTTTCATCGCACTCAGGCCCAGAGGTTTTTCTTGCAGAGTATGACCGGCTCGCATTCGACAATGAAAAAGAATGCTTTTTGCTGGAGTACAAGGCAAGCACTTTTGATGTGAACAGATCTGCCAACATAATCGTTTTCGCAAACAACAAAAACCTGGCGTTTGACAAAATAAAGTTCGTGAAAGGAGAAAACAAAAAGCGCGTGTGCTTTGATTCCTCGCTTCTCCAAAAGGGGAACAACCTTGTTGAAATCCTCACCCATTACAACACCCTTTATTATCATATCGAGAAAAAGACCGGGAAGAGGCCATCCCAAAAAGAAACCAGCATTGCAATCTCCAGTATAAGGGATGGAACAGTGCATTTTTCAGTCGAAAACTTTCCGCTTGGGAGAATTGCCCCGGTTGAGATTCTTGTCAACAACAGGTTAGACCACAGGGCTTACCCAAAACAGGAAAACGAAAAATTCAGCGAAGGAGTGAAGCTCAGGCCTGGGTACAACACTGTTGCGGTGAGGTTTGGAAAAATAAAAGCGGAGAGCGAGGTTTTCCAAAAGGGAAAGTTCAGGATCCCCCCAGTTCTTGGAGTGCTGTTTTTGGTTCTCTCATTGTTTGTTTTCTCCTGTTTTGTTTTCTCTGAAGAAGCACTCTACAAAAAGCTTGCGCTCGCGCTTGCATTTACAACCGCTCTTGTGATCCTCTGCGTTTTTTCGCTTGGCTTGCTTAATATGCTTTCATGGCAGTCTTTCACTGCATTGTTTCTTGGAAGCCTGCTTGCCATAGCAGCTTATTTCAGGTCAAATTTTTCTCTCACAAAAGCAGGCAAAGACATTAAAATAGACAGCCTTGTGTTCCTGGCCCTGCTTGTGTTTGCCTTCACTGCAATTGCATTCCATGTATTCACTTACCAGCACATGACCTACTGGAATGGCTTTTACGAGAGAATGGGGGCAATGATTGTAAAAGAGAACGCCATACCCAGATATGACCCATTGAGTTATTTCGGGCGTGGTTACACTTTTGTTCCTGGCTATTTTTATTTCAATGCTGGCCTGTCCTGGCTCTCAGGGCTGGAGGGAACACAACTCTTCGCGTTAATCCTTGCCTTTGCAGACCTTCTATTTTTCCTTTCAGCTTATTACTTTGGCAAGAGCCTTAAACTGGACAGCAAGCAGTGCGCTATCCTTTCACTTGCACTGCTCACTGAAAGCTTTGTGCTGACAGCCGTTACCCTCAGCCCAAGGCACGCCATTGCCTTTTCTCTTTTTATTCTCTCGCTCGCGTTGCTGTTTGACAGAAAGCACCCACTTCTACCAGGCTTAATCCTTGGAATAGCGGCATTCATTCAAACACCGCTGCTTGCATTTTTTCCCCTCTTTGCTTTCATTGCAGCGCGCAGGTTTGAATGGAAACCAGCCCTTTACACAATACTCACTGCAAGCGCGCTTTTCCTCGCACTCTTCGCCCCAAACCTGCTTCTGTATGGCTTGCCTTACCAGATTGAACCAGGCGAGTGGGGCTACCTTATAACTGTGCCATTGAGCACGCTGTGGAAGGACTTTTCACCAATGGTTGGCTTCTTTGTTTTATTCTACTTCGTTGACATCTGGAAGAAAAGAATCAAGTTTGACTCTTACTCAAAAAAGCTGCTTGCGGGTATAGTCTTGGGGTTCTTCATCCAGATGTTTGTAACATACCGTTACAATATCCTCACAGCACTCAACATAGCACTTCTTATCTCATTGTGGTTTCCCACAAAAAAGCTGAGGGATGTTCACTTTAACAGGATCTGCCTCATCTCCCTTGCTATTGTTGCATGGTACTTTCTCTCAACAGTGAACATGTTTTCAATCCAGGGAATAGGCCTTGACCCAATGATGCTATTGAAAGAAAACACTTCAACAAGTGCAAGAATCCTCTCAGATCCGCTGTTTGGCCACAGCGTGGCATACTTTGCCCAGCGCGGTGTTCTATCTGACCTGCATGTCGAGTACGCTGATGACAAAAAACTCCGTGACACGTACATGTTCCTTGAAAAAAAAGACTACTCCGTGCTAAAAAAATACTCAATTGATTACACAGTAAACCAGTCTGACTATATTAACAGGCAGGCAATGAGCGGCAAGCTCTCAAAACAACCCATCGAGTACAGAGAGCTTGACAAGATTTACTCCAATGGCTTTATCTTCATTCACAGGAACAGGGAGGAATGGAAATGAGGTTTCCTTTGAGGGCAGTGTTTCCAGCAATACTCTTTGCCTTCCTGCTCCTGGCATTCGCCCTCAGCCCTTACTGGCACTCGCTTGCAAAAAAACAGGAAAGCATCTCTTACACGCTCTACTCGTATGAGCGCATAGCACAGGGAGAGAAAGCGTGCTTTTCGCTTGAAGTGAACACAGCCAATCTTTCAGGGCAGAAAAGCGAGCCACTTATCGTAAGCGCACAGGGAAAAACACTCCTTGCTGAGAAACTAAAAATAAGCCGGGGTTCATTAAGGGAATTTTGTTTTTCAACGGAAAAACTCCCAGAAAAAGCACTTGTTAAAATAAGCATTGGAAACGAAAGCCTTTACTATCACATGAGAAAAGGAACAGTGGCAAACACAAAACCGGAGCTTTTCTTTGGGGAGCCGGCTCTTGTGGTTTTAAAAAACGGTTATGCAAGAGCAAACTTTGAGGTCAGGGACTTTCCCAAAAGCAAGGTTGAACCAATTGAAATTTTTGTGAACAACAAGCTCGACCACAGGGTCTACCCAAAACAGGAAAATGAAGGCTTTTCAGAAACAGTGAAACTGTCAAGTGGAAAGAACACAATCAGGATACAGTGCGAAAATGCTTCTGTTGAAACCAGCGCCGAGTACACACCACCATTCACCCTGCCACTCGTTGCAGGGCTTTTCTTGATTGCAATCTGCTTTTTTGTCTTCAACTCTTTTGTGTTCGCTGAACGAAATTTTGTCGAAGCAACTGCACTCTCGCTTGCCTCAACAAGCCTGCTCTTTATTGTTGATGGCTTCCTGCTGGATTCGCTTGGAGCTCTCACAACCCACTCTTTTGTGTTTGTTTTATTGCTTGAACTGCTTGCCCTTGCTTTCGCGTTCAAGGACAAGTTTTCCCTTAAAAAAACAAGGCTCGAAATTAGAGATATTAGTTTATTGGAAATTACTGTTTTGGTGTTGTTCCTTTTTTTGTCGCTTGGAATCCAGTTGCTTGTACCATCACACCAGACACCGTGGAGCGTGTACTATGAAAGACAGGCGAACACTGTTGCGAAAAACTTTGCTATCCCGGAAAAGGACTCCTTGAGCTACCTTGGAAGGAACTTCACCTTTGTTCCAGGATATTTCCTATTTGAAGGCGCGCTGTACTGGCTGACTGGTGCTCTTGAAACGCAATTGTTTGCCCTCACAATTGCATTCTGCAACCTCTTGTTCTTGTTCTCTGCCCTCTTCCTCGGAAAACAGCTTGGTCTTGGAAGAAAGAGCTCGTTGCTCTTTGTATTGTTCCTTTCAATGAGCACTTTTGTGTTCACTACCTTCACGCTAACGCCAAGGCACTGCCTTGCACTCTCACTGCTCTTTGTTTCACTGGCTCTGGCAATCGGGAAAAACAAATGGTGGCATTCCTCCCTATTTTTGGGAATTGCATTCTTTGTCCAGATTCCGCTTTTGGTATTCTATCTCTTCCTTTTCCCATTCCTTGCAAGAAAGCACAAGTGGAAGAGGCTTGCTAAAACGTTCGGTGGAGCACTCTGCCTTTTCATTCCAATGTATGCATTTATTCCGCTTGCAAGTGGCTTGCCATTCCAGGCAATGCCCAACACCTGGGGTTATCTGATTTCTGTGCCTGCCTACTCACTCTTCATGAACCCGGGACTACTCTCTGTGTTCTTCCTGTTGTTTGCACTCTTCGAGGCGTTAAAGTTCCTTGAAAAAAAGGCTTGCTGGGACAACTTCAAGAAAAAACTCTTAGCAGGGGCAATACTGAGCTTGGTCTTGCAGGTTTCCCTGAGTTCACGCTTTGACCTCACAAGCGCAGTGATGATTGCGGGCTTTCTTGGCTATTCCCTTGAAAAGTACAAGAAGGAGATTACAAGGTTCGCATGCCTCCTCATCAGCTTGATTGTTTTATTCGGGTTGTTTCTTGCAATAGTCGAAATGCCCTATTATACATTTTCACAGGATTTTCAGGGAGGGCTGAATGCACTCAAGGAAAACACGTCCACCAACACCAAAGTGTTAGCTGACCCATATTACAGTCACTGGATTGCATTCAAGGCAAGGAGAACAACTCTTGCTGATTTGATGGTTGAGTACGCTGACCAGGAAAAGCTCCTTGACGCCTACAGGTTCCTTGAAAAAAAAGACTACTCCGTGCTAAAAAAACACAACACCAGGGTTGTTTTCTCTGACAATTACTTCATTCACAAATCGGTTCTTGGATTGAAACCATTAAGTGAACCGCTTGAGTTTGAAAAAATGGACAAGGTTTACACGAACAAGCTGCTTTCAATCCACCGCAGGGCATGGTAGGAAGCAGTAAGTTGAAGATTTAAAATTCCAAGCCTAAGAGAACCAATTTCTTGGGCATAGCAGGGTTCACTGATTGGCTTAAAATTTACAATTTCCAACCACGCCAGTATTACTTGCGCTTGCATTCCAGCGAGCAATAACCAACCAGAATGCTACTCTGTGAAGGCTGTTGCGGTTACGCCGGCATCCCAGGAAAAGCGCGGTCTTATTTTCACAAGCCAGAGCTTCTCGCTGTTGTCGTCAAGAATCAAGGCAAAGCCTTTTCCCCTCGGCATCTCATCATAGTACTTGTCAAAGCTCCGGTACATGTAGCTTGGCCTCATTGTTTCAACTGCCTGAATGTCAGAGCGGGAGGTCATTCTCATTGAAATGAACAAATCACACTGTGAAATAGTGTCAGGGTGAAGCTTTTCAGGCCGCTGGGTTGCAAGCACGAGGCTGAGCCCAGGCTGTCTTCCAACTCGCACCCATTCAAGCAAGACACTCAAAGCAATGTTTTTGCCATCCTTTGGCATGAACATGTGGGCCTCGTCAATGAACATCCAGACAATCGGCATTTCACTCTCGCGCTTCTCGCCCTTCACCAGTTTTGCTTCCTCTTCCTTCCTGTAAAGCATCCTCTCCTCAAATAATCTTTTGCCAAGCAAGCCTACAATGATGTCCCGAGTGCCCTCCATTCCAATCGCCTGCCTGTAAGCTGAAACATCAATTATGTTAATCATGCCAGGCCTTGCAATGTCCCTTATTCTCGTGCCGGTCTTCTCAATAAGCCCCCACTGCTTTGCCACAACAAGCCTGTTAACAAGAGCCTGCTTTGTTATTTCTTCAGCTTCCTCGTCCCGCTTCACAGCAGCAATTATCTCATCAATTCCATAATAAGTGCCCATCTTTTCGTTAATGTCTTCCACAACCCTGGAGATCAAAATGCCCTCTGGGTCCCTCCAAGTCAGGTTGAACAAAGCCATCCACTCAAGACCACTTAGCTCAGAGGCTTTGAGTGTGAAAGAGCCATCCACTGGAATTCCCCTGCTCTTGTAAAAGTCGAGTTTTCCGGCTGGAACGAGCACTCGCGCGTTTGTTGCCTGGGGCTCCAAGTCCCATTTTGTGAGAAGGTCAACCCTGTGCCTGTTCGGAATCTTGAGCGACCAGAATATTCCAACGGTGTCAATCACGATTACTGAAATGCGGTTTTGCAGGGCAACCGGCAAGCGGGCGAATTCCTCCAAGAAAACAGCCATGGTGTAGCTCTTTCCATAGCCGCGTTTTCCGCATATTAGCACGACGTGCGGTTGCGCCATGTCAACCCGGATTTTTCGCCCAAGAACAGGGTTCTCGCCGCTTGACATCACGACCTTTCCCAAGTAGCCAGTGCCCTCCGCGCCATACTTTTTGAGGTCTGGGAGTGCACGCCCTACAACCGACTGCTTTTCTGATAAATCAATTGACATGTTGTTTAGATAGAAGTATTAAGTTATTTAAATGTTTTAGCTCTAAGTTTATCGATTTGAATGGCAGACTTAAAGGAAAAAGAAAAACAGTTAAGGCTCTACCTTCAAACAATAGAAGAGCAAATAAGAAAATTTGAAAGCATTAAGAGCATTCTCCAGGAGAGAGAGGATGAGATTAGGGCAGAGATTACAACGCATTCTTTTTCTCCCACGCCAATCAGCTTGAAACCACAAGAGCACTACAAGGGAGATGTATACGCAGAAGTACAAAAGCACTTGCTTGAACTTAACAAGTTAAAGAACTACATAAGCATCAAGCTCAAGGAACTAATACGCGAAGAAGAACTGTTGACTCTCCTGAAGGGCAAGTTCGGGGAAGGCATTGACTTTGAGAAACCATCGCGGGGAGAATTCGAAATAGTTTACTGCGACCAACAGGTAAAGGACGCCTTTGAAAGCCTCAAACAGGGCAGGGAACAGGCAGCAATGATAAAAGACTCCCTCAGCGAAATGAATGAAAAAAAAGAAAGAGACAAGACGGCATAGAAAGACAAAAATTTGCTTTATCTACTCGTTAAGTGAAAAAAAGACATCACAGGCAAATAGGATCTGTTTACTGCTTGAATGTGAGGTTTTGCGGCATCCAGTCGCGCTTTGGATCGATTGATTTAAGAAAAGAACGCATGATTCTGACTGCTTCATCCCTGGGCATTCCCCTCGGCTTTTGAACCGAAATTGCGAGCCTTCTCTTCAAAACACCCTCACCATCCGGCGCCAGCTCAGTGAAAAACCTTACAGTCATGGCCTTGTTGATTCTCTGGTTCCAGAGCGTGTGAGAAACCTGAAAGTCCGGTTCCTCAAAGAGAATTCTTTTCTTTGGAACACTACCAGCCCCGCGCTTGGGCTGCTTGTCCAGCCACTCCCAGCCGCGATAACCACTCCAGTTCGGTTTCCTTGTCAGCTTCTTTGCCAGTTCCCTGCCAATTATTCCACCAAACTCAACCCGCCTGACCCACGGGCCACCCTCACCAAAGCGGCGGAGTTTCCATCCAGCTCTAACAAGACCGCTTTTAATGGTTCTTCCTCGCTTCATCAAAAAAACCCAGCACAATAAAAGAACTGTCTCCCGCAGAATTTAAACCTATCCCCACAAGACAAAACGCGTTCCTTCGATTTTTTTAGTAAAAAGGGGGCAGGGGATGCAAAGCACCCCCCTGAATTAGCACAATTTTTTGCTTAAAACTTTTTTTGCAATGAAACTTAGTTTTTCTTTCACAACCTGCCTTTCTTTTTTAAAGAAAGGCGGTGGCAAAGGAGGGGGAAGGACAGAAAGGCCTTTTTTTAGGGGGCTTGTGCTGGCTGGAAGACCCATGGAGCGAGAAGGGTGGTTGGGGGAATATTTCTCTACTCCTATTGTGTTGAGAGCAAGGAGGCTAACCCCTTGCGAGGTATAGGACTTTCCTGCCAGAACGGACCTTTCTAAGATGCCCTTCCCTGAACAATTTGTTTAAGCGTTGGCTTGCAGCGTTCTGCCCCTTATAGCCCAGGGCTTCTTTCACTTGGTCAGCTTCGGCCATGCCGCGCTGTTCAATGAAGTCCAGGATTTTTTGGTCTGTTTCGGGGAGAACTTCGATGCTTGCCTCTTTCACCTCCGGTTTTTCCCATTTCTTTTTTTCTTTGTCAGTGAATGCGTGGTCAAGTTTTTCGTTTATTTCTTGAAGTATTTTATTTGTCTTCTCGCGTTCTTCAGCGAGCTTGAAGATTAATGCAGACAAGAAAACAGGGTCATTGCTGTACTTTGCAATTTCCCTGATGTCGAGTGTGGCATCGCTGAAGCTCTTAGAAATCTTCTCCAAGACTGCTTCGGCTTTTGGTTCACTGCCAGTGATAGAATCATAACCCCGCATGATATATCATGATACTATCATGATATTTAAATACTTTTCGTTTTCGGACTTCAAACCAGCCCAAAACACAAAATCAGGTCTTTGTTTTTCCTGCAAAAAAACAGGAATAAATATTGCCCCCAAGAAGTATTTAAATGTTTGCCTGACAAGGGCGGTGTAGAAATCCTTTGAATTGAATTTTTTAATTTTGAATAAAAATCAGTGTCCAAGAAATTGTGCACTAATAAGGGAAAAAATAAAAAGAAATAAAAAAAAGGCAAAAGAGTTGGTTTTTTACTTTGTTATTTTTATTTCTATTGCCGATACCTTGAGTGGCTTGCCGTCCTCTGAGCTTATTTCCTCTGTGGATGTCTTGATGTCGTCAATTTTTGCATCTGTTATAAACTTGTGCCTGACTATCTCTGCAACGTCCACTGCCCTGCTGATTGCTTTGCCTCGTGCCTTGACGATTACCTCTGATGCCCCCTGGTTCATTTGTGTTACAACAGCCAGTACATAGGCCATTGTTCCCTTCTTTCCAACGAACACTACATTGTCTTCTGCCATTACGACACCTCCTGTTTGTGTGTTCTGCTTAGCGCAAGTATTTCAGCACATTCCTGAAAATCCCTGGCGTGTAACCAGGATTATAGTTGAAGTAAATGCTCTTTCCTATAAGCAACCTCTTTTCCACTATTCCAGCGTAATACTTTGTGGATTGCACATCCCTGATTGTGGCAATCTCGTGACCGTTCACGGCAACCGGGAACACTTCAAGGTAGAGATAGGGCTGGTCTGGCGTCGCAGGAACTTTTTCAATGCCCCGCATGATTGGACTCTTAAAGTCCGCCCTTTCAAGTTCTGCGGTGACATTAACCGACACAGTGCAGCTTGGGTAGTTGTCCCTTGTTGTTATGCACTCGACTGGCACGACATCAGAGCCAAAGTTTGCCATCCAGCCAACTATTTCTGGGGCTTCCGGGTTATAGATGCCGGAGTTTTTTACCACAATAAGCTTTCCGCCCTTTGCAACATAGCTATTCAAGGCCTCTCCCACTGTGCTTGGAAGGATTTTCTGAGGCGAGTTTGTCTGGTCCAGCATTACTATATTGTACTGAGCAAGCTTGTCTTTTGAGTTTGTCCTAAGTGCCTCAACGTCTTCAATAACCCTGTATTGGACCAAATCCTTTGAGTTATCCAAGACCTGCAGTGTTTCAACGCTTGGTGAACCAATCACAAGCATGTCAACAGGGCCACGAGGCGAAATGAGCGGAAGGTCAAAAAAGCCAAGCCATGCCCCGGCAACAGCTGCAATGATAAGAATAAGAATCAGGGGAATAAGTCCCTCAAAATGATAACTCAACTTTGACCTAAAACCACCCCCGGCTGGGTAAGCCGGAGGTAAATCTCCACCTTCATCCTCATACACCATAAACCCTCGCTCCTTAACCTTTTCAAATTAAAATGTTAATTTAGATATATTTGTGTGGTTTATTCTTTTTATTTCTTTTTGTTTGGAATTTTTCAACAATATAACGTTTTTAGTATTTAAAAACCTTTTCTTTGAGTTTTTTTTCAACCATAAACT
>CAZGDN010000026.1:11197-16878 GCA_964525235.1 uncultured archaeon | reverse complement strand
TTCAAATTAACTTTTTAAGCCCTTGCGAGCCAATATATTTGGTTTTAATGATTCTGGAGAATGCTTTCAGGGAATACAAGGCGAATTTCAGGGCAGCTCTTGCTTTTGGCTTACTGCTCTTGTTCGTGCCGGTTTTCATGCTTGGGTTTTTTCAGTCAGAGAACCTTCTTTTTTCCTCGGGTTCTTTTTTTGTTGACTACAAGCTGGCTTCGCCTGCAGTGCTGGCTCTTGAGCTCGTGCTTGGTGTGCTCTTCCTTGCACTCCTTTCCTTCTTTGTTTCACTTATAGTGTTTGGGGTGAGGAAGAACCTAAGCAAGGTGAGGGTTGAGTATTACTTGAATGAAATGGTTCAAAAGTTTACGCTGAAAATTTTCCTGTTTTTCTTGTTCTATTCGCTGTTTTTATTCATTGCGGGTTTCGTTTTTGTCTCACTCCTTGAACCGGTGAGCGGAGTGTTGTTTGGCTCTCTTTTTATGCTTTTGTTGTCGTTGTTTTTCATGTTTGTGCCGCAGTCCATTGTGGTTGACGAGCTTGGTGTCTGGGATGCAATACGGGAGAGTGCTGATTTCATTTCCAAGAATGTTCACTCTCTTTTCACCGTGCTTGTTGTCGGCTCTGTTTTGCTTGCCTTGGTTGTCTTGCTTGAGTTTGCCATTGACTTTTTTGCAATTGGCTTGCTTTTGGGAAGGTTTGTTTCCGTTTTCCTGATGCTTGTCTTCCTCGTGCCATTTATGGAAGTCCTGAAAACCTATGTTTACATGCTAAAGTTTGACCTTGTCAGGAAGAGCGAGATGACAAAAGAATAACAAAAAAACCCGGATTTGGAAAGCAAACTTTTTATTTGTTATTATTTAGTATTGTTAATAAGAGTTTTTTTTTGGGGGCTTTCCTGTGTTTGTTTCGCTGGATAAGATTGATTTTCAGATACTAAAGCGGCTTATTGAGGATGGGCGCACGAGCTATAGGGCGATAGCGGATGAAACAGAGTTAACCGATGTAGCGATTAAGAAAAGGGTTGATGCCTTAAAGCGCAAGGGAGTCATTTCCTCGATTTCTGCCAACCTTGACCTGAGCGTGCTGGGCTTTAGCAAGCCGGTTTTTATCCAGATGCGAACTGACCTTTCAAAGCACAGGGATGTGCTAAAAAAAGTCCAGGGCTTTGAGCATGTCTTCGAGGTTTACCAGACAATGGGCGAGTACAACGTTTTGCTAAAGGCAATTCTCCCAGACCTTGAGTCTACAAAGGAGTTTATAAGCAGGCTTGGATCCCTTGACGGCGTGCTTGACATGAAAAGCATGCTGGTTCTTGAAAGCTGCAAGGCCGAGAAGAGCCTGCCGAGTACGGTTCTTCAAAAGCGCCTGTGAGCGTTTTTGTTTTTTGGAGGCTTTTTCTCGCTGCATGCCCTTGATTTAATCGTTTTGAAAAACTGCTTTTATTTCCTTGTTGCCTTGAATGTCAGGATTGCCACTAGCACGCTTATTATGATTGTCAGGTAAACTATTTTGACCACTTCCAGCGCGGAGTCCATTGAAACCAGTGCAGGGTTTGCGGCCGCCATGGTGAACACAAGCGGGGCAAGTGCTGCTGGGGCCATTCCCTTTGGGCTTATAAGACTGAGGCTTATTCTTTCATGCATTGAAAGGTTGCTCTTGTATGTGAGCACCATTACTGTGATGAACCTTGCAGCCACTACCGCGAACAGCATGGTTATTAGGTCAAGCCTTGTGATTGACATCTCTGCCAGGTCCTGGATTGAGAACTGCATTCCGAGCAATATGAAGACAAAGACGGTGAAGAGCAGGGCGAGCTCTTTGTTGAATTCAGTGAAAGATTGTTTTTTTGGCAGCTTTGAAGAGTTGAGGAGCACGCTTGTTATTCCCACTGCGAGGATTCCCGAGCCTCCGAGGGATTCTGCCAGCACGTAAACGCCGACAGCGATCATTATTCCTGCGATTTCTTCAAGGCCGCTTTGGAGCATGTCAAGAATTCTTTGGCCGAGGAAAAAACCCAGCAGCCCTATTAAAATTCCCACGCCTGCGAGTAATATGAGTTTTCCAAGCGAGAGGCCCAGGAGGACCGGGATCGGAGTTTCACTAGCTATTACAAAGTCGAATAACAGCAGGGGCAGGATTACTGTCAGGGGCTGGTTGAGAATTGACTCACTGTTGATTATTGTTTGCAGGCGCCCGCCCTCTTTTTTCAGCATGCTCGAGATTGCCGCTGGGTCTGTTCCGCTTAGCAGGGCTCCCATAAAGGCTGCTGGCAGGAGTGGCAAGCCAAGCACGAAGTAGGTTATGGCTGTGAGAATGAGGGCGGTGAGTATCACGCCGATTGTTGCCAGTGGTATGACTATGCCGGATTCCTTTTTTATTGAGTCAAGCCTGATGTAAAAACCGTTTACGAATACAATGATTATTAGAGCCAGCACTCTTATGAGGCCTGGAAGGAACCCCATGCTTTCAATGTTAAAGAATGGCGCTGAGGCGAGGAGTGTTCCTGCAAGGATGAGTGCTACAATGAATGGTGTTTTCAGTCTGTCGGACAGGACTTTGAGCAGCAAGCCAACTGTAAGTATTACTGCTATCTGGGCCAGTACTGCTTCAACGTTTATAACTGGTGCTGCAACTGGAAGCATAATGAATCAATGCATTCATGCTTTTTATTCTTTTTCATGCACGAGTGTTTTGCATGAATGTGATTATTGCCGAGAAAGCTATTGCTGGGCGGAGAATTGCTGAGATATTAAGCCATGGTTCTGCAAGGGAACACAGGGAGAAAGGCGCAACTTTTTTTGTCTTCGAGCGCGGCAATGAAAAGTTTCAGGTTGTACCATTGCGCGGTCACATAATGGGGGTTGATTTTCCAAAGCGGTTTGCCCCATGGCTTGGAACCGACCTAGTGAAACTGGTGAACGCTGAAATTCTTTACATTGGCAAGGAAAAGGAAATAATTTCGCTTCTCAAGTCCAGGGCTTCTGATTTTTCGAGGGTAATTTTTGCAACTGACTCTGACCGCGAGGGGGAAAGCATTGCCCTTGAGGCCCTCACCTGTCTCAGGGCTGGGAACAAGAACCTTGAGGTTAAGAGGGCAAACTTTTCAGCGATAACCCCTGAGGAAATAGAAAAGGCCTTTTCTGGATTGAACGAGTTAGACTACAACTTTGCTGATTCGGCTGATGCGAGGCGTGAGATAGACTTGGTCTGGGGGGCAGTTCTCACGCGTTTTCTTTCTCTTGTATCAGGGCGTCTTGGAAAGGAGTTTCTTTCAGCTGGGCGTGTTCAGAGTCCAACGCTTGCCCTTATAGTTGAGCGCGAGAAAGAAATCCTTGCGTTTAAGGTGAAGCCTTACTGGGAGATTCAGGCAACGTTTGAAAAGAATGAAAAAAAATTCCAGGCGCTCCACAAAAAGGGAAGGTTTTGGGAGAAAAGTAAAGCCGAGGAAGCCTTTTCAAAGAAGGCAGACACCGGAATTGTGCAGGGTGTTTCAAGAAAAGAGAAAAGGCTTGCAAGGCCGCTGCCTTTTAACACCACGAGCTTTTTAAGGGCAGCAACCGCGATTGGTTTTTCAGCTGCAAAGGCAATGTCATTGGCGGAAACGCTTTACCAGCGTGGCCTCATAAGCTATCCTCGAACAGACAACACTGTTTTTCATGCAAGCATTAGCATGAGAAAGATTCTTGAGTCTCTTCTCAGGGTTGAAGAGTTTTACCCTGTTGTTGAAAAACTGCTGTCCAAAAAAAAGCTTGTTCCATCGCGTGGCAAGAAGGCAACAAAGGACCATCCTCCAATTCACCCGGTTGGAGTGCCAAAGGAAAAACTTTCACCGCTGGAGTGGCGGATTTACGAGCTTGTGTGCAGGAGGTTTTTTGCAGTTCTAAGCGAGGACGCCCTTGTTGAGTCGCTTAATGTGCAGATTGAGCTTGCGGGAGAGCCGTATGTTGCAACAGGCCAGCGCTTTATTGAGTGGGGCTGGAAAAAGGTGTACCCTTACAGCAAGGCCTCCGAGGTAATCCTGCCCCTCCTTTCAAAGGGTGACAGGGTTAAACTTGTTGACCTCAAGCTTTTGTCAAAGGAAACAAAGCCCCCGGCGCGCTACTCGCAGGGAACGCTCATAAAAGCGATGGCTGAAAAAAACCTTGGCACAAAGTCAACAAGGCACGAGACAATCCAAAAGCTTTACTCCAGGAAATACATCGAGGGCTACAAGGCAATCACTCCGAACAGGATTGCTTTTGCAGTAATCGAGGCCCTCGAAAAATATGATGGCCTAATTGTGAAGCCGAAGATGACAGCCGAGCTGGAGAAAGAAATGGACGAGATTGCCGCTGGAAAAAAGCAGAAGAAGGCGGTTGTCGAGGACTCAAGGAAAATGCTCCTTGAGGCACTTGGACAATTATTGAAGAACAAGGAAGAAATCGGGAAAACAATGCGCTCTGCTCTCATGAAGGACAGGGAAAAATTCGAGTGCACTCGCGATGGTTGCGATGGAATGCTTGTTGTTCGCAGAGGCCGCTCTGGAAAGAGGTTTCTTGGGTGCACGAATTACCCTGGCTGTACAGAGACCTATCCATTGCCACAAAAGGGAACCATTACTGCGCAGGAAAAAAAGTGCCCTGTTTGCGGAAAGCCCATGATTAGGGTTAAAACAAGGCGCTATTCTTATACCATGTGCATTGACCCAAACTGCAAGAGCAAAGAAGAATGGAGAAAAAAGAATGCTTCCAAGAAGAAAAACAGCTGAAGCCATAACGCTTTTGGTGTTAGTGGTTGCATTGCTTGGCTGCACGCAGGAAGCCATGCAGCCAATTAAAAGGGTTGATTTTTCCTCTGAGCTGAAATCAGTTGAAGCAGTTTACAGCAAAGTCGGACTTTCAGGGGAGGAAACTCAAGCCATTGATTCAAAAGAGCTTTTCAGCGCAGGGAAAAAGAACGCTCTCCTTGAAAAGCTTTCGCTCTTAGAACAGGAACTCAACAGCTCGTTAGCTAAAGCCAAGGCACTGCCTGATTCAAGCGAGAAAAGAGAACTGCTTGACCTGTTGTCACTCGAGTTTTCAAGGCTTTCATACTACAAGAGCATGGTTGAATTCAAGGATGCTGCGTTATTCAAAGAGCTTGCCCTTGCAATTGATTCCCTTGACTTCAATTCACTGCAGGAAAATAACTGTGATGCACTGGACTCCTCGGGAGAACTTCAAAAGCGCTACACCCTGGCAGGGTATTCCGCTGAGGAGCTTGAAAACCAGGTAAAAAAATTTTCTTCATCTTACCCAGTGCTATCAAAGCAGCTTTCCATTGAATCAAAAAAGCCGCTTCTCCAAACAGCACAGCTTGGTGAATTTGTCAAAACAGCAGAACTGCTTTCAGCTGCCTGCCGTGCTTTGTCTGATTCGTCCAAAGCGCTTCAGGGCCTGGAGGAACTTTCGTCCCAGGACAGCCTTTGCTTTGGGTTGCGCGAAATGGGCGTGCACGTTAATGCCTTGTCCAAGGCAACAGAAAAGCTTGACTCTTTTTCAAAAAAGGCTTCTTCCACAAACGCTCTTTCAGCAGTTTCCCCCAGCCTATCAGAAAAAGCAAAACAGCTCCTGTCGCTTTCAACGGAAATAAGCGATTTCTACGAGCAATTACAACAGGAGTGCAAGTGAGGATTGGAAAAAGCGCCATCTTGGTTTGGGAGAACATTA
>CAZGDN010000026.1:1665-11097 GCA_964525235.1 uncultured archaeon | reverse complement strand
TTGATGTGCATTGGTTTTTGAAATAAAGAATTAGAAAAATATTAGAGAGAGGGGATCAAAAATTTCCAGTCAAAGCCTGGTGAGCCATCCCCTCTCTTTCATCCTATGCTTTCTCGGATGAATCCCTCCTTGGATTAAACAATAATACTACGCTTTTGGTATTAAAATAAATTCCCAAGCTAACAATGTAACAAAAGGCTATAAAAAGTATTTTAATATGTTCTTTTAGCATATCTACCGGTGGTTGTATTGGTCACTAAGATGAAAATAGATGATGCTACAAGGCTTGGGCTGCTCGAGGCCCTGTTAAAAAAGCGCTCTGTAAAACCCAACATAAGGCAGTTGAAGTCTTGCACTGGCCTGCACAAAGCCACAATCAAGAGTTCGCTTGACTTCCTTGAGAAGGAGGGTGTGATAACCGGTTATGGTCCGAAGATTAATTTCAGGCCGCTTGGTTTCAAGCTTGAAGTTACAACACTTTTGCAGGCTGATTTGTCAAATAAAAAGATTTTCAGTCTTTTGATGGACAAGGCGGCTGACGATCCGCATCTTTATTGGTTTTCTGGCATGCTTGGCTCGAGCAACTGGAACCTTGTGATGAGGCAGATTTACCGCGATGTTGAGTCTTACAGGCAGCACTTTGAAGAGCATTATTTCAGGGGTATTCCATTCATTTATGATTTTATAAGGGACAGGCAGATTCTTTTTACTACTGAGCCGGTTTATAAGAGCACTTCTCGCACCAACTCGATTATTGAAAGCATTTTGATGGAGCGTGGCCTAAAATGACAGCTACCGCAGGCGAGGGGTCAAAGCCAGCCTTGACTCATGGGAATCAGGACAGAGTAGAGGTTATTATTGATTTTTCAAAGAGCCTTGAAGCAAACGCCTCTGACTACTTTGAAAGAGCCAAGAAGGCAAGGGCCAAAGCTGAGAGAATTAAGCGTGCAATCGAGAACACGAAGAGAAAGCTTGAAAGAGAGTCATCCAAACGCGGGGAAAAAAACGAGGTCAAGATTTTCAGGAAGAGAAAACGCGCGTGGTTTGAGAAGTTTCACTGGTTTTACTCCAGTGACGGTTTTCTTGTCATTGGAGGCAGGGACGCCCAGAGCAATGAGGCAATTGTCAAAAAGCACATGGAAAGCAATGACCTTTATTTTCATGCAGATATCCAGGGGGCACCGCACTGCATTGTAAAGACCGAGGGCAGGTCTGTTCCAGAGAGCACAAGAAAAGAGGCTGCAGCATTTGCTGGAGTTTTCAGCAAGGCATGGTCAACAGGCATTGCCTCCGTTGATGTTTACAGCGTTAGGCCGGAGCAGGTTTCAAAGAGTGCGCCGAGCGGCGAGTCAATGGGCGTGGGCGCTTTCATGATTTATGGGAAAAGGCACTGGTATAAAAACCAGCCGATGAGAATTGCAATTGGCATTGACAAGGAGAACAGGGTTATTTCTGGACCGGAGAGCGCGGTGAAAAAGCACTCTCCCTATTCTGTTGTAATTGTCCAGGGAAGGCACAAAAAGGGTGAGATTGCAAAAGCTATACGCTCGTTTTTTGAACGCAAAAACCTTGGGAGAGGCATTCACTTGGATGAGTTCATTGCAATGATTCCTGCAGGCGGGAGCGAAATAAAGGGCAACAATTAAAAAAGCTTTTGATTAAAAATTGTTATAAATGATTAAAAAGTTTAAACGGTGTTTTTTTTGGCTGAGAAGGAACTTCACCTGAGAGTTCAGGATTCTGATCCCACGCATGTCGGCAGAAATATCGTCACGCTTGACAGGCAGTCAAAGAGCTTGCTTGGGGTTACAAGCGGGGATATTGTTGAAATTCGGGGTCCAAGCAAGACCACTGCTGCAGTGATCTGGCCGGCGCGCAGCGAGGATGAAGGGAAGGGAATAATCCGCATGGACTCTTTTATCAGGCATAACTGTGGCGTTGGACTTGGTGACAGCGTTGTTGTGAAAAAAGCAGTTTTTAAGGAAGCAAAAGAGGTTGTCATGGCTCCAACACAGGAGGTTCGCATTATTGCCTCTGGCTATAACCGTATTCTCAAGAAGAGCTTTCTGGGGAGGCCAATTGTTCAGGGCGACAATGTCTGGATCAGCGTTTTCGGCTCTGGTTTTGTTTACACGGTTATTAACACTAAGCCAAAGGGCATTGTCAAGGTAACGGATTTCACCAACTTCATTTTAAGGGAGAAGCCAGCAGCAGTGGCAAAGGGTGTTCCAACGATTGCCTATGAGGACATCGGTGGCTTGAAGGAGCAGGTGCAGAAAGTGAGGGAAATGGTCGAGCTTCCAATGAGGCACCCTGAGCTCTTCACAAAGCTTGGGATCGTGCCACCGAAGGGCATTCTCTTGTATGGCCCGCCTGGCACTGGCAAGACCTTGATGGCTAAGGCTGTTGCAAACGAGACAAATGCTCACTTTATTAGCGTGAATGCCCCAGAGATAATGAGCAAGTTTGTTGGGGAAGCAGAGGAGCGCTTGAGGCAGATGTTCAAGGAAGCGGAAGAGAACGCACCAAGCATCATTTTTGTTGACGAGATTGACGCAATTGCCCCAAAGCGCGACGAGGTTGTGGGAGAGGTTGAAAGGAGAGTGGTTGCTCAGCTCTTGGCTTTAATGGATGGCCTTGAGGCAAGAGGCAATGTAATTGTAATGGCTGCAACAAACAGGGTGAATTCTCTTGACGAGGCTCTCCGCAGGCCCGGGCGCTTTGACCGGGAGATAGAGTTTGGAATTCCTGACCGCAAGGAAAGAAAAGAGATTCTCACAATTCACACGAGGGGAATGCCGCTTGCAAAGGATGTTGACCTTGGCTATTTTGCTGCCATTACCCATGGCTTTGTTGGAGCAGACCTTGAAGCGCTCTGCAAGGAGTCTGCAATGAAGGCATTACGGCGCTATCTCCCAGAAATAGACCTGGACGAGGATGAGATTCCACAAGAGGTCCTTGAAAAGCTTGAAATTAACAAGAAGGACTTTATGGAGGGCTTGAAGGACGTGCAACCCTCTGCGCTGAGAGAGGTTGCAGTGCAGATTCCCAAAGTGAAATGGAATGATGTTGGCGGGCTGTTGGAAGTAAAAGAGGAACTCAAGCAGGCAGTAGAGTGGCCCCTTAAGTACCCGGACTCATTCACTGAAATGGGAATAAAGCCGCCAAAGGGCATTCTCTTGTATGGTCCGCCTGGGTGTGGCAAGACACTACTTGCAAAGGCTGTTGCAAACGAGAGCGAGGCAAACTTTATTTCGATAAAAGGGCCGGAGATTCTCTCCATGTGGGTTGGCGAGAGCGAGCGGGCGGTTAGAAAAATTTTCAGAAAAGCAAGGCAGGCTGCGCCAGTTGTTGTCTTCTTTGACGAGATTGACTCCATTGCCGGGAGCCGTGGCTTGGCTCACGACTCAGGGGTGGGAAACCGCGTTTTAGACCAAATCCTGACAGAGCTGGACGGCCTTGAGGCTCTCAAGAATGTTGTGTTCATGGCTGCCACCAACAGGCCGGACCTTGTTGACAAGGCACTCATGAGACCTGGCAGAATCGACAAGCTCATCGAAGTCAAGAGCCCGGATGCAAAGACAAGGGAGCAGATTCTCAAGGTGCACACGCGCAATGTGCCTCTTGCAAAAGGCATTTCACTCAAGAAGCTTGCAGAAAAAACAGAGGGTTTCTCTGGGGCTGACTTGGAGGCGTTGGTGAGGGAAGCGGTCTTAACTGCTCTCAAGGAAAACAAGATGAAGAAAACAGAGGTAAAGCAGGCGCACTTTGATAAAGCCCTGACCAAGGCTCATCCGACAATTTCTGAAAAGATAAGAAAGAACTATGAAAGCTTTAAGGAACGCGTTGCAGACTTCACTCCAAGTTATGTTGGATAGCGTGCTTCGAATAGTGCCTTTGCAGCTTCGAATTATATTAAGGGAAAGCTGAAGAAAAATAAAAGCAGTGGAAAGAACGCCAGCGCCCACACCCTCACGTCCCACATTATGACCTTGCTTCCGTCAAGTGGGGGAAACGGGATAAGGTTGAAGAGTGCAAGGAAGATGTTGATTTTTGCCACTGTTGCAAGCAACTCCAGCAGGTATGCGCCCACTTGCAGGAATGCCACTGAGTAAATGAATGCTGCGAGGAACGTAATGCCTACGATTATGTTGGTCGCCGGGCCAGCCAGCGAGATAATACCGTTCTCTTTTCTTGTCAAATGCGGTCCGTAAATGTAAACAGCCCCAGGTGCAGCAAAAAGGAATCTTCCAAAGGTAATGATTGGGAGCACTAGGGATATTATCAGCCCATAGGTCCAAGCGCGGAACTCTGCATGGCAGCCGAATTTTCTTGCAACCTGTCTGTGTGCGAGTTCGTGAAAGATGAAAGCAGTTCCAACCCCAACAAAGCTTATTGGGAGAAAGAACCCAAAGTCAACAATGTTTAGCAGGCCAGGTCCGAGCACGAATGCAAACGCGACGCTGATTGTAACCCAGCTAATCAGTAAATCATTCCTTTCCTTTGCTCTCATTCTTTCACCAGAAACAAACTTGTGCCACGCTATAATTATAAACATTTTTTAGGAGCAATCTTATTGCTAAGAGGTGGTTGAATGGATTCAAAAGCGCAAATTTCGATAGAATTGATAGTAATAATGGCTGCGTTGATTGTTGTTGCCCTGGTTCTGGTTGGAAAGTTTTATTCAACAAGCAAGCAGGCAACCCAGGAAATAGACAAGAAGTCAAAGGACTTGTTTGAAACGCTTGACAATCTTGAAGACTTATAATTGCCATTGGCGCTGGTAACGTAAGTCTTAGTGATTTGAAGAGGGTGAAAAAATTTAGTAACCTGGAGAGAGCCCAGCTGTCCTTGGAGTTCCTGTTAGTGATGGCTGGCTTTGTGATGGCTCTTGCTCTCTTTACGCCGGTTGCAGTCAGGGCATCAAAGAATGCCATTTACTCAATGGAAACATTGAAAGCCAGGGAATTTCTCTCCGGCTTCAGGTCAGCAGCCATGGCAATTTCTTTTCTCTCAGATGGCTCGGCAAAAGAGCTTGCTCTGAATCCAACAGGGGAATGGCAGTTCAGTGCAGGAAACAGCAAGGCAACCCTCTCCCTGAACAGCAAAACCCTGAACCGTTCTGACTCTTTCACTGTGAGCATTCCCGCGGAAGTAAAAGAATTCAATTGCACGCTTTCACGCGGAAACACCCTTAGGGTGGAAAAGATAGCAGGCACGATACACTTATCCTTGGTCAGTGCAGACTAGCCAGTGCAAGTCATTCAAAAAAAGACAGGCGCTCTTTCTGTTTCCCACGCGATAAACAGTTACTCCTTGTAAACAAGCACTTTCAGGGTGCTTTTGCCATAGAGCGAGTAATAAACCGCACTGGCAGAAATGGCTTGTTTTCCTGGCTTGCCGATGAAAACCCTTGCATTGTTCACTTCCACGAAGCCACTCTTGCCTGGAAAGAGGCGCCTGAAATCAGTTTCCATTTCCGTAATGGAGGGATTCCTTTCAATGAACCTTGCTTTTAGAACATCATGCAAACACTGTGTTATGTATAAATCACTTATTTTTTCTGCTTGGTTTTCTTGTTGTGGTTGAACCATGATTAAAAACGAGCTCATCAAAAGCAGGGAAAGTGATGCCTCGGTCAAGTAATATATTCCATTCTGCATTTAGTCACAAAACCTTGCCTTTAACAGGCACTTTTTTCCGTTCACATAGGCGAGGCGCGAGAGCACTTCGCATTCTTTTCCCTCCTTTCTGGGCACGTACTCAAATTGCCCGTTGTCACACTCTGCTTTTAGCCCAGAGAGCTTGAATTCTCCTTCTGGAAAACTGTTTTCAATGCTTGCTGTTAACCTGTTCTCCTGAACATGCCTCTTCTTTGAATCGAAGAGTGCAAGCCCCATTCCACTGCCTGCTTTTCTTTTAAGCAAGCCATCCAGCAGCATCACGCTCAGCCTTTTTTGCTGAAAACCACTGAGTTCTCTTTCACTCTTTTTCAGCCCTGTAAAAGTGTGTGCTGCAAACAAAACCACCATTACAAGCATGAGCAGAAAGGCAATACTGAAATCCAGTGACTGCATTATTCCCTTGTTCCCATTCACTTTGGCACCCCTTTTTACCCATAGTGCGGTTCGTTGTCCAGCCTTAAATTGAACAATTCCCCCTTTTGAATTGTTTCAATTTTTACAGCGATTGTTGGCGCACTTGCGTTTTGTTTTCCTTTGCTGCAGTGCAGGATAGGTGTTCCGTTGCCGTGGCATTTTTGGCCTAGGTTGAAAGCGATTGCACCGGGGTTTGCACTCACCGCATCTATTGCCATGGCGTTTTTTTCAGCTATGGCTCTCGCTCTTGTTTCTCTCATGAACGCGCTTGCCTTACTCGACTGCTCGAGTTCAAGCACTGCAAGCTGTGAGAGCACTGCAAAGAATGCCAGCAATACAACAAGCGCTTCACTTGAAACCTGTCCTTTCCCAGCATGCTCCCGGAAGCAAAAACTTGTTTTCTCCTTCTTTCTTCTCAGCTTCATGCCACCACCACTCTTTCAAGAGAGTAACCAGGCAAGAGCAGGAAGTACTGCTCTGAGTTTGGTGTTTTTATCCTGCCAAGAACTGCGTTGTCCTTCAGTATTCCTCCAGTGAATTCAAAGCGGACTAAAAAGACGTGTTCTTTCAGGTTTACCACTATTGTCTTGCAATACTTGTCAATAGCTTTCAGGGCTTTAAGGTTGCAAGTTGTGGGAGTAAAATTTTTTGAAAGGCATTTTGTTTTTATCTCAAAAAACCGTGTTTCCATGCCAAGCCCTTTTTTGCCTTCCATTTCCCTGTAGTAGTGTAATAGCGCGCTTGCTATTTTTTTGTTGACTATAAAGCCATCGTGGTTTCCTGTCATTATCGCTGAATCAATTGTTTCCTCTATCAATGCATCTGTGTTCTCTTCAAGCTCGAACCTTTTAAATGAGGCTTTCTCAATTTCCATTGCTGTGAGCGTTCCGCTGGAGAGGCTTTCTCTTGCCCTGCCCTGTGTGCTGGCAATCAAGAGCGCGCAAACCATGAACACGAATACGAGCACGAAGGAATAAACGCCGCGCATTCAACCAACCCTCTAGTAAAAGAGAACAAGAAAGAGATTTTAAGGCTTTGCAGTGAGTATTGCCTGCATGCTTGAATGGTTTGATTCTGACTTTGAATAGCTATAGCCTGCAATGGCTTCTATGCGGTGAGCACCAGGAATGCCAGCAGTGCAAACAGCACAAGCATTGAAGCCGCGCGGTTGTAGTATGCGATGAGCCCAAGAGCCAGCGTTGCAAGCACTGTGTAGTAAATCGTTTCAGGTGCTTTTATTGCTACAATGTAGCCTGCTAGAATGCCTATTGTTACCATGACAAATAAGAATGCTGCAAAAGAGCCGGTATTCTTTGAAACACTCCCTGAAAGCCAGTTAAAGAAAGCATCAATCCCTTTTGTTTCTGCTGGTGCTTTTGCTTCAGGTTTTTCTTCGCCCATACTGAAAGTATTGCAGCGGATGCTTTAAATATCTTTTCAGCCTTCAATTTCTGGAATGCTTGCTGATGTGAATACTGTAATGCAGTCTGTTTCAGGACCAGCAGTGGAAAAGTTTGTTTCAGGCGTGCTGGTCTTTGACCCTTTCTATTTGGCTGTGGCGCTTGCCCTTTTTGGTGTGTTGCTAACATTTTTCTTGCTTCTCTTTAAGGTGCGTGCTTGGATAATTGCCCTTGTAAAAAAAGTTATCTTGCTTGGCATAATCCTTGCTTCATCCTATCTTTTCATTACAAGCTTTCATGACAAGCTCAGTATAGAGGCAATAAAAAGCGCGCCTCTTCCAACGCTTGCGCTTGGTGCAGCTGGCGGGATTATTCTCCTAATCTCTCTCTTCATTGCATTGTTTTCTCTTGGCTCGCATGCCAGAAAAAGAAAAAAACCAGAGGGAAGATCAGGCTCCCCAGGCATTGAGCCTACAAGCATCCAGCAGCCAAAGATGTTCACAACCCAGGCATTAAAAAACCAGATGAGTAATGATAGGTCCCTCTTGGCTGTTATAAGTTATGTGATAATCGCAGAGTTTGGAATTTTTTCTTCCCCAACGCTTCCAGCTCCAAGTGCGAGTTCTGGAATGATTTTTTTCGGAGTGTTCTTTCTGGGAGCGTTCATTTTCATCAGAACCAGTTATAGGAACTATTTAAAGGGCGTGGTGCACTTGCTTGTTGCAACAGCCTTTGCGGTTGCCTTGTCTGTTTTCTTGGGTTATTTTTGGGGCCGGATTGCTCTTTCCACGCTTCTCTCGCTTGACTACTTTGGCACAACCGCGCTTGTTGCGGTTGTAACAGGGATAGCGGTTTCTTTGTTAATGGGCAGCAGGGGGTAGCCCCCCATTATGCCTGTTCGAATCAGCCTGCTAAAAGCATTGCCCTGTGCTGGCAAAGCAGCATGGCGCTTGGTGTTTTTAGGCAGTGTGCTTGTTTGGCTGCTTGTGAGCCGGAGTGGCTTTTGTTCAATTCAGACTGCTGTTTTGTGTGTTGGGAATAGGGGGTAGCTTTTGCTCAATTGTTGTTTTGCGTGTTGAGAGCGGGGCTTCATGCGAGTTTTATTTCGAGCGGAATGCCTTCAAACTTTATTTTTTCCTCGATTACGCCAAGCAGTTCGTATAATATGTTGCGGTTTTTTCTTGCCTCGTTTCCTTTGATTATTTTTTTGAACACCTTGTTTTTTTCTGTTTCAAGGCGTGAGAGTTCCATTCGCCCGAAATCCACCTTGGTTAACACTTTCATCAAATCACCTCGTTACAACCCTTGTTTTTTGTCCTTTTAAAGCCAGCGAGACGCCTCACTTCCCCTGAACTTTTCTTTCCCTGTTTTGCTAGATTAGGAATTTAATCTTATTGAACCTCTATTCAATTGATTGAAGTGGCAAAGAATATTTTTTCTGGCGTCCTTGAAAACGAAATCTTCAAGGATGAAAAATTCCTTTACCCAGAGTTTGTTCCCGAGAGGCTTCCGTTCAGGGATGCCCAGATTGATGAAATGGCTCATGCGCTGAAACCGGTTTTAAGGGGAGGCAGGCCACAGAACCTTTTCGTGTTCGGGCCGAGTGGGTCAGGAAAGACTGTTACAGTAAAATACGTGCTGCGAGAGCTTGAGGAGTTCAATGACAGGGCAAAGGGCTTGTACCTGAACTGCTTTGAGTTCAACACCCGGCAGGCAATCCTGAGCCAGGTTTGCGTTTTTCTCGGAGTGCCTGTTCCTCGCCGCGGCATTGCAACCGACGAGGTTTACTCTGAGTTGCTTTCTGCCCTCAAGCGCTCTGATTTCGCGCCAGTCGTTGTGTTGGATGAACTCGACCAATTATTGCATAAAAACATTGCTTCGAATGTCTTGTATGACTTGCTTCGCGTGGTTGAATTCCAAAAGTCAAGGCTTGG
>CAZGDN010000026.1:0-1565 GCA_964525235.1 uncultured archaeon | reverse complement strand
GCAATCGAGTCCCTCTTGAGGGCTGGCAGGATTGCTGTCAGGTCCAGGAGCCCAAAGGTAAAAGTTTTGCACCTCAGAAAAGCGTTTGATTCCATTCACTCCCGCGCCCTGGACAAGGCAAAGGATTTCCTGGACGAAAACGAAAAAGCGATTCTCAGACTGCTGTGCGAAAAAGACAAGGTTTTCTCCGGTGCACTTTTCAAAGAGTTCTCCGAGAAAACAGCCAATGCTCTTACCCAGCGCTCTTTCCGCAAGAAACTTAACAGGCTCGAGTCACTAAAACTTGTTTCAATGGAATTGAAAGAAAAGGGAGTGCGTGGCCGCACTCGAGTCATAAAACTGGCACAGTCAAAGAAGGAAATCGAGAACGTGTTGGAATAATCAGCGCGTTATTATCTTGACCACATCCAAGTGCTTTAACTCTGTGTCCTTGCCAATTTTCTGGTTTGTCCTGCAGTTCAGTGCGGAAACGAACCTTTCTCCAATGTCTGTGTGAATCTTGTAAGCCAAGTCCAGGGCAGTAGAGCCTTTTTTGAGCAAGTGGGCGTCTGGCAGCACGTTTCCCTTTGCTGACACCCATTTAACTGCGTCCTGCACTGGGAACACGACAATCAAATCCAGCAAGTCAAACGCTGTCTTGTTTATTATTTCCTGCACTCCTGTTCCGCCAAACTCTTCCAGGACATTTTCCCTGATGAACTCGAGAGCGTGCTTTTGTTTTTCCGGGATTTCCTTTAATTCCTTGAAGTTGTTGGAGCCCGGAACGTATTCTATCAGGCCATGCTCATCAGCTCGCCTCAGGGCGAGCTCTGCTTCAGCTGAAACTGCTTGGATTGTTTGGTTTGGGTAGAGGGCTTTTAACTTTCCAATGTTTTCCCTCCCGCTCTTGGTGTCAGCCTTGTTTGCTGCGATCACCATTGGCTTGCTTTTTTTCCTGACCTCCTCTGCAAATTCAAGCAGCGTGCTCTCGCTCCAGTTCCTTGGCTTTTCATTGAATGCCTCTTTTCCCAGCACTTCCTTTATGTCGTTCTCGCTGACACCAAGCCCGCTCAGCGGAACTGCGAGTGCCTCTGCAGTCTTTCCTGCCGCTGCCTTCTTTGCTGTTTCGTGCCATGTTCTCTGGAGAATGCTCCTGACCCAGTAGGCAATCTCTTTCTCGAGGAACTCAACTGTCTGCCCTGGGTCAAAGTTTGCCTCGCCAACGCTTTCGCCCTCGGTGTTGGTTGAGCCGCTTGCATCCAGCACGTGAATTAGTGCCTTGGCCCGCATTATGTCGTTCAGGAACTGGTTTCCTAATCCTTTGCCCTGCCATGCGTCTGGCACCAGGCCGGCAACGTCCCAGAGCGTAATCGGCACGAACCGCCAGCCATTCTTGCAATAGCCGTGTTGCGGGTTGCACTCCACGCCGAGCTCTTTGTGTGGGCACTCAACCTTCACGAATGCTGTGCCCTGGCTTGGCTTGATTGTAACAAACGGCCTGTTCCCTGTTTCCGCGTTCAACAGCGTTGCAGCATTAAAAAAAGTGCTCTTGCCAGAATTAGGCGCGCCAACCAATCCAATTTCCA
>CAZGDN010000025.1:0-17681 GCA_964525235.1 uncultured archaeon | reverse complement strand
AGAGCACCACCAAGGCCATGCCCACCACGAGCGCTGGGCTTGTTTCTGGTGTGCTGGCTTGTTTTTGTGGTTTTTTTACTATTATGTGTTTTGTTTTTGGGCAGTTTTCGCATAACTCGCTTGTGATGTTTGCCACTGCTTTGTAGATGCCTGGTTGTGGGAATCCTTTTAGTTGGATTGGTGGCGTGGTTTCATCGCAGTTTATTTCTGGAAGTTGCAGGCTTGGAATGGGTTTTCCTTGTTTGTCTGTTACTGTTTTTCCGTCCTGGGTGAATATTTTGATTTGGGCTTTCACTGGTTTGTTGCATTGTAGTTCGATTACTGTTGTTGCTTCGCTTATGCTTGTTGTTGGTGTAATGATTGGATCGGTTGCGTTGAAGTAGGTTATTTGAGCGCGTTGTTTTACTTTTACTGTTGCTTGTTTTGTTCCAGTGGCTCCGTATTGGTCTTTGACTGTTAGGGTCACTGTGTATTGCTTTGGTTCTGGTTGGTTGTATTCGTGTTGTGTGTCCTGCGTGCTGCTTGTCTGCATGTCACCAAAATCCCAGTTCCACGAAACAATAGCATGACCATCCGGGTCTGTGCTCTTGTCTATGAATATTATTGTTAGGGGTGTTATGCCTGTTGCTGGGAATGGTATCATTTTGAAGTCAGCGTTTGGAGGATTGTTTTTTACTTGTAGTGCGTGCGTGGTTTCAGTCCACAGGTTTGAAGTGTTGGTTGCCTTGAGTTTGATGTTGTATGTGCCGGTTGCTTGGGTGAAGGGGTGGTTTGTTCCTGGTTCTAGTGGGTTGTTGTAGGTTGCGTCAATCACCCCATTGCTCTCGTAGTCCCATTCGTATGTTAGTGCATTTGGTGGGTCTGTTTCGTCGGTTGTGCCAACCGCGTTGATATCAACATCGCCACAAGGCACAACACATTCACTCGGCGCGTTTATCACTGGCTTTGGTGCGCTGTGCACAGTTAAGGATTGTGTTTGTGTTGCAGTTGTCCCATCATCCTCTGAGTGCACAGACAGACCAGTCGTCGTTACCTTAAGCTTTACTTGGTGTATTGAAGCACTTGGGATTTTATACTGTAATGTTTTCCCTTCCCCAATCTTCACGCCATCATAAAACCATTCATATTTCAATTTAGTTCCGTTGTAGGGATCCCTTGAGGTTTGAGCATTTAGGGTTATTGTGTCACCAGCGTTTGCCGGGTTTGGTGTTATTGAAAAGGAGGCGAAGGGTTGGCATTTTCCTGCACTGCAACCATTCGGGCAGTTGACTGTTTGTTCGCTGTTGGTTGTTGTGTAGCATGTTCCGTTGTTGCAGCCTTTTTTGGTTTTGGTTCTGTGCTTTGTGTTTGCGTTTTTGCAGGTCCATGGTCCGTATCCTGTGCTTGTCCCGCAGTCAACTGGCGCACCAATCCATGTGCCAGATTGCCATTTTCTCCGGTCCATGTTTTCGCCATCTTGTGCTTGGCCTGTTGCTGGATTATAACAAACCCAAATCGGCTGTGGGGGCGGTTCTGTTTCTTCATCTAATTCTAGTGGGATCTTCTCTGCTCCATTTTCACCCAATGCTGTGATTTTAGTACCGGTTTGATTTCCCTCCCAATCATAGGTGGGGGTCACTTCAACTTTTTTAACATCCTCACTAAAACTAATTTGGCCATCATCGGGACCTAAATCAATTACTGTGTTAGCTGGGCCTAATTCATTAACCATGTCCTCAAGGAATGGGTTGAGATTGGGCTCTCCGAAGGTTACTGATTCGCCAGGGTTTAATTCTTTTTCTACTGGTTGTTTATCCCCTTCGCTTGGTTCTCCCCAGTCATCAGCGAAGGCAAGGGGCAGAAGTGCTATGAGGATGATTCCTGTGAATAATAAGAAAATTGTTAGAGCCTGTTTTTTTTCAGTCACACATTCACCAATTTTTTTTTAACATAAGTATTAAATATTCCAGATTTATATATGTTACTGTTATCTTGATTGTTGGTTGTGGGTGGTTGAATGGAAAAAAAGTACGTCAGGCTTGGAGCATTTGGTGTTGCAGCTTTTGTTGTATTGGTCTTGTTCTTTGTATTAATTGTTCCCCCTGCTCCTGTGGCTGTTGGTTCTCGGGGGAATGCGCTCGCGCTCTGGCCTTACTTTGCAACGGAGCTTCAGAAGGAGGGTAATTTGCCAATAATTTCGCTTGCCTCGCTGGATTCGAGTAATGTGGAAAAAGAGATAGTGGTTTCAGAGAAGGGCTTTTCAGTGAAGGATTTTGTGATTAGCGTGAAAGGAGGCACTGGTAATGATTTGTTTTTGTCAAGGGCTGTTCTGTTAAATGATTCAGGCAATGTAAGGCGCTTTCTTGTTGTTTCAAAGAAAGCAGATGGCTCTGACTATGCAGTAAGGCAATTCGTGCTTGAACCGGGAAAGAAAATCAAGCTCACCTTTGTTGTTGGGCCCTATGTTTCCAAGCTTGTTGATTCGGGAAAAGTGAGCGTTAAGCGAACAGCGAAAGGCATTCCATTGTTCGAAATTGCTTGCACGCTGAACTGCGAGGACTCTGCCAGTTATATAACTGTTTACCAGAGAGGTTGAAAGCCTGCAACTTCATACTGTTCAGCTGGTTATAAAAAGCCAGCTATTTTCAGGCCTAAAATAGCTGCAAACAAGAAATAGGCCGCGAACGTTATTTTTTCTGTTTTTGTCTTGTTCAACAGTAAATAGTTTGCTATTCCAGTGAAAGCAGCTAGGATGGTTATGTTTTTGAAGTTGAGAAGCACTGGGGGGATAAGAAATGAAACGGATGTGAGGGCAGCTGTTGCCTTCAAGCCATTCTTTTTTCCCAGCAGAACTGGCAGCGTTTTTATTCCTTCTTTCTTGTCGCTTTCGTAGTCCTTGAGGTCTTTTATGCTGGCAGCAAGTGAAAAAGTTAAGAGTACAGCAAGAGTGGCATTTGCTGGGATTTCTCCTATTCCCCTGTGTTGGGCCAGGAATCCAACCCAGAAGACAAGCATTGAAAGGAAGCCGATTACCATGTTGTTCAGAAAACCAAGCCTCTTTAACCTTATTGGCGGAGTGGAGTAATAGAACCCTGCCACGAGCGCAATTATTATCACGCCAAGTATTTCGAGCCCTGCAAGGTAAGCAGAGGCAAGCGAGAAAACAGCAAGTGCAAAAATTGTGCTCCAATACTCTTTGGATTTCCTACTGTTACTCTGGTTGTCGTATAGGTTATTGCAGAGAAGGCAGCTTTCAAATGCAGTGAAGACAGAGAATGCTGCGAAGAACAAGCCAAGAAAATTCGGCTTGCTTGGAGGAAAGAGAAAGAATGCAAGAACCCAGCCCAGAACCACCAGATTGAGGTAATGGGCTGTTCTCAGTGGCCTTAGTTCTCTTGTGAACTCAATTAACAGTTTTCTATCATATGTATACAACCAGGCAATAGACAGGGCTAATGCTGAAAGCAGGAATAGCGCGATTCCGACGAGCATGGCGCTTGAGTTGAATGTGTTGCCAAGCCCGAAGAGTGTTGATCCGATGAGTGGGAAAGCAGAGAAGAAGACACCTGCAAGGTAAAAGGCAGCTGATGCCATGACTCCTTTTTTCCAGCTCTTGCCCTTGAGTGCAACATACAGCGTGATTAGCAGCATGGCTGCCCAGATTGCAACAGCTTGTCCTGGCAATAGTACTGAGCCCTTTAGTAAGCCCCCCAATGCGAGCATTTCCTTAAGTATTGCAGTGGGGTCCATTGGGTAACGGTAATGAAAAGTGCTTCCGAACAAAGCAAAGTCAACTATTGGCACGACGATTATGAGGAATGAGAATGCTATCACAACCTTTGTTGTTTTTTGTATTTTTTCACCAGTGAAAAACCAGAGAATGAAAGCAATTGAGGTGAAAAAATTGAAGTAGAAAAGGGGAAAGTGAACGAAGAGGGTTATTGGAAGGGGCCAGCTTCTGAGCCCACCAATAAGGCTTTCTACAAGCGTTCTAGCAATCACAATTCCATAAAACAGCAAGAGCCAGTGAATAATACTTTTATTGCTTTGCTCGATTTTTTCAATTAACCTGAGCGCTTTATCTCGAAGCATTCAATTATTAAAAAGCAGAAAAATTATTTAATGCAACTATTGGTGTCAATTAAAAGAACAGGGTGTTCATTCCACTAGTTCTATTTCCATGTGGACTTTTTCGGGTATTTCAACGCGCATTATTCTGCGAAGGGTTCTCTCGTCTGACTCAATGTCAATGATGCGCTTGTGGATGCGCATTTGCCATCTTTCGTATGTTTCTGTTCCCCCCCCGCAGGGGCTCTTGCGTGTTGGCACGACGAGTTTTTTTGTTGGTAGTGGGATTGGCCCTGCGAACTTTACACCGGTGCGCTTTGCAACTTCGACTATTTGACTGCTTATTCCGTTGAGTTGCTCGTAGTCTGGGCTTGTGAGCTTGATGCGCGCTTTTTGCATTTTTACCACTAGAATATTTTTTTGACCAATAAATTTAAAAAATCATAAAAAAGAAAAAGAGAGGGAGAGCGTTACTTTTTTGGCGTAACGCTTATCACCATTCCAGCTGCAACTGTTTGCCCCATGTCCCTGATTGCAAACCTGCCTAGCTGTGGGAATTTCTTGTATTCCTCTACCACAACCGGCTTGGTTGGCTTTACTTTTATTATTGCTGCGTCTCCTGTTTTCAGGAACTTTGGGTTTTCCTCTTTTACCGCGCCGGTTTTTGGGTCGAGCTTTTTCTGGATTTCCACGACCTGGCATGACAACTGCGCGGTGTGGATGTGGAAGACTGGCGTGTAGTTGACTGGGATTGCTGTTGGGTGGTTTAGCACGACGATTTGCGCAATGAACTCTTCTGCGACTGTTGGCGGGTTGTTTGCGTGCCCTACAACGTCTCCGCGTGCAACGTCCTCTTTTCCCAAACCGCGGACGTTAAAGCCAATGTTGTCCCCTGGAACAGCTTGCGGCAGTGACTCATGGTGCATTTCGATTGTTTTCACTTCGCCGGTTTTGCCTGTTGGCATCACGATTATTTTGTCGCCGGGTTTCATTACTCCTGTTTCAACCCTTCCAACCGGAACAGTCCCAACGCCTTTGATGTTGTAGACGTCCTGGATTGGCAGCCTTAATGGCTTGTCTGTTGGCAGGGGCGGTGCTTCGAGTTCGTCGAGTGCATCAATGAGTGTTGGACCAGAGAACCAGTCCAGTTTTCCCTTTTCTTTCACCACGTTGTCTCCCTTGAATGCCGAGATTGGAATGTAGTGGGTTTTATCTGGCTTGAAGCCAATTCCTGTAAGTAGCTTTTCGAGCTCTTTTTGGAGTTCTTCAAACCTGCCCTTGTCGTAGTTGACTTCGTCCATTTTGTTGATGGCAACAATGAGTTGCTTTATTCCCATTACCTGGGCTAGGAAGGCGTGTTCTTTTGTTTGGGGTTTGATTCCCTCTTTTGCTGCGACCACGAGCACTGCAGCGTCAGCCTGGCTCGTGCCAGTGATCATGTTTTTCACAAAGTCCTTGTGGCCAGGGGCGTCAATTATTGTGAAGTTGTTTTTCTTGCCCTGGAATTTCTTGTACGCGACGTCAATTGTCACACCGCGCTTTCTTTCCTCTTTCAGCCTGTCCATTGCGTAAGCGAACGCGAACGAGGCTTTTCCTTGAGCCTGTGCTTCAGCTTCAAGCTTTCTGTACTCCTGCTCGCTTAGTGCTCCAGAGTCGTAAAGCAACCTTCCAACGGTTGTGGATTTTCCGTGGTCAACGTGACCAATGAAAACCAAGTTCAAATGGTTTTTTGCTGCCATACTAAAAGCCCTCCTATAAAGGTATTAATATTGTAATTCACAGAATTACGCATGAAAAGTTATTTAATATTAAATCATTCGTTAAATTTAAATACCATTCCCTTGTTTGCTTGTTAAAGGCTGTTTTTAGCTCAGGAAGTATTCAGCGCTCTTTAACTCCGGGCTCATGCCCTTTCTTGTGCGAACTTCTTTGATTATTTCTCCTTGCATTGCCTGTGGCAGTGGACTGTAGTCATAGAATTCAGCTGTCCAGATTGCCCTGCCCTGTGTTGCGCTCCTGATCTCTGAACTGAATCCAATCAGTTCTTTTACTGGGGCGATGGCTATAATTATTGCCTGGTCTCCTTCTGTGTTCATTTCGCTGATTGTTGCCCTGCGCTGTTGTAGCTGGCTGTTCACTGCTCCAAGGTAGTCCTGGGGCACGGAGATGAACATTTTTTGCCTTGGTTCTAAGAGAACGGCTTTTGCGCTCAGCATGCACGCGAATATTGTTCTGGTTATTGCTGGCAGAACCTGCGCTGGACCGCGGTGGATTGCGTCCTCGTGGAGTTTTGCGTCCTCCAAGCGCACTATTACACCGTAGCATTTCTCTGATGCCAGTGGTCCTTTGTCCATTGCGTCCCTGAAGCCCTGGCAGACCAGCTCTTTTATTTCCTGTATTGCCTGGATGCCGTGCGTGTCGTTTATGAGCACGCAGTTGTTGTGCACCCACCAGGTGTCCTTTGCATCGCTCTTGTCAAAGCCTATTTCTTCAAGCTTTGCCATTTTTTCAGCGTCCTTTTTTCTAATCTTGCCTTCAAGTTTTGACTCCGCGAGCTTTTCCACTACCTCTTTGCTCATTGGCTCAACGCTCATCTTGAACTGGTTGTGCTTGTTTGGGCTTTTTCCAGTTAGAGAGGGGGATTTTTTTCTCACTGTTTCGTGGTATACTACAATTGGCTGGCTCACTTCGATTGGGATGTTGTGGTCTGCTTCAATTCTGTGCCTTGTTACATCCAAGTGCAGTTCACCCATGCCACTCAGCAAGTGCTCGCCTGTGTCCTGGTTGATTGTTGCAACGATGTTGGGGTCCTCTTTTGTTATCTGCCTGATTACCTCGATGAGCTTTGGGAGATCAGCTGTCTTTTTTGCTTCAACGCTGACTGTCATCACTGGCTCTGCACTGCTCTTAAAGGACTCAAACGACTGAATTTTCTCGCTGGAAATTGTTTCGCCAGCGTAAACGTCTCGGGTGCCAACTATTGCTGCAATGTTGCCAGCTGGGATTTCTTCAATGTTAACACGCTCCGGTCCCATGTAAATGCCCACTTGTTGCACGTTCACTTCTCTCTTGGAGTTTATGAGGAATACTTTCATTCCTTTTTTTATTTTTCCAGAGTAAACCCTGCCGGTTGCAATTTCTCCGGCATGGGGGTCAACTGTTACATCTGTCACCATCATTGTAAGCGGGCCGTTTGACTCGCAGTTAATCATTGCCTTCCCTGCCTCGCTTTCAGGTTCGCCCTTCCAGATTTCCGGAATCCTGTACTTTTGGGCTTTCACTGGGCTTGGCAAGTGTGTTACAACCATTTCCATGATTGCCTTGTACAACGGGCTTTTCTTTGAGAGCTCGTCCTGTTTTTCTTCCTTGCAGTACTCGTAAACGTCCTTGAATGTTATGCCGGTTTTTTTCATTTGTGGCACGGAAACAGCCCACTTGTACAAGGCTGAACCGAACACGACCTGCCCTTTTTCAACATTTGCAATCCATTCATCGCCGAACTTTTTTGGAGCGTTCTTTTTTATGAGCTGGTTCACTTTCGCGATTGACTTTATGAGTTTTTCCTGCATTTCTTTCTGGTCAACCTTTAACTCGTTAACGAGCCTGTCAACCTTGTTTACAAACAGCACGGGCCTGCAGTTTTCCCTCAGGGCTTGCCTTATAACTGTTTCTGTTTGCGGCATGACGCCTTCAACTGCATCAACCAATACTATCACGCCGTCAACGGCGCGCATTGCCCTGATCACGTCTCCTCCAAAGTCAACATGCCCTGGGGTGTCAATGATGTTGACAAGGTAGGGCTTTTCTTCGTACTTGTACACGATGGAAATGTTTGCAGCGTTGATTGTTATGCCGCGCTCTTGCTCCAAGTCGTATGAGTCCATCAGCAACTGCTTTCCTGCTAGCTCCTCTGACATCAAGCCAACTGCTGCTATAAGCGAGTCGGTCATGGTTGTTTTGCCATGGTCGATGTGGGCAACGATGCCGATGTTGCGGATGTTTTCCTTGTTGTTCATCATTTGCTGTGCAAGCTTTACCATTTCCTCTCTTCTGCCCATTTTCCCACCTACCTTGAACTCATTGCGATTCTTTCAACTTCGTTTCTTCTCTTTACAGCGTGGCTCTTTGGGTTCTCCTCGCTTGCAAGAATTAGCTCTTCCGCGAGAGCATCTGAGGCGCTAACCTTGTTGTTGAAGGAGTTAGCGAAGGCAGCAACTGCGAGGTTTTTGAGGGCTTCATCTAATCTTCTCATTGGTGCAACGTCCACGCTTTGACTGTAAGAGATGCCGCCTTTTTTGAGCCTTGTGGTGTCCTCCCTTGGAGCCGAGAACTCGATTGCTCTCACTAAAATTTCAACCGGGTTCTTTTTTGTCCTGTGCTCTATTTTTTCAAAGGCTTCTTCAACGATTCTCATTGCTTGGAGTTTTTTCCCAGTCGAGCCTCTGCCACGAATGTATTTGCCGCTGAGTTTTCTTTTGCCTTGGCCTGAGCGCATTATCTTGTTAACGAGTCTTTCAACGATGTTAACCTTTGCTTTTTCAAAGCGCTTCTTGGATTTTTTTCCAAACGAGTGCGGGATAATCTTTGACTCCAGGTTGATGTATCTCTTGAGACCCGGGTCGTTCACTTTCACGTTGTCTGTTTCCCAGCGGTCAAACAGCTTGGTCATGACTATTACCTCTTCACCTTTTCCTTTCTTCCAGTCCTGAGCATTTCCAGGCTTTGGTTGTTTACTGCGATGACCTTGAATTTCACTCCCCATAGGTCGCCTTTTGCTCCGTGTTTTCTTCCACCAAGCCCTTCCACTGTTACCTCGTCGTGTTCGTCAATGAATTGTATTGCTTTGTCCTTTGGAGCGAGTGCGGTCAACTGCCTCCCGTTTTTTATGAGCTGCACCCTCACACACTTTCTAATGCCGGAGTTTGGCTGCCTTGCGGTTACTCCACGCTTGTCTAACACAATGCCTTTTGCCTGGGGCGCGCCTCCCATAAGCGAGGACTTTTTTCCCATGCCTTTCTTTTCCATTTTTTTCTTGTAACCTGTTTGTTTTTTCTTCCACTTCTTGTGGTCTTTTTCTAGCTTTCTTGCTGCAAACTCTCCTCTTGCCATGAAAACACCTATCTCAGTTTTACACTACCAATACTATAGTTTCTCTCCGCTAACCTTTTTATTCTTTTGAATTTTCCAGTTTCATTCAATATCTTTCTCTTGTCGGTTGAATTCACTCTTAACACGAGTGAACTGTCCTCTTTTTTCACTTCCTTTATTTCTATGTCGGGCATTGCCTTTGCAAAGAACTCTTTTGGGTCGTCGTAAAACCCTATGATTTCAACCCTTCGGTTCAGTTTCTTTGAAAGGCTTTTTATCTTCTGGCCCTTGGTGCCAATGGTTTTCCCCATTTCGCCGTTTTTGACGAGGAATGTAATTGTTCTCTGGCTCACAAGGCAATCCTTTGCGATTACGCCTGTTGCTTCATCGAGTGCGTTGATGAAAAAAATTTCTTCTCTTTCCAGTTTCATTGGATTCACTGTTTTTTCTGAGGTTTTACTGAAAGAACCTTGCTTTTCCCCTGTTCCAATACAACCATTGCCGTAACCGGGAATGGTTTTCCACACAATGAGCCGAGGTTCAGGGGGTTCTTCTTGGCTTCATGGAATGGGATTCCCGAGAGCCCTGCAAGGTGGGAAAGGCGCTCTTTTCTCTGCTTTGGAAGCCCAGTGCTCACCACCAAAAGCTTTCCCTTTCCGGTTAGTGCGTTTTTCTCTGCTTTCCTGTAACCAAACTCCACTTTTCCAGTGTCAACTGCTCGCCTTAGCTCTTTGTCAAAATCGATTGCCATGAAATCACTCCCTCATCACAAGTTCAACCGTTCCAGTGCCGATTTTTATTGGCTGGCCCACTATAATGTTTTCCACAACGCCTTGGAGTTCCTCGCGCTCGCCGATCAGGGCAGCATTCAGCAGGTGTTTCACGGTTTCCTCGAATGCTGCTCTTGCAAACGGCGAGTTCTTTTCCCTCATTATTCCTGTTCTCACTGTTCCCTTTATCTCGCCACTGAACGTGATCACGTCAGCTAATAGCATTATGTGCCTGATGTCAATGAGTATGCCGTTTTCTTTGAGGGTGTTGTAAAGCTCTTTTATTATTGCTGTTCTCCCGGCTTCTATTCCAAGAACCTTTGAAATTTCTGCAATATCGTTCGTAATAGTCCGCGTGGGGTCGACTTCGTGCTTTCTTAGGATTGCTTTGAGGTTTGTGCCAACCGTGTGGATAACGAACTCACCGTTCTTTTCGATTAGGATTGTTTTCTCTATTCCACTCACGCCTTGAACCCTTTTTCTCAGTATTTTCACCAACTCGTTTCTTATTTTGAGCAATGGATAGTTTTTTGGAAACGAAATTATTATCTTGTTGCCACGCTTTGATGCTTTTCCTTTCTGAACAAGCCCCTTTATCTTGTCAATGAGCTCTCCCTTGTCAAGGTTTTTTTCTTTCACTTTGTCTTCAATGAGTTCAAGTTCAACTGTCTTGCTTGAAAAATCCTCTTTTAGTGTTAGGACTTCCTCGCCGCGGATGTCTATGAGGGACTGGGCAAACTTTTCAGCTTTTGCCCTGTTCTTTGCCAGTCCTTCTCTCAGGTAAATGGTCATTGTTGGATACTTTGTCTTGCTTCGCCCGTCAACTATTTCTTCCACGCGCTGGATTCCAGAGCCAACCGAAACTTCAGCTGCGCCCGCGAAGTGTTTTGTTCTCAGGGTAAGCTGTGTTCCTGGCTCGCCGAGGCTCTGAGCTGCCACAATGCCGACTGCTTCACCGCTTTGCACCACGTTTCTCTCGTACTCCCTGCACGCAGCTTCCACAACCTTTTTGATTTCTTTTTCGCCAAGCTTTCTCTCGCTTGCTTCCTTGAATATTTTCTCCAGTACTTTCTCCGGCAATTTTTTTCTCAGCCCTGCAATTTTTTCCCATGGCTTTTTGGCAGTGGGTTCTTCTTTTTCCTCTGCTTTTGGCTTTTGGGCTTTTTTTGTTTTTGCCATCATTTCACCTTTTTCTCTGCGCTTATTGTTTCTTCTACTATTTCTTTTACGTCAAGGGTCTTGCCCTTTCTTGTGTTCATGGGGAAAACACCATCTTCCCCGTAAACGTATTGCACGATCTTTTTGCCGCCTGTTCTCACAGAGCCATCCTTTGAAACACTGATGTCCTTCAAGGAATTGGCAAGGCGCCTGTAGAGGTAGCCTGAAACCTTCGTGCTTACCCCTGTGTCAACCTCTCCCTGCCTTCCACCGATTGCGTGGAAGAAGTATTCTTCGCCGTTCATGCCATCAATGAAGTTGCTGCTAATAAAGCCCCCTGCTCTGACTCCAACATCGCCCTTTCTGTTCAGCGAGGTAACGCGGTGATAGAAACCGCGCTTTGGGCGCCCTTCTCTCACGGATGCCTGGCCCCAGAAACCACCAATGTTCATGAGGTTAGTGCTGCTTCCCCTTGACCCTGAAACAATCATGATGCTCGTGTTGTACTCCGGTTTTTCCTTGAGCACGTTCTCGAGCTTTTCTCTCAAGAGCTTCTTTTCAACCTTTGACTTTATCTCCGAAGTCAAGCGCATCATGTAAATCTCAAAGCTCTCATGCCTGTTCCTGCCTGGGATTAGCTGTAGCTTTTTCTCCTTGTACTTTCTCACAAGCTCTTCCCCTCTTCTTTCGAGTTCTTTTAATGCTTCTTCTTTTGCTTTCTTTATGTTGTCGCTTACCTCGTACTCGTCAAGGCCAACGCTGACCCCGCGCGTTGTTATAAGGTCTGAGACAATCCTGCTCATTTTATCATAAAATTCTGTTATGACCTCTGGCTTGTATCTTCTTGCAAGCGCGTCAGCCAGTCTTCCTTTTGCTTCACCCAGCGAGTTCTCGTCAATCACTCCGCTCACAAGCTTTCCGTTGACTATTCTAACACAGTAAGGGCACTTTTTTCCCTTGCACTTGTAGTTTGGGTCGCTTTTCTCCAGCATCTCGCACATCCTGGACTTGTAAGAAAGAGTCAAATCTTTTGGGAGCAATTGGCTGAATATGAGCTTGCCGGAATACCTGCTCCCGCGGTCTGGTTTTGGGAATTCCTTTAAGTCCATCTCGTAAAAGTACTGGTATGCTTTTTCCTTTGAAAACTCGGTTTGGTCCATTGTGAGAATGTAAGCGCCTGTCACGCCATCCTCGTCGAGTATGATGATTGGAGCGCCGTACCTTGGGCTCAGAATTTGCTTTTGCACATACATTAGTTCCTTGGCTTCAGTTTGGCCCTCTGGGGTTTGTGGAACATGCAGGTTCATTTCATCCCCGTCGAAGTCTGCATTGTATGGCTTGCACACTATTGGGTTCATCTTGAGCGTTTTTTCGGAGTGAATCCTTGCCTTGTGTGCGAGCATTGAGAGCCTGTGAAGGGATGGCTGCCGGTTAAAGAGAACAATGTCTCCATCCCTGAGCTTTCTCTCCACCCTATAGCCAACATCAAGCTCTTTTGCAATGTCTTCCCTGTTATCCTCGGTCACGCGCTTTCTCATCCCGTCAGGGCGAGTGATTGTGATTACTGTGTCGGTTTTCCTTACTGATTCCACGAGGCGTTTCTTGTTCCATTCATTAACGCGCTCTGGCACTGTGAGTTCTTCCGCTATCTGGTTTGGCACTCCCACTTCGTTGATTGAGAGGAATGGGTCAGGGCTAATCGTTGAACGTGCTGCGTAGTTCACGCGCTTTCCGGTCAGGTTGTGCCTGAACCTTCCCTTTTTTCCCTTTAACCTCTGCGTTATCGTGCGAAGAGGCCTGCCAGAGCGGTGCTTTGCTGGTGGCACGCCCGCGATTTGGTTGTCAAAGTATGTTGTCACGTGGTATTGCAGCAAGTCCCAGAGGTCTTCGATTATGAGCTGTGGTGCTCCGGCATCAATGTTGTCCTTTAACCTTGAGTTGATGCGGATTATGTCAACGAGCTTGTGGGTCAAGTCATCCTCTGACTTAACCCCGCTTTCGAGTGTAATGGATGGCCTTATTGTAATCGGTGGCACTGGCAGCACTGTTAAAACAAGCCACTCTGGTCTTAGAAGTTTTGGGTTAATGCCGAAGAGCATGAGTTCTTCGTCTTGTACTTTTTCAAGCCATTCCCTTATCTCTGTTGGGTAAAGCCTGTCTTTTCCAATGTAAAAATTGGTTGGCCTGTCAAGCGAGATTTTTTCCCTTGTTGCCCCGCAGTGCGGGCATTTTTTGGCACTCTTGGTTTTTGCCTTTATTTTTTTCGTGAAGTCCACTGGCTTCTCCAGGTTCTTTTTTAGCTCCTCTATAACCGGCTCTTCTAAGAGTATGCGCCCGCATTCCTTGCACGTGCACTGTAGTATGTCTTCAATTTTCCTGCTGAACTTAGCGTGCACCACCGGTCTTATGAGTTCGAACGAGCCGAAGTGGCCAGGGCATTGTTTCATTTTCTGGCCACAGGTCTTGCACCTCAAGCCAGGGTTTATTACCCCCAAGTGTGGGTCCATTAGGCCCTCTTCCATTGGGTAGCCATCCTTGTCGTATGTGTCTGAGGTCTTTATTTCTATCGCGCTCATTTTCCTGATTGTTTTTGGGTCCAGCACCCTGAAGTCAATTGAGCCGATTTTCTTTTGAAGCATTTAGTCCACCTACGCTTTGTCCACCAGGTTAAGTTTTGGGTAGATTCCAAGGGCTTTTAGCTCGTCAAGCAAGAGCTTGAAACCATAACTCATTTCAACTGGGAAAACCTTTGTGCTGCCGCAAACCGGGCAGTATTTTTTGCTGCGAATGCGGTCGTTCACTGCAATCACGCCACACTTCTCGCAAACCAGTTCAACAACCTTGTCTGAGTCCTCGATGAATTTTTCCTGTAATAGCATGCTTGCACCATGCCCCACAAGTGTTTCCCCCTCCATCTCACCAAACCTCAAGCCGCCTTCTTTTTCTTTTCCTTCTGTTGGCTGCCTTGTCAGAATTTGCACTGGGCCGCGGGCCCTTGCCTGTATCTTGTGGGAAACCATGTGGTAGAGTCTCCGATAGGAGACAACGCCGGTGAATATTTTTCCCTCAATTCTCTGACCTGAGATCCCATCATAGAATGTTTCCTTCCCATCTGGTCTCAGGCCATACTCAAATAAAACCTTTTCGAGTTCGCTTCTGGGCGTGCTACTGAATGGCGTTCCATCAACTGTTTTTCCCTGCATGCACGCTGCCTTTCCAGCAAGCATTTCAAGAAGGTGTCCGATTGTCATCCTGCTTGGAATGGAGTGAGGGTTTAACAACAGGTCTGGCTTTATGCCATCAACAGTGAATGGCATATCTTCCTCTGGCACAACCGCTCCAACCACGCCTTTTTGCCCGTGTTTTGATGAAAACTTGTCTCCCACCTCTGGTTTCATGTCGCTCCTCAGCTTTACTTTGACAAGCATGTCACCGTCAGTGCTTTCGGTTATCATAATATTGTCAACGCAACCGCCTTTTCCTTTTCTCGCAGTAATCGAGGACTCGCGCCTGCGTTCTTTGACAACGCCAAACTCGCTGACTTCCTCCAGGAACCTAGGCGGCGAAGTGCGCCCGATGACAACATCCCTTGGCTTGATTACAGCGCCAACCTCTGGCAAGCCATCCTCGCCAAGCGCGTGGTAGTATTCATCGCCGAGGTATCCGACTGTTTCATCGTCTGGAACCTCAAACTTGTCCTTTTGACCGCCCGGGTAACGCGTTTGCATTGCTTCATATATTCTAAAGTAAGCCATTCTTCCAAGGGAGCGGTCAACTGCCCCCTTGTTTATTACAACTGCATCAAGCATGTTGAAGCCATAAAATGGCATGATTGCCACAACAAAGTTCTGGCTTTGTGGCCTGTGGTCCAAGCCAATCAAGTCCATTGTTCTCGTTCTCACAAGGTTTTTTTGAGGGTAGTGCAACAAGTATGACTCAGTGTCACTTCTCAAGTTATAGTTCACTTGCCCAATGCCTGCTGCCTGTTTGAACATCTTTGCGCCGTGCAATGCCTTTCCACTCAGGTTATGGCTCAGGAATGGAATCATGCTGCTCATCACGCTGAGAATGCCAACCGGGTCTATTTCGAGGTGAGTGTGGTCCTTTGTAAGATCAGACTCTGTTTCTGCAACCAGCGCATTCTCTTCCTCTTCAGCGTCAAGGTACTCAATTATGCCTTCTTTCAGGAGGTCATCCCATGAGAGTTCTCCGTTCTTGATTCTCTCAATGTGTTTTTCGGTTAAGAGTGATTTTCCGTCCTTTACAACAATCACCGGTCTTTGAACCCTGCCGGAGTCGCTGTTGATGTAAATCTCGTTTGTTGTTTCATTGAATGCAATGTTCAACTGTGAGTCAAGCTTTGCCTGCCTCCTCGCGTTTATTAGTTCCTGCGTTAACTTGGTTGGGTTTGGGTGGAAGCCGATGAGGCGGCCATTGATGTAAACTTTTGCCTTGTCTTTCGCCATCCAAATCACTCCAGTTTAACGCCTTTTTCCCTAAGCAGCGCTTCAATTTCTTCAGTGTGGCTTTCAGTGGTGACCCTTGCAAGCATTGAGAGGTTTTTAACCAGCCCACACTGTGGTCCATCCGGGGTTTCAATTGGCCCAACGCGCCCCCAGTGCGTTCCATGCACGTCCCTTGCCTCGTAGAGCTCACGGTTCTTGTTCAATGGGCTCTTGACTTTCCTGATGTCAGTCAGTGGACTTAAGTAATTCACCCTGTCCATGAACTTTGAAACACCGGTTGCTCTGCCAATCCAGTTGCCTGTTGCCATGGCAAACCTTATTCTCTCGGTTATCGCGTCAGGTCTGACAACCGTGCTAATGTTCAGCTTTCTTCTCCTCGTAACAGTCCTGTCAATCTGGAACTTTAAGTCCTTGACAAAGTACTTAAAGGCGTACCTGAACAAGTGCTCCATGAGCTTTCCGGACAACTCAAGGCGCTTGTTTGCATAGTGGTCCTTGTCGTCCTCTTCCCTCAAGCCATAAGCTCTCTCCACTGCCTTTGAAGCCATCATGCCAAGATAGTAAGCCTTTGCAATCCTGTCAGCTTTTCCCTGTCCAATGTGCGGCAAGAGAAAGCCATCTATGACCTCTTGGGCTCTTTTAAGCCTGTAGTCAATTACCTGGCCTGGGGCCACGCTTCGACCAATCTTGTCCAATGCATCCCTTTCCTTTTTTATCTCGGTTTGCTCAAGGTTTAACAGTACATCGTTTTGCACGGCTTTTTCTCCGAGCGTGAAAGCCGCTTTAATGTCATTCTCTGATTCCATGCCAAGGGCGCGCATTAAAACGAACAGTTTGAGTTTTTTTGGAGAGCTCGGGAACCTGACGTACATCATGCCGTTCTTTTTTCTTATAATGCGCACACGTCCCTTGAATGCCCCCCTTGTGCTAATTACCTCTGAAACAATGTCTCCACGGGTTTTCTCGGAAATCATGACTCGGTCAGAGCTGAGCACCTCCTGGGTCATGAGTGCCTTTTCAGAGCCATTGATTACAAAGTAGCCCCCGAAGTCCATTGGGTCCTCGCCCATTTCAACAAGCTCGTCTGGTGTTTTGCCATAAAGCCAGCACTTCTCTGACTTTAGCATTATTGGCAACTCGCCCACATATGTTCTCTTGACATCCTGTTCCACATCTCTTCTCAGCAAGCGCATGTCAAGAAACAATGGCCCGGAATAAGTCCTGTTCCTAATCCTTGCCTCCATTGGCCAGAAGTCCTTTCTTGGCGAGCCATCTGCTTCAACAATCCTCGGCTTTAAAACTTCAATGTTGGCAATCTCAACCCTGACTTCCTCTATCTTTGGAACAATCTCGCCGTTTTCCTTGACTATCTGGGGAAGCTTTTCTTCAACAAACTGGTTAAATGAGTTAATTTCTTGCTCTGCAAAGCTCTTTTCCTTAAAGTAGTCATATATGAGTGGCCACTTGTCTATTCTCATTTGACCACCCTGTAATAAACTGACCTGCCCGCGGTATCAGACTTTCTTTCAATCCTAATAATATCGCCTTTTTTGGGCTTGAGTTTCTTGATTGCCGGGTCAGACTTGAGGATGACTGGCAGTTTTTCCCTCGGAGCGTTGAGTTTTTCCAAGAGCGCTGGCACGTCCTCCTCTTTGACAATGGAATGCTTAGGGATAAGGTAATGGTCTTCAATCTTGCTAGCCAAGCTCTTCACCAAAGAAAAAACGGCGATTTTGGTTCACGCGCAATCCAATGGAGGAATTCATACTTGGAAGACCCGAGCAAACCAGAAAAAAATCGCCAAAAATATATCTACTCAAATGGATTTTTCTAATTTTAATAATCTATCAATAGAAACAAATAAAAAGGTTTCATTCAGGACTGTTTTTTCTGGCAGTAAAGAGCGTGGTATTCTGAACCATTAAGTGGTTATGTCTGCCAGCTAACACAACGCTATTTCAAAAGTTTTCGCGAGACACGCCCTGAAAACAGCACAACGTATATAAGCAGGGTTGAAGCAATCGCTGGAACAAAGTAGCCCAAGCCGGTTGCAAGCCCTATTGCTCCCATTGCCCAGATTCCTGCCGCGGTTGTCAGGCCAACCACCCTGTTTTTTTCCTGGAACATTGCTCCTGCGCCAAGGAATCCAATG
>CAZGDN010000024.1:9185-18823 GCA_964525235.1 uncultured archaeon | reverse complement strand
TAGATAGGAGGCACAACCTCCTATTTATGCCTTTATAAATCATTTCTACAGAGCCGATTGCTTTGGCGGTGTAGAAATCCTCTTCAGGATAGATAGATCCAGATTTTTATTTTTTTCCGATTTCTTTGCTTAATCCTCTACTGTGGACTGCTATAATTATTATTTTTTTGTTTTGTTTTTTTCCCGGAAGTGAACACCCTGTGATAGGTTTAAATATTTCGGTGTTTTTGTATTATTGTGCATTGCGTGCAGGCAATGCAGTGGAAGTGCTGGGTGCTGGGCGTGAATGATTTTGGCGTGTTGCATGGCCTGGAGTGGTGCTTGTGGTTATTGTTGTGGTGATTGCATGGGCTTGAGGGTTTTGCTGGAAGAAGAGCGCGCGCAGGGTGAGTGGTCCACGATTTACATGCTTTTGGTTTTGATTATTGTGGCATTGCTGCTTGTCAGCGTGGTGAAGCCGATGTTTAAGCAGAGCCAGAGGGTTGTTGCCACTACAAGGAAAAGGATTGAGGGGGGTTGAGTTGGCTTCCAGCAGGGGTCAGGAGTCTGCTCCGTTCGAGTTGTTGATTGCGGTTATCGTGATGACTTTTGTAATGCTTTTTGGTTATAGGGCAATCGCGCAGATGAACAGGGAGGATTGCAAGGCGAGAATCAACCAGGAGCTGCAGAAGATGCGTACTGCGATTGAGAGCACAACCAATCAGGCCTCGCTTGAAAGAGTTGTGTTTGAGGTCCCGCAGTGTTTTAAGAATGGCAGGGTGAGGCTGAATTCTATTAGGGACAAGCGCGTGTGTTCGAGTATTTGCAAGGAGGGCAGGGTGCAGTGTATTGCTCTTGATTATTTCAGTGATGAGTTTGTGAAGCGTGTTTGTGTTAACATTCCAATGCACACTGACTTTGAGGGCTCTGTTTCTGGCGGTCCTGGCACGTATTGCCCGGATAAGCGGAGTGAGACTACCGGCGAGCCCATTTCTTATGAGCTCACCCCTTTCACTGACGAGGACGTGGGTGTTCCCAATGGCACGTACGTTCTTTACAACAAGACTCCCCCTGGCCACACAATGCCTGTTATTTGCGCTTACAGGATGAAGTGATTTTGGTGTTTGCGGCTTGTTCATTGTTACAGAGTGATTTTAAGAAGCTGGCAGGTGAAATGGTCTTTCCCTCTCGCCCTGGAACTGCTTTCAGTGGGGGTGGTTTGGAATGATGCTGTTCACGCTTAGCAAGATAAACATGCTGATTCTTGTCACTGCACTCTTCACGATTATTGTTTATTTTACTTTTTCTTTCCAGGGAATGCTTGTTTCTGTCAGCGCGGGGCAGGAAGTGGGGAAGGTTCTCGAGCAGGCAGCCTATTTAATCAATTCAAGGGACATCTGTGGAAAAATCGAGGTATCCATTCCTGAAAAAATTGAAACAGCCACAGGGCAAGGAGTATCCTTCGTGCTTGAAATAAGAAAAGTTCAGCTCTCTGACATGAACTCTCTGGTTTTCTCGGTTATAAACAAGGATGAATGGTTCCATGCAAAGCGCCAGCACCGCGAGCCCACAATTATTGCAAGCGACAGAATGAACCTGAAGGCAAGCTTTCATGTTTTTTCGCTTGACGAGGAGGACAACCTGTGCCCGGCTGATTCTGCTTTTCTTGGGCTTGGTCTCAGGGCGCTCCCGATTGATAACGTGGTGATAGTCAAGGAAGTTCATGGCGGTAAGAGGCATGTTTACATAATCCCCTGCACTTCCTCCAACGAGCTTTCATGCAAGGAGAACGCTGAAAGGGTGGCGTGCTGGATAAGGGAACAGCGAGGCGGCACACCCTCGGCTGACAGTTATTGTTTTGACACGCCTGACACTTGTCCTTCACCTGCCTTGCAGGGGTGTGGGGGAACACCATGAAAAGCACCCGGGAGAAGGGTTTTATTGGGCCAATCGGGGATGACCTGCCCAGCCTCATCCCAATCATTTTTGCGCTTATAATTTTTTTCAGCACTTTCACGACAACCTTTGAGGTTTTTGATAGGGGCAATGCGCGTTTTGACCGCACCATAAAGATTTTGAAGATAAGCAACGACTTGCGCGGTGACAAGTATCTAAATGATGTTCAGGAGTTCACCGAGCTCTGCGACCGCACGAGTGTTCGCGGAGTGAACTTTAAGGCAGGGCTTGTTGATTTAAGACAGCGTGGTGAGAAACCCTTTGACCAGATAAACCTTTTGCAGTTTGTTAACGAGGACAAGGGCATTTATAAAGTGAATGGTGAAAAACTGGTTTGTTCGCGTGGAAGGGAAAAAATGAACCCTGATAGCAGGGCAATTGTCAAGATGTTCCCGATTGCCTTTCAGGACACCACTACAATTTCAAGCGGTTTTGCAGTAAGACCAATGCTCTTGGTGGTGGTTGTTTGGTTTTGAGTGCAAGGGGTCAAGCAGCAATAACTGATGCGCTGTTTTTGCTTGTGATTGTCTCAGGGCTTGCTGCTCTCATGTTTTTTTTTATCACTGGCACTCCCACGGAGTCAAATCTTAATCCAAGGGCCCAGAATCTTAGCGGGGGAAAGGGCTTTGGTTACGGCATGTCGGTTGAAAGAATAGCTTTGGAGTATTACGCCACAGACTATGCTACTTCTGCCCTGCAAACGCTTCTTTACTCGAGCACGCCGAGGCATGTTGAGGAAACCCTTGAGGAAGCAAAGGAAGTGGACTACCTCCTGGCTTTCATGAAAGAGGATTACGCGAATGACAAAAAATTCAGTGATTCAACAAAGCGCCTTGTCCTCCAGGACCTCAATCTTGTGATGTCCTCTTCTCTTCCCGCTTACGATTTTATCTTTATAATGCGCACTATTCCCCTAGAGTCTACTGGTGATTCAGAGCCGGTTTTAATTATTTTAAAGTACACGGATTATGATAGTGTAACGGGAGCGCAAAGGATTTACTATTTCTGCGAGCCCGGGCCAGGCAAGGAAGACCTTATTGAAGAAGACCTTCTCTCCATGGCTGGTTCTGTTGTAAAAGCACAGCCAGTCATACTGCGCTTTAGGATTGCAAACCGCGATGGAATGGAAAAAATCTTCACAGCCCTCGACATGTGGCCAGCGGTGGAGCTTCCGAAGAGCGAGCTCATAGAGGCCCCGGACAAGCTTAATTGCAAAAAGGTTTCGTGAACAGCTTGTATTGCTTGGGCAAGCCAAACCTCAAAAGGTCCTGCGGCTTCACAAGCGCTTATAGTTCTTTTTTCTTTTTTTTGAGGTCAAGGTCTGTTGTAAAGCCTTCCATGCTGAACTCGTCATTTTCTGTTTCTTCACCCTCTTTGTCTTCTTTGCTTAGGCTTTCCAGCTCGGCAAAGGGGTCGTCTTTTTCTTTCTTGATGCCAAGCTCCAAGGAGAGCTCTTCTTTTATCTTGTTCACTTCGCTGAGAGTGTCCTTTTTTTCAACCTTGTCCGGCTCGCTGAGCCCGAATACGCCAAGTTCTTTTGCTCTTCGCCTCTTCGGGCCATTCATTCCTTTTCTGGCGTCAAACAGCCTTTTTTTCTTCAATTTTTCGTTTTTCCTTTCCTTCCTTGCCCTTTTTTCTTCAAGTTTGTCGTAGATCATTTGTGCTTCGTGTCTTTCCTTGAGCTGTGAGTAAATGCTTTCAGCGATTTCATCGGCATCCTTGTTCGAGAGCTCTTTTCCCTTTCCCTGGTGCTTGAGCACCTCCTTGAATACTACTTCTTTTGTGCTGTCTTTTCCAATACTTTCTTCTTCGAAGAGGTGGGCAGCAATCCCCTTTAGCTCTCGCTTTTCAGCCTGTGCGAGTTTTCTCTTAAGGCTCATTATTATTCTCTGTTTCTCTATTTCCTTGATGCCGTCAGCTTTTTGAATGTGTTTGGACAAGTGCTTTATCAGCTTTGTGTCTTGGTCGCGGTAAAACCGCCTTTTTCTCCTTGGAATATCCTCAAGGTTGACCATATTACCATGCTCCTCTCTAACCTTTAACAATTTCTTGTTATTTATGTTTTAACCTTAAGTTTGTCTTTTCTAACATTTTAACATTTTTATTGTTTATATTTTAACCTTAAGTTATATATATGGGTTATTATAGTATAGTTAATTGTGGGTTATTCATGGCAATTGGTGTGGGTGAATTTATTGGTTTTGGTTGCTGAGCTGTTTTTTTCAGTGCTGGATATTTTTAAGGGGGCTCTTGTTCTTTCACTTCCGCTTTTTTTACTTGCCATTTTGGGTTCGCTCTTTCATAGCCTAATCTCAAAGCGCTTCAAGACTTCGTGGCTTGCGTCTGCCACAATCACGCTTTTTGTCTTCAGTGCGGTTTTTTCCTTTATTGCTTACACTGTGCCATTGATTCTTGCATTTCAGGCGCAGAATATTGGTGTTGTTCCCCCAGAGCTCCGGCTTGGCTTTGGTGACATGGCTCGGTTCTTTTTATTCTATGCCATTAAAGTCGTGCTCTCTGCAGCGTTAATGACTGCATTTGCAATGCCGTTCGTGTTCATCAGCAGTTTTTTTCATGACTGGCTCAAGGAAAAAAAGTTCAACAAGTACGTTTGCTTGTTTCTCGCGGTTTTTGCCTCCTGCCTCGTGGCCTCAGCGCTCTTGTTGTTCTTTTTTGGCTGGGTTTACCAGGGGTTGATTTTCCTCCTTTACTTTTCAGGGTGAAGAAAAAAATAAATGCTTTAAAGCAATAAATTGTGTGAGAAGATGCTTTCCTTAAAAGACCAGGTGCTTGTTTCAATCGTTTTATTCATTCTCATAAACACGCAGACTGCAGTGGCATTTTACACTGCGCCCTCTTATAACACCACTAAAAGCCTCATTGCCAGCTTTGAAGGAGAAGGCATACCCCCCCAAGAAGACTTCTCCCTGGGCGAGAGTGTTGCCTCAGGAAACCTAGGAGAAGGCACTCTCCCCCTCGAGAACCCTGTGCCCAGTGGGGAAAACACGAGCTGGGAAAAAACCGCTTCTCCAAAAAGCAACGAGCCAATAAGAAACGGTTTTACTTGTAATTTGAGTGAGATGAGTGACGAGGACGCTTACAACTTCCTCAAGCTCTTGAGGGATGGTTTTCTTGGCTCAGAGTACAGTTCTGGTGCTTTCCCGGAAAAAGCCAGGGAAAAACTCGAGAACCCAACAGTGATAATTCCAATAAACAAGGAAAAAGGCGTTGCCCAGAAAGTCGAGCTCGCTGACGAAAAGTTTGATGCAAACGAAGCCCAGCACATAATGAATGACTGGATTCAGGGGCCATTCGCTTATGGTCTCGTGCTGACAGACACGCTGCGCGTTGGGAGGTGTGTTGGCCTCGCGGACAAAAACATTCCCTGCCCATTGGAGGGAAAACAGTTAAGCCTGAGGAACTCCGGCACCGGCTTCAAGAGCGACTTCAAGCCAATCTCGCAGTTTTTCAAGGACGCATTCAGTGGAGCAAAGGGCTTTGCTGGCACAGCCGGTGAGCGCATTGCAGGGGCTTTCACCGGCAAGGACTACAACTTTGTCAACAAGCCACAGGATGAGTGGACAGACCAAGACTATAAAAAAATGAGAAAAGCCATGGGGCTCCCAGAAAACGCCCAGGAGTCACTAAAGGAGTACGCTGCCTCGAGCGATTTGAATGAAACAAACGTGCACACCATGACGCGCACAATCCAGAAAATGGTTGCAAACTCGATTCTCGCCCAGGACTTTTACGCTTACTCGCAGACAACCTGCAATACCTCTGATTGCATAATAAATGTCTACTCGCTCTTTGACAAGTACTACAATAACTGGTTCTCGGTTGACATGGTGCTCTCGACCAGCATGCCAACCCTTCTCAGCAGGGCAAGAAAGCTCTTCATGAACATGGGGAGGAGGGGCAACTTTCCCTGGCACTTCAGCGACTCAACGCTTGCTCAAATGCTGCGGCGAAAGATATACAAGCCAGACGGCTACTTTTACAAGCGCCTCACCAAAAGGATGTGGCACCGCGCTGAAACGTTCCCTGAAGTCGGAAAGCTGCGCTACGAGCTCATGGAAACAAAGGGCTGGCAGAACGGAATGCTGCTCACGAAAAGCAGGCCCTTCAGGGACAAGCTTGAAAACGAGTGGATGAGCCAGGGAGGGTGGTTTGACAAAATAACTGACGGAAGGATTCAAAAAGAAATGTACCAGTTCTCTGAAGATGTGAGAAAGTGGCAAAAGGTACACCAAGCGCTCTACAGGGATGCAAGAGACCAATACATGAAGGCCTACAGGGCAGGGCTTGGAACGCCCCAAGAGGTAGCTGGAAGGATTGAGTTCGGCAGGAAAATCGCTAACCTGATGACAAATTCTGAGAACGCAATTCACATGGACCTGCCGGAGTGGTTCTCGCGGGATGGCTCTGCAAGGCTATTCTATTACGGAGTGAAGCCACAGGGAAGCGATGCTTCAAGATGGCTTGCCCACGACTCCATTGACATATACGATGTATTGAAAAAGTTTGAGGCAGATGGGCACTTTGGCGGCGCATGGGCCAAGGGAAAGAGCGGGTTTGCAGGCTATGAGAGCACTGGCAAAAACCTAAACCTTTACGCTTTTGACCCAAGGGCAAAACAGGTTGGTGAGGTAACAGGCTCTGAGCTAAGAGACCACTTCACTCAATTCACTGATTTGTTTGTCAAAACCGACCCAGGCGACGTAATGCCGGTAAAAGACACAACACTTCCCTATGTTTCAAATGTGATGACTGGAAAAAAGCCCACTTATGTGGGAGCCATCGCAAAGGCACGTGAAATGAGCCCGGAAGAGTTCGCCCAGAGGCTTGTGAACAACCACCGCTTAGGCGGCATCTTTGACTGGTATGGCCCTGACAATTCTGACAAGCTCGTGCACGCACTGCAGGCCAAGGGTTTCATGAAACGGCGTTACACGAGTCTCCTTGATAGGGCAATGATGAACCAGCACCAGCTCCTGACAAACTACTTCAAGCCAGGCAAGGGCCCAATAAAGTGGACTGCTTACTTTAACACTTACTGGTGGGCAAAGCGCGGGTTTGGAAACAAGGCATTCTCTGCCTACATGCTGCCTGATTCCTGGAGGGAGATAAGGTGGCCTCTTGGCTCTGATGCCCTCTACAACGATGCATTCATTGACTTCTTTGCCCACGCTGGCTCCGACCAGGGGGACATGTTCAGGAGAATGCTGAACTACATGCCGTACGAGTGGCTTGGCAGCCAGGCTCTCTCAAACTACAAGCCAGCTAAGAGATTGTACGAAAGGTTCACTGGCAACAGCATGCGCAACAAGGTTGAAAACCTCGCGTTTTATGGCACGACACAACAGGAGTGCTCTGGCTGTGGAGTGAGCCTTGACTCAGCCCGCAACTTCCAGCAATACTCAGCATTCTTTTTTGTCAATGACATCTTCAAGTCTTACATGGTTGAAGACATTGTTTCAGACGAGGCAAGGGAAAAGGGCACTACTCTTATCTCTTTTGCCCACCACACAAACCTCGAAGGCAAGGACACCAGTGCTGGCGGGAGTGGCACGATTAACCTCAGAGAAGCAATTGCAGAAAAGAAAACCTGCAATGAAGCAGTGGCAGAGGCCTCAATGGGGCTTTATCCCAAAAACTCGCCCCTCTTCAAGCCAAGCACTTTTGGCGGCGTGCTGGCATTCGGGGAGAGCGTCCTTTACGCCAGTGCTTTCTGGGCCGGCATGTTTGGAACGCTGCTCCAGCAGATAGCAATTGCCCCAAAGCTCCAGGACTGCGTTGACGTGGACGAGGGCTACTACACGCACATTTTTGCCCCGGCAAAAGAGGAGGAAAAAACCGAGGCAGGGGCCCAGGTTCTCTCAACAGACAAGGCAATGAACATGGCAGAGGGCTTCTCAGGACAGCTCTTGGGAATGTTCAAGTCTGACACAAACTCTTACACTTCCAAGGCAGCAAAAGAGCTTGACTCAAAGGTCAAAAACTTTTTTGAGAGCACGAAGCAGAACGACATCGTGCAAGCAACAGTTGAAACCCATGGGTATTCATCCGGAAAGCTGTCAGGCGAGCAGTTGTTCTCGTTCTGGTTCAAGGGCGAAACAAGCCCGGACGAGTACAAGACCAGCGGGGTGAAAAAAATTGCTTCAAAAGACGGAAACAAGTCCGTGGTGGTTGACTTCAAGAACGGGAGGGTTTACGTTGTGGACCAGAACGGCAACATTTCACTGCTAACAGACAACAACCTTGCAACCGCGAGTTCTTCCACCAATACGAGGATTCCAGCTGAAGAGTTCGGCAAGAAATTCACAGCAATCGGCCTGCCTGAAAAAGGGCAGTTATTGTTTGAAATGAACATAAAAGGAGACCTCATAGTAAAGGTTCCAGACGTAATTGACTGCCTGCTTCGCGGAATAGAATACCAGTCAGGCATTGAAGCAAAGTCAACTGGTTCCTCGTACAACCTCACTCCTGTGTTTGGAAAAGTCCAATCCATTGTAACAGACTCACACCCGGCAATAAGGGCATGGTCTGAGGACAACAAGATTGTGGCAGAGGGCACCCCAAGGCTAAGTGTTGAGGGAGAGAACGCAATGGTGAAAATGTACACTGACCGCAACACTTACCTCTGGAAGCCTGACTCGAACAAGTTTGTTGGTCTGTTCAAGTCAATACAGTTCAAGAATGGCGTGATACTCTACAAGCCTGACTCACACGAACTCGTTGTATGGCTGAAGAGACACGAGCTCGGGCAGCTCTCATCTGACGATGTAGCAAACGCTCGCTTGAAAGAATCCCACATAATAAACCCTGAAACAGACTGCCCGGAGCCAGCAGTTGACCTGGAAGTGCTGCCATCCCAGTCAAGCGGAACAACTGCATTCAAAGTGAACGCTTTCAACAAGGCACTCCAAAACGTTGGACCCTTCACTGTTCTCGAAACACCAACTCGCAGGTTTGTTTTCTTCTCAAGGTATGAAGATGACGGCAAGTGCACTGGCACTGAGTGCTGCAAGCAATACTTTCGCGTCATAAACAAGAAAACAGGCGAGGTCTACGAGGCACCAATTGAGAGCATGGCTGTAACCCCAAACGGGATAAAAATAAAGGACGGCAACGGAAAAGAACACAACATTGGCTTCAATGCAAAGAACGGCGTGCCAACAATCACATACAACAACTACCCGCCAGAGCCGCTCACAAGCGCCCAGGGGCCAAATGGCTCTTTCTGGTATGACCCGGAGAAAGGAATCTGGAACGCAGAGAACGCCCAGCTGCTTCCCTTGCTTGAGGCTTTCAGGAACGGTTCCCTTACCCAGGTTGGGCCGGGTGGAAACGTTGTAACAAAGCCTGGGGACAACATCATGAACATAAACACCGGTGTTGGAGAAGGCGGTATTTTCAACCTGCCCTCCCTGCCAGAGAACCCGGTTGAAATAGTGTTGTACTTCCTTGCGCTTGTTATTGCAAGCTATGCTTTAGTGTACAGGAAAAAGTTTTGTTTAAAACAATAATTTGTGCTCCGGAACAGTTTCTTTCACTGCCTGCTTTTTTTGGCTGCTGCTCTTTCAAGGAATGCTCTTGCCCTTGCCTCGTGTTTTGCCTCGAATTCCCTTGACCTTCTTTCAATCATCGTACGGATTTTTGGCGCTGCCCTCTTGAAAACAAGCTCGAATTCAGGCATCAGG
>CAZGDN010000024.1:0-9085 GCA_964525235.1 uncultured archaeon | reverse complement strand
ACTCGACTTCAATTCTTCCCCTTTCAGGTTTCTTGTATTTTACATTAAACTTGTCCTTTTGCTCTATGTTGTATTCTCTTCCGGTGCGGATTTCCCCCGGTCTTACTTCTTCTCCGCCCTCAAACCTGTCCCTCTGTTCAATCCTGTACCGTCTCCCTGTTGCAATCCTGGCCACGCCTGGGCTGTTCGGGTTTGTTCTCCTTAAATCAACGTCTGGTTCACCTGGTCTTGGGCGCGGTGGCTCCGGGCGTGCTGTTCTTCTCCTGAACAGGTCCCTGACGCGTCTGAAAAATGGCATTTGCAAAACCTCCCTCTTGCTTTTCTTATATGCGCTCTAATTATTAACTATTTCACTTAAATAAAAACGTTTCCCCTTAGCATTAGCTTTAAATTTTGCTCCTTTATTGTTTTTTTGGATGAGTGGAGTGATTTTGAGAGGCAGGCTTAGAGGTGGGCTTGAGCGCGGAAGGCTTTTCCTTTCAATGCCTGCTTACAAAAAGCGCATTGAAAGAGAAGCTGGCTTTAAGCCATTTGAGGGAACCCTAAACCTCGAGGTGAACAGGGAAGAACTGGCAGCATTCCTTAAAAAGCTCAAAGAAAAAAAGATCCCTGGCTTTGAGGATGGCAAGCATGTTTACGGCTCGCTCTCGCTTTACAAAGTGAGTTGTTTTGGTGAAAAGGCAGCCATTATAAAGCCTTCGAAGACAGAGCACCCCTCGAACATAATTGAAGTAATTGGCCCTGTTAAATTCAGGGAAAAGTTTGGCTTAAAAGAGGGAAGCATTGTTGAGATTGCTTTACCACAAACAAAAAAAAAGAAAAGAATAATGAAACAAAAAGGGGCATTGGGGGTGCTGTGAGTGAAGATTGGGATTGCTGACACAATGTTTGCAAGGGCAGACATGGGCAGGATTGCGATTAAAACCCTTGAAAAAAGGGCAAGGGAGAAAAATTACGATGTGGAAATTGAAAGGTACACTGTGCCTGGAATGAAAGATTTAGCCATTGCAAGCAAGAAGCTCTTTGAAAAGGGCTGTGATATTGTGATTGCATTGGGCTTTGTTGGAGAAGCAGAAGTGGATGAAAGGTGCGCGATGGAGGCAGGCATAGGCCTAATAATGGCAGAGATTCTGGCAGGAAAGCACATTTTAAAGGTGTTTGTTCACTCCAACGAAGCAGAAAACGACAGCCAGCTTGCAGGAATCTTAAAGGACCGTGTTGAAAAGCACTCGGTTAATGCCCTGGCCTTGCTTTTTGACCCACAGAGCCTTGTCAAAAGAGCCGGCACTGGTCAGCGCCAGGGCTCAGAGAACGCAAGGCCACTGAATGTAAGATAAGGCGTGGGATTCATGGTTTCGATTGCAATTGTTGTTTCAGACTACCGCCAGAAACTAACCTCAAAAATGCTGGCTTTTGCGCTTGAAAGAGCACGCGGGCTTGGCGCGAGAGTTGTAACTGTTTCTCATGCTCCAGGAGCGCTTGAAACACCACTCGCGGCAAAAAGGCTTCTTGAAAAAAAGAGCGTGCAAGGCGTGGTTGTGCTGGCAGTGGTCTTGCAGGGCGGCACCTGGCACGACATAATGGTTGCAGAGAACGCCTACAGGAAGCTCTCTGACCTGAGCATAGAGTACAGCAAGCCTGTTTGCTGTGGCATAATCGGTCCAAGGACAACCAGGCAAAAAGCAGTGAAGAGGCTACGCGACTATTCAGTGCACGCTGTTGAAGCAACAGTAAAAATGCTCCAATAAAAAACCAGTTAGCTTGGGCACTGCAAGTGGCAGCCACTTCCCTCTGTGCTTCTTCTCATGTGTACATTGGGGTTGCGCCAGCATCTTCGAGTTTTTGCACTCTCTCATGGGTTTCTTTTAGTCCCTCCAACTGTTTCAAGAGTGCTTTTTCGGTTTCCCTTGCTTCTCTTAGCAGTGGCCCAATGTCTATCTGGAGGTCAAGTACTTTGTTCAGTTTTTTTAGGCATTCAGCTGCTGCCTTGTAGTCGGCTACAATTTTCACATTGCCCAACAGCGAGTAACTGTTAATTTTTTTGTTCTGGGACAACTCCAGTAAGATCATGGAAGTTACCCCTGTGGTAATGCCATCTGACACGATTGTAATGCCCTGCCTTTTTATTTCCTCCCTTGCCTTTTCGGAGTCAGCAATGCCATACACGTTTTCCATCTTTCCCTGGGCGCCCTTTGCCCTTATCCCCTCGAGTGAGATTACTTTGTTGATTCCTCTCCTGGATATCCATTCAACAACAGCTTTTGCCATTGGCTGAACCATTGTTTTTGGGATTATTTGCTCTGAAATTATTGCCACGAGCTTTTTTTTCCTGTGGGCAAAAATCCTTGAAGGAAAAACAGGCAGTCCATTCCTAATGCTGATGATTGGAATGAAAAAATTTGTTTCAATGTGCCCTATTTGTTCAAACCTGAGCCTCTCCACTAAATATTTTACGGCAATGGTTCCAACAAGCCCCAGCCCTGGGAATCCCTCAATAAGCGTGTAACCGCTAAGGTTTGTTTTGCCATATTCAACAAACTTAATCTCTGATTCCATTCAAACCCTCCTACCTTGTCCTCTTTATTTCCATTACCCCCACTTCGCGCTGGACGATGTCGCTTGTTACTGGGTCAGTGTACGAAAGCCAGAGAACACACGGCACATACTCTCCAACTCTCACAAGAGGCGGCGTTGTTAGAGTAACGTATACCTCTTTTGATGCTCCTGAAGCCAGGCTTGGAATAGAGTTTGCGGAAGTGAAAGCGAACCAGTTTTCAGTGCACTCATCCTGGTTCTGGACCTGCAAGTCAATGTTTTCCACTGTGAGATTGCCAGTGTTTTTTATTTTAATGGTTCTGATTTCGTCCCTTGGTTTGCCATTGACAAAGTGGATTGAAATGCTTTTATCATAGTCAACTGAGAGTGCGGCCTGGGCGCTTTTCAGGATGTCTATTTTAAGCGATATTCTCTTCGGGGCTTCAAGGAACGGTGCATTCATTACAATGCTTCCATAAATGGTTTCAGCTTTTGCGTCAAGCGGAACACTGAGCTCGACTGGTTCACGGTGCTCTTCCCTGGCGTCAATTTGACCAATCAGAATACTTCTCTTGTCTGGTTCAGTGGAGTTGGTGAAAGAAAGCCACTTTATCACTTCCTCGGGGTTGTTCTTCTCTGCAGAACTGATTTCGATTCTGAGCCGAATATTTTGCACTGGAAACCTTCCATAGTTCTTAATGGTAAAGTCAACCTGTTTTTTTGCGTCTTTTGGAACTGCGGGGTTCATTCCGGTGAATCTGACGCTTTTCGAGATGTTCAGCCTTGGCTGGGGGTAAAGCGTGAAAGATTTATCCATTGACTCCGAAATATACTTTATGGAAACACTTCCCTCTTTGTCCTTTCCAGTGGTTGACTTTTCAAGCCCTGTCTTTGACGGCACTGCACAGAGAATGTTAAAATCCTTTATTTCCCCGCTGTTTATCAGCATTTTCTGCTCGGCTGGCCTGCAGTTGTAGGCTTTAAACTCTCCCCCGAACTTAAACTCAACCTCTTCTCCTTTGCTGCCCTTGTTTTCAAGCTTTGCAGTGAGGGTAAACTGCTCGTTTGCAAACAACTGCTCCGGCATGTTGAGCTCGAGAATTTTTATGTCCATGTCCTTTTTCAGTTTTATTACCTCGCTCTTGTTGTCTTCATTAAATGTTCTCTCAACTGCATAGGGCTTATAGCCATCAGCTTCCACTTCAATGCTGTAATCACCACGCCTCAGTCTCTGCCTGTAAACAGACAAGTCGCTTTTCTCGAATATGAGCACGTCATTTCCCGCGCTCTTAACTGTCACATGGTTGTCTATTACAGGGTTTCCCTCGAGGTCCTTAACAGAAATCTGAATGTCAACAAACGAGCCGATAAAATAATCGTAAAGGAACCACCCAATCAAAGCAATAACAACAACAATCAAGGCATACTTTCCTATCCTTTTCACAAGGCTCTTCCAGTTGTACTCTTCATACTCCTCATAGCCATACGGCGTTTCCATCCTGTCTTCTCCAACCATTAACCACACCAAAGCACTGTTGCTGGTTGCCTGCCAGCAAAAGAATTCACTATAATTATCCATTTTCCCTTTATTAATGTTTCCCTTTCCCTGTTGCTTTTTTTCCTGCGCTGTTCTAAAAACCGCTGATGCCCCTGCTTAAAAGAAAAACCGCAGTACTCAGTGGTACGAGAACAACAGCATACACAAATGCCTTGCGGGGCTTGCCATCAAGCCAGGCGAGGAAAACAGAAGCAATAACAGCATACTCGATTATGTATAAATGGTTTGCTGTTGGTGCTGTTTCAAGCAGTTCCTGTCTCTGGGCTGTGCTTGAAAACCCAGCGAGTTGGATATCCGAAAAGTCAAACCTGAAAACCAGGCCGGTGAGAACGCCAAGAATAAATGGGACGATTAAGGCGCTTCCGGCAATAAGCGTGACCCTTTCAATTGCAAGCGAGGCTTTTTTCTCCGCAAGCATTGACTTCATTTCCAGCAGTTCTTCTGCGAGTTCCCTGAAGCTTTCCCCCAAAAAAGCACCGCTCTCGTATGCAATCAACAGCACGTCAATCATCCTTGCAATCACCACGCTCTTATTCCTTTTTTTTATTTTTCCAAGTGCCTTTTCAACAGGTGCGCCCCTGCCTATCTCCAGCCACGCCCTTTCAAACTCCACACTGAGCAGGCTGTTTTTTCTCTTCCCCAAAAACTCTATTATGCGGGACACCGGCGTGCCGCGTGGAAAAACCGAGGCCTCTAATAGAAGCATCGGGGCCTCGCTTTCCATGCTCTTGCGCCTCCTTTCAACCAAGTACGAGTAATATGAGAGTAGTAATACCAGTGGCGCGAAGAGCAGTGCTGCAAAGAGCACCAATGCGCTTTCGCTTCCAAGCCCTAAAACCAGGGCCAAAGCAACAGCCAGGAGAGACAATACTGCCCCAAACCCTAGTGCCCTCCATTGCATTAATGAAAGCGTTACTGAAAAGTTTTGTTTTAATTCCTGAGCAAACTCTTTTTCAGTTTTTTTCCCTGCAAGCAATCCAATCAATGTCATCCTGTTTCCCTCACAGCCTCGCAAACAGGGGTGTTCTCTCGCGGATGTACAACAGCACAGCCAGGTCCAGGCATGGAAAAACCAATATGACCACTGCGAAAGCGCTCGCTGGAGAAATGCTCAAGTCCAAAAACATTGAGCCAACAAGAATGAATGCTAAAAACAGTGCGGGCATCACCGTGGAAAAGGCAACAAACACCAGGGAGTAAACAACCATTTTTCCCGAGAAATCCTTTAACCTTGCCCTCTGCTCTGCAAGCATGTCCCTGTGGAGCGATTTAATGGAGTTTAGAGTGTCCTTGGAAAAGCCCTGCTCGTAAAGCCCAACGAGGTGACTGCAAGCCCTTCGGAACTGCAGTGAACTCACTCTTTCAATTGCGTGCAAGAAGGCCTCGCTGACACTCGCCCCGTTTTTTTCAATTTCAACCGAGACCCTTAAAAGCTCCCTTCCAAGAGAGCCATGCAGTGAACCAGCAACTGCCCGCAGTGCACTCTCAAACTGCTCCCCTAAAGAGAGGCGAGTGCGCAAGTGCATGAGTGCAAAAGGCAGCTCTGCTTCAATTTCCTCGTTTTCCCTTTTTTTCAAGACAGCACCCCAGACTTTTCCGGTTTTTCTCACTCTTCCCACAAAACACCCCCCTTATTGCTCACAGCCTTTCCATATTTCCCCCAGCTCTCATCTTTCCGAAACCCTCAAGCGCACAAGCTTTTTCCCCTTTCCACAAGCCTCTTTCTCCTTGCCAGCTCTTTCCTGAAAGCCTTTTCAGAGAACGAAAAAGCCCTCTGGATCTTCCTTGATGCCTTTTTGCTCTTGGCTTTTGGCTCAAGTTTTTCCCTTGAATAATTGTAAGAGTAAAGCGTGTTCACTGCCAGCCTGGAGTTTTTTTCCAGCACCTCTGAGACCTCTGTTACCCTTCGCATTTCTCTCCTTGTTCCCTTTCCGAGGTCAATCCTGTCCCACCTCTTTTGCACCACAACCAGGTCCAGGCTGCACAGGTCTATCTCTTTCACGCCCAAGAGCGAAAGCCGCTTTACTGCTTCAAGCGAGGAAGTTGAGTGAAACGTTGCATAGCTTCCCTTTCCCTGTCCAGCCAGCAGCGTGTCAATGAACGCGGTTACCTCTTCCCTGTTCCTTATCTCGCCAACAACAACCCTGTCTGGGCGCATTCTCAGCGAGTCAACTATGAGCTCGGGCATTCCAATGCCGCGCCTTGGGCAAGTGTTCAGCCTCACCACGTGATCGTGTTCTAGTTGCAGTTCCGGTGTTTCCTCCACTACTACAACCCTGTCGCTCTTTGGCACAAAAGAGAACAGCGCGTTAAGCGTTGTTGTCTTTCCAGACCCAGTGTTCCCTGCTATCAAAACAGAGCAGTCTGCTTCGAGTGCCATTGAAAGAAATGCTGTTGTCTCTGCACTAACGGTTTTGTTTCTCACAAGCTCTTGGATTGTGAACTTTTTCGAGTTAAACTTCCTGATTGTAAAACTCGGCTGGGTGAATGAAACTGGCGGGATTGTTGCATTAAGGCGGCTTCCGTTCGGCAGCACGCCGTTCACCCTCGGCGTGCTCAAGCTAAGCCTCCTCTCAGTTTTCAGGAGCATCCTGTTAACCATGTTTGCAACGCTCTTCTGGTCCGCAAAGTAAACATTGCACTTGCACCAGCCAAACGCGTGGTGGTAAACGCGCAGTGGCCTTTCCCTTCCAACCCCAATAAGTGCAATCTCTTCCAGCGAGTCATCCTCTAACAACAGCGACACTGGCCCAAAGCCATGAACGAGTGAGAAAAGAATCCCCAAAAAATACTCCCTTTGCTGTTGGTCCAATTCAACCATCCTGGTTTCAAGAACTCTTTCCATTGCACCCGCAATGTTTTTCTCGCTGTTCTCTGGCATTGACTGGAACTCTTCAAGGATTTCCCTCACGAGCAGGGCTTCCTGCCCTGAAAGCTCTGGGAATTCTTTCACCAAATACCATTTTTCTCCATTGGAGGCCTCGATTATGCAGTGGTTTTCTCTCTCAGAGAGCACTCTTTTCCTGCCATTGCCCGGAGTGAACACGGCACACCCCAACGCGCTCTCTTTTGCTTTCAGTTCCTCTCTCGTCCACTCCGCTTTCAGGCTGCCGTTCGGACAGGACTCAACGCAAGCAGGTCTGAAGCCGTTGCCCGCGCACAGGTCGCACTTTGAGGCTTTTCCATCGCGCAGGGTTATGGCATTGAACTCGCATGCCTCCGCGCACTTCCCGCAGCCATTGCACTTCTCTTCATTGATTGAGAGAATGCCCTCCGCTGACTCAAAAAAAGCATTTTTCGGGCAGGCGAGTGCGCAGGGTGCAGTTTCTGGATTGCAGTGCCTGCAGTTAAGCGAGTTGAACTCCAGCCTGTTGGGGCAGTTCTCAAGGCATTCCCTGGTCTTGCACTCGCTGCACTTCTCTTCTTTAACGCGTAAGCGCAACCAACCACTCTCTTAGCAAGTAATAAAGAATTAGTTAAGAAGAAACAATTAAAACCAATTTGGTTGAAGCAAAATTAAAACTTTTTGTTAACACTCTTTATTTGAAACTTGTTATGGGGGTAGTCAAAAACGATCTTGAAGTATTCAAAAAAGCTTGAGCCAATAATAATGTCCTTGTACCCAGGCCTGTGAGATTAATGGCCGCTTTGCAGGATAATGGAAGTTTTTCTCTTCCCTTTATTATTTCCATTCTTATATCACATATGCTGGTTTTGAATTCTTTTCCCTCGAAGTCACTGGAGGTTATCTCCATGCCTTTTTTGTAATCAATTTCTAGAGCCTCTGCAACCTCTTTTGGTACCAGAACGAAATCAGAACCAGAGTCCAAAACTCCAGTAAAATCAGATTTTTTTCCATTTCCTCCAACCAGCCTAATTGGGATTATTGGTTCTTTAACAGTTAGGTTATCCCCTAGTTTTCTATGCTTGCAGTTGTACCTTAAGTTCATATTAACCGTGGAGGTAATGGGCTATTTTTTTCACCTTTGTGAAAAGAGGGCGCATTTTAGTTTTTTTTCCAGCATTTTTCATTACTGCCCTCAAGCTTTTCCCATGGGCAACAACTCTGTTCTCAGCTATGGCTATCCATTCCCCATCTTCATAATTGGAAAAATCGTTGTTTAAAAAATAACTAAAATTTCTTTCAATAGCTATATCTGCCATATTAAACACATTTCACAATGATTTATTTAAATTTAAGCTATTCTCCTTTTTCCCTTGCTTCCCTGAACTTTTTAAAAGAACGCTTTGGTTCTTCCACTGTTTTTCCAAATAGTGGCTTTCCAGGCTTTTTCTCCGGTTCTTTCCTAACAGGCTCCGCTGGTTTTTTTTCAGGTTCTTTCTTTGCCAGTTCCTCTTCTTTTTTCTCATGTTTCTCGTGTTTTACGCGGTGTTTTTTCCTGTGTTTTTCATGCCCTGGTTCTTCTTTTCTTTTCTCCTTGAATTTCTTGAACGGCCTCTTTGCCTCTTCTTTTTCAACCTTTTTCACTGCTGCAGCCAGGCCCTTTGGTTTTTCTTCCCCTGGTTCTTTTCCTGTAGCCCTCTTCTTGCCTGCAAGGAACCAGTACGCTCCAACCACGAGTGCTGCCAGCAGCAACAGCCACAGCCAAGTGTAGTCAGCTGGCTTTGGCGCTGGCGCCGGGCCAGTCTTGGACTGCAATTCCACCCTGGGTGTCTTTATTACTCCGGGTGTTACCTCGATGTTTTCAACTCTTGTGGAGGCAAAATCGCCTGTTGCCTTTGTTATCAGGTAATACGTTCCAGTTTCAAGTGAGGAGAACTCAACCTTTCCCTCTGAATTCGTTGCAGCCTCTGCTATTTTTTCACCGTCCCTGAACAGCGAAACAACAATGCCTGCCTGCACTCTTCCCTTGTATAACACAGTTAGCACAATGCTGCCTAACTCTTCTTTGCTCGGGGCAGCTTTTTTGGTGGCAGAGAACAAGGACTTGCTGTTCTTCAGTATTCCTGCATCCATCTGCGTGTTCGCAG